>PLXK01000019.1 GCA_003151415.1 Bacteroidota bacterium
TTCTTCCAGGGTTCCGCCGAAAGGAGGTTTGTCAGTACTGCCTGTTTCATCGAAAAGGAGTCCGACAAG
This sequence comes from Bacteroidota bacterium, assembly GCA_003151415.1. Taxonomy (GTDB): domain Bacteria; phylum Bacteroidota; class Bacteroidia; order Palsa-965; family Palsa-965; genus Palsa-965. The sequence continues at coordinate 70 of PLXK01000019.1, forward strand.
TTTGCCACCGGGAACAAGTAATTCATGCATTTGAAGTGCATAGGCCGCCCGCAGTTTGGGGGCGAGTGCACAGAAGAATGTTTGTTCGATAATCAGGTCGTAATCGCCTTTCATCTCGAAAAAATCGAGACAATAAATCTGCTCTTTGGGAAAGGAAGGCACCCGTTTTTGAAAACTCTCGATGGCGAGGGAGGAATAATCAACCACATCGGTATGCAGAAAGCCATTATTCAGAAGGTATTCAGCTTCCCAGGAATTCCCGCATCCCGGAACGAGGATTCGTAAGTTCTTGTTTTCCAGCTGATCGATATATTCTTTCAGGGGCCTGGATACCGAACCAATGTCCCAGCCGGTTTCCCCTTCGCTCCAGCGCTTTTCCCAGTATGTCTTGTCGATTGGTGTCGTCATTTGAAAAGGAATTCATTCTACTTATCCAAATTAGTGATTGTCTTTTATTTAAACAAACGAAATTAACTAAACATCTGAAGAGCCTCAGCCATTTTTGACACCCGAAACAACAAATTGACCATGGAGACACGGAGAGCATGGAGGGCCACGGAGCAATAAATTATTCGCACGCTTTTTTGTTTCTCCATGCTTTTCTCTATGGCCTCCATGTCTCCATGGTTAAAAAAATGATTAGGGTGGAATCCACGCTATAATTTGTATCTAATGTCCAATCCAAACATTTTTCTCCAAATCAAAAACAAACATTTGAGACACCGGGGTCACAGAGAAAACCACAGAGGTGTTTTGCATGGACTTTACAGTCATACGATTTATTCTATAGCTTTTAGATTCAATTTCCGGATGGATGGAGAAACCTTTGCGGTGATGAAAACAATCACCAAAGTCATGGCTCCTCCAAAGATGACGGAAGGGACAAGTCCCATGAGGCGGGCAGTGAGTCCCGATTCAAAGCCTCCGATTTCGTTGGATGAGCCAATGAAGATATTGTTCACCGCCGAAACTCTTCCGCGCATATTGTCGGGGGTAAGCAATTGAAGAATTGTATGACGCACCACCACACTTACATTATCGAATGCACCGGAAAGAGCCAGGAGGAAGAGTGAGAGATAAAAGTTTTTTGACAAAGCAAAGAGAATCATACAAACACCGAAACCGGCAATGGCAAAGAGAAGGTTTCGGCCCGCATTCTTTTTCTGGGGGATATAAGCCAGGATGAAGGCTGTAACAACGGCACCTGTTGCAGGGGCTGCACGCAGAAATCCGAANNAATGCAGGATCTTGTCAGAAAAGGCGGGAAGCATCGCTACGGCACCTCCGAAGAGGACGGCAAAGAGGTCAAGAGACAATGCCCCGAGAATGATTTTGTTGTTGAAGACAAATTTCAATCCGACAGAAAGGCTTTCACTAAGTGATTCAACTTTTTCCTTCACCGGGATCGGTTTCGATCCGATGAGCGCTATGAACGCCATAGAACTGAAAACAATGCAGGCATCCACCCCATAAGCGATGGGCAGGCCGAAGATGCAGAGCAGTCCCCCACAGGCGTTTCCTGCAATGAATCCGGCGTGCCACACGGTGCTGTTCCAGGTTGCTGCGTTGGTGTAATGCGACCGGGGAACAAGCTGCGACATGAAAGCAGGGAAGGAGGGTCCCATAAACGAACGGATGACTCCGGTTGTTCCGATCAGGATGAAGATGGGTGTGATGCCATACTGATGAATGATGCCGGAAGCATCTGTGGAGAACCAGCACAAAGCAGACGTTGATACTGCAAGGCAGCTGGTTGCGACCAGTATAATTTTTTTCCGGCTGATCAGGTCGGCGACATGTCCGGAGAAAAAGGAAAGGGCAATAAAAGGGAGGGCCTCTGTTAATCCGATATAACCCAGATCAAGCACGTTCTTGGTCAGGCTGTAAATTTGCCAACCCACAATTACACTTTGCATCTGGATGCCCAGCGTCAGCAAAAATCGGGCGCAGACAAAAAAACTGAATTCCCGTATCCGGAGTGCAGCAAAAGGGTCGTGGGGTATGGGCTCGGATTGGGTATTCTCAGTTGTCATCAGACAAACTAAGCGAAAAAGTGTTGAAGCCGGTACTCCAATTATTCTACTGCTTCTTCATCGCAATCGAACAACAAACGGGATAATGATCACTCAGATCGGTAATGATGGTTCGGAAATCCCAGGTCAAAATTTCTTTGCTGTGCAGCACGTAATCGATTCGGAAGGAAGGGAACTTTCCAAAATATGTCTGGCCGAAACCATTGCCACTCTCGAGGAAGGCATCCTGCATTCCTTTGCTAAGTGTATGATAGGTATAAGATGCGGGCGTGTCGTTAAAATCGCCACAAACGATTACCGGATAACGGCAGGAGCGGATGTGCTCGGAAATGATGTCTGCCTGGCCGGCCCTTCTGCGAAAGGCCCATTTCAGGCGCCGCAGGATGGTTCGGGACGCTTCCATTTCACCAAGTTCTTTTGCGTCGAGCACGCTCTCTACATATTTGTAGTCGCGGTAGCTGAAGTGCATCGATTGCAGATGAGCGTTGTAAACGCGGATGGTATCCTCATCAATTTTGATGTCGGTATAAATGCAGCTGTTATTGCCCTGAACATTGAAATCGATATGTCCTCGGTTTACAATGGGGTAACTGCTGAAGGTAGCCATGCCCCAATGATCGGTTCCGCGAAGAGTGACCATGTATTCGGAATGAAAATATTTTGCTTTTTGAAATTTGATCAGTGTGTCCAGGTTTCGCATCGGACCTTTATCGGAGGTGTAGAATTCCTGCATGCAAATGATGTCGGGCGATTCGGTTTTAAGCAGGTCGAATATTTTGCTGCGGGTTTCCAGATTGTGCGACCAGTTATACAGGTCGAAGAGCTTGGTGTTAAAGCTCATGAACTTCAGCTTGTGTTTGGCCTGAAGCGCTGCTTCGGGTGTCTTTTTTAAATTGAACTGAACATATCCCGTCAGCGTATTGAAACCAATGAGGATAGTGATAAAACTATACAGGAACCTCA
>PLXK01000116.1 GCA_003151415.1 Bacteroidota bacterium
GCATTTATCATTGGCTACAACCAGAATCTCAACCAGGCCAGTTCCCGTGAATTCACGTTCTCGCTGTTTCACCTGACCGCTCCTGTTTTGTTTGACCTCACTAAATTTGGCTTTACTCAAGGTCCGCAGTATACGAAGGCCAGTTGGTTTTACAGGCCCGAAATAGGCTTCGGCTGGAACTGGATATCGGTAGGATACGGGTATAATGTTGTTTTCTCAAAAAGCGACCGCAAACAGGCAGAAACCAACCTCTTCCTGATTAAGTTGAGTTATCCGATTGTGAAATATTTGGATGAATGATCTCCCTGGAATCAACGTATGCAGAAATCAATTCCTCTCTCCTTCCTATGTAAAATATGGAAATTGATGGTTAACCCGTTTCTTATTGCTTAACATCTCTTAACATAATAGTATCAATCAAAGAAATCCTTCGTACCTTTTCTATCGTAATTGAAAGCATAAGACACACAGGTATGAAAACATTCAGTTATTTATTCAGCGTCATATTAACAGGCATTGCTCTTGTCTCCTGTGCACAGCAACCCAAAATCAATAACATGGACTCAAAGACAGAACCCATTGCCAATAAACCAATGCCCGCAACGGGAATAGATACGGCCACTTTTGGCGGAGGCTGTTTCTGGTGCGTGGAAGCCCAGTTTCAATTGCTGAAAGGTGTTGTCAAGGTAGAGTCGGGCTATTCGGGCGGACATGTCAAAAATCCGTCTTATAGAGAAGTATGCAATGGAACAACGGGCCATGCTGAGGTCACCCAGGTGTATTTCGACCGCAGCCAGATCAGTTATGAGGAATTGCTGGAAGCCTTCTGGCAGGCCCACGACCCGACTACTTTAAATCGACAGGGAAATGATGTGGGCACGCAATACCGTTCAGCCATCTTTTACCACAATCCGGAGCAAAAGAAACTGGCAGAGGAATACAAAAAGAAGCTGGATGCTTCAGGAGCTTTTAACGGGCCCATTGTCACTGAAATAACACCTTTTACTGTATTCTACAAAGCGGAAAACTATCACCAGGATTATTTCGAACTCAATGGCAGCGAACCCTATTGCCAGTTTGTGATTTCACCCAAAGTGGACAAGTTCAAAAAGGTATTTCAGAATAAACTGAAAGAGAAGAAATAAAAGGATCTATTCCTCTTATTTTGAGTAAACAGCTTTTACCTTGTCTCTCAGATTGTATTCAGAAGCCATCACTTCTCCATAAGCGCCTGCACTCCGGATGGCAATCAGATCACCCCGAAAGGTCTCGGGCAAGGTAACCGCTTTTCCGAAACAATCTGATGATTCGCAGATTGGACCCACCACATCGTATTTGCAAGGAGCAGGCAGGGGCACTTTGGCGGTTAAATCCTCTCTGGATACATTTTCAATTTTGTGGTAACTCTGGTACAAGGCAGGTCTTATCAATTCGGTCATGCCTGCATCGAGGATAACGAAATTCGTCTTGACGCCTTTTTTAATATAAAGGACCTTTGAGATGAGCGACCCGCATTGAGCGACAACGGCTCTTCCCAGTTCAAAATGAACCTGCTGGCCAGGTCTGAGTTCCAGAAACTCCTTAAACAAATCGAAATAGGCCGCGAAATCGGGAAAGCGATTGGTATCCGGGGCGTGGTAATCAACACCCAATCCACCACCCACATTGACATTTTCAATCTTTATCTTCCGGGAAACAAACCAGCCCTGTATTTCATTTACCCTCAGACAAAGCGATTTGAATGAACTCAGGTCTGTGATCTGCGAGCCAATATGAAAATGAAGCCCCGTCAGATAAAGGTTTTTCAGTTCTTTTAAACGGCCAACGACCTCTTCAAGCTCCCAGAGATTGATGCCGAACTTGTTTTCTTCCAGACCCGTAGTGATGTATTTGTGCGTATTGGCATTCACATTCGGGTTGATGCGCAAGGCAATCTGGGCAGTTTTTCCTGCCGTTGCAGCAAGTCCATTGATCACTTCCAGTTCCTGAAGGGACTCGCAGTTGAAACAGGAAATGTTTTTTCCAAGCGCATAATTTATTTCTGCATCATTTTTCCCGACTCCGGCAAAGACAATTTGTTCTGAAGCAAAGCCACATTCCACAGCCCGTTTCACTTCATTGCCGCTTACACAATCGGCTCCCAGACCGAATTCTCTGACCGAAGCCAAAACCTCTTCATTGGCATTGGCCTTGAGCGCATAATGCACATAAAATCCATGTTTACCCGATTCTGTTTTTATTCTCTGAAGTGTTTCCCGAAGCACAGCCAGATCATAATAATAGAATGGGGTCGGGTATTTTTGAAAGGTATGGAGAAGAGCTTCTGGAAACATATTTTGGGATTCAGTTCTGGAATAATCCATCATTCAGTGCAAGAAGCGTTTGCTTTTTGTGTTCTGTCTTAACGAGTATACTTACATTGTATTCGCTTCCGCCATAAGAGATCATCCGTATAGGAACGGAACGCAAAGATTCGAATATTTTAAGGGCTGAGCCTTCTGTACCTGCCGAAAAACTGCCGACGATACAAACAATGCTCAGATCCTTATCGACTTCCACAGTAGCAATTTCCTGCAGCTCATTGACAATGACATCCAGATTTTTGATCTGATCAATGGTTACCGAAACGGCCACCTCGGAAGTGGTGATCATATCAATCGGAGTCTTGTAACGTTCGAACACTTCAAAAACAGCGCGAAGAAATCCATATGCGAGCAACATGCGGCCCGATTTGATCTTGATGGCAGTAATTCCGTCTTTAGCGGCAACCGCCGTGAAACGTTCGCCCGAAACCGTTTCGGAAATCAATGTACCTTTTGCCTGGGGTTGCATCGTATTGAGCAGACGCACCGGAATGCGGCGTTGCTGCGCTGGCAGAACACAGGTAGGGTGAAGTATTTTAGCTCCGAAATAAGCCAGCTCGGCCGCTTCGTCAAAAGACAATTCTGTAACGGGGTAAGTTTTTTCGACGATCCGCGGATCGTTGTTGTGCATGCCGTCGATATCGGTCCAGATCTGAATTTCCTCCACCCGCAGCGCGGCACCAATCAATGTGGCCGTATAATCACTTCCTCCCCGTTTGAGGTTATCGGATTGTCCAAAGGCATTGCGACAGATATACCCTTGCGTGATGTAAATAGTTGCTGGCGGATATTTGTCCAGTTCAAGCCGGATGTTTTCTTCGATGTAGTTCAAATCCGGTTCTTCGTCTTCGCCAATGCGCATGAAATTAAGCGCTGGCAGCAGTACTGAGGGTATTCCAAGCTCCGAAAGATGGTAATGAAACAAAGCTGTTGAGAGAAGTTCGCCTTGGGCGAGGATGGCCTTTTCTTCGTTGGGAGTGAATATATCCATCCGAAAGGCATGCATGTAATCAAAATGAGTACGAAGCAGTTCTTTGGCCTGAATGTAAAACTCTTCCTTTGTATAAAGCCGGCGGATGACATCCTGGTATTTGCTTTCCAGGAGATCAAGCTGTTGTTTGGCATTCTGTTGATTTCCTGAATAAAATGACTGAGCGATTTCAACCAGATTATTGGTTGTACCACTCATTGCAGAAAGCACTACGATTTTGGGTTCCGGGGAATTGACAAGAGGTACAAGGTTCTTTATCCGGTCAGCCGATCCGACCGAAGTGCCGCCAAATTTTAAAACTTTCATTGCTGCAAAGGCTTATTTGCGCTAAATTCTTCAATTTCTGCGGATAAAAAAAATTTCGAAAAATATGACAGCAAAGAAGCTAATCCCCGGACTCCTTATTCTCACCTGGATTCCTTTTCTTCATCTTCATCGCCTTCATCCGTTTCCAGTTCGTAGGTAAAGCCCAGGCATTCCATAAATTTCATGTGGTAAAAGTCGGCTTTGTCATCGTCGGCCAGTTTTTTATAGACTCTCTTCAGATTGAGGTATGCCGTGGAACGGATGTCGGTATCATCATCGCTGCTGCAGCTGATTGCCTTTTCGATCATTTCGATGGCCTTTTTGATATCTCCTTCGTAATCAAAATAGAGCTTTCCGATATTGTTCAAAGCACGTGGATATTCGGGGTTGATACGGAGCGCTTCAGAATAGTTGTGCATGGCCAGATAGAAATCTCCTTTTTCCTGTTTGCAGGAACCAATTCCATAATACGCTTCTTCTGAAGATTTATTCATCACCAATTGCTTTTGAAACCAGACTTCAGCAACCTCATATTCCTTAAGCTGGTAATACATTTTCCCAACCTGACCCGGCCAGTAATCGACATCCGGTTCAAGTTCAATGGCTCTTTTATAATAATCAATGGAAAGCCTGTATTCTTGTCTGAGGTGATGCAGGTAGCTCAGATTTTCCAATGCCTCAATTTGCCAGGCCTCATTTTTGAGAAGCAGTTCGAATGTTTCAATGGCCTTGTCCCAATTGCATTCTTCGACATAGAGTTCACCCAGGTTATTGAGCGCATCGCCCTGCAAAGGGTCATTCTCGAGGGCTTTGTGATAACATTCAACAGCCCTGGCCCTCATGAACTTTTGGGCATAGCAATAGCCCATGGTATTCAATACTTCGGCTTTGTATTGGTTGTCACAGGGCAGACGAAGAATCCGTTCACAGGTTTCCAGACATTCGTCATATTCACCCTGCATGTAATGACCCAGATGGAGGATATGGAGTATGCCTAACTCATCTTCAGGATGTTCGATAAGTGCTTGCCTGATTTGAGCCTCGGTAAGGGTCCAATCGGGAGGATTTCGGCTGAATACATCATTCAGATATGGGGGGCCTATCATTTTTCTTGTGGTTAAATCTGTTTATACCCGTTAATTGTTTGCTTTTTGCTTTTCTTCAACAGTATTGAAAAACAAAGGTATTTTCAAGCATTACGAAAAACAACCGTATAAATACGTATTTGTAGATCGCCTTTTCAGTGTCTTTTACTGATGAAAATTTCCGGTTTATTTGACCCGTTCTCAGAACATGGCTATACATCAACTCAAAAATGCTATTTTTGCACAGCATATATGTACGCACTTCTCAAAAAGGAAATCAAGAGTTTTTTAAGTTCGCTGATTGGATACGTGGCCATCATTGTTTTCCTGTTGGTGATCAGCCTGTTTATGTGGGTCTTCCCGGCCGAATCCAATATCCTGAGAAACGGCTATGCCAATATCAACCCCCTTTTCGAAATTGCTCCCTGGGTGTTCTTGTTCCTCATACCAGCCATTACCATGCGTTCCTTTGCCGAAGAGCGCAAGACAGGCACAATCGAGCTGCTGCTTACCCGCCCCATTCGCGACATTCAAATCGTTTTCGCCAAATTTCTGGCCGGCTTTGTTCTTGTGGCATTCTCCCTGCTTCCAACACTTGTTTATTACTACTCCGTGCATAAACTGGGCAACCCCGTTGGAAACATTGATACCGGGGGGATGTGGGGATCATACATCGGCCTGCTCTTTCTGGGGGGAGCTTTTGTAGCGATTGGTATTTTTGCCTCCTCGCTGAGCGACAACCAGATCATATCCTTTGTTATGGCCGTGGCCTTTTGCGCTTTTTGTTATATCGGATTCGACAACCTCAGTTCACTCGATATATTCGGGAAATCAGACAGTTTCCTGCTTTCCCTGAGCATCAATACCCACTATGTATCCATGAGCCGGGGCGTTATTGACACCCGCGACATGTTGTATTTTTTCAGCTTGATCGGCGTGTTTCTTTTTGCCACCCGAACCGTTATAGAAAGCCGCAAATGGTGAAACAGAAAGTGAACAAAAAGCGAAGGGATTTAATCAATCTGGTGTTGGTCTTTACCATCATTGTGCTGATTAATTTCATCTCCTCATTCGTATTTCACCGTTTTGACCTGACTCAGGAAAAAAGATATACCCTCTCGCCGGTTACAAAGCAGCTTCTCACCAAGCTCGACGATGTGGTTTATTTTAAAATTTATCTCGAGGGCGACTTTCCGGCCGGATTTGTCAGACTGCGCAACGAAACCAAGGAAATGCTGGATGAATTCCGGGCCTATTCGCACAATATCGAATATGAATTCATCAACCCGACTGCCAATAAGGATAAAAAGCAGCAAGACGCTCTTTTTAAACAGCTTTATGAAAAAGGTATTCAGCCGACAAACCTGGAGTCGAACGAAGAAAACGGAGTAAAACAACAATATATTTTCCCGGGAGCAGTTGTTTCGTACCGCGGGAAAGAACTGCCCGTTCAATTGCTCAAAACTCAAAAAGGAACTCCGCCTGAACAGCAGCTAAACGGATCGGTTGAAGCGCTCGAATATGAATTGTCAAATGTCATCCGTAAACTGAAGGTCTCACTGAAACCCAAGATTGCCTTTATAGAAGGGCATCATGAACTGGATTCGACCCATACAAAAGACATCAGCACCTCCCTGGAAGAATATTACCGGATCGACCGCATCAGCATCAATGGGAACGTACGTTCGCTGATGGATACCCTGAACCGGGACACCATGCTCATTCCCAAATACAAGGCCATCATCATTGCCAAACCCGACAGCAGTTTTTCAGAGAAAGACAAATTTCTGATTGATCAGTTCATTATGTACGGAGGAAAGGTGCTTTGGGTGATCGACCCGGTGCTTACCCCCGTAGACAGCCTGAAAAGAAACGGATATACCCTTGCCTTGCCCAATCCTTTGAATCTGGAGGATATGCTTTTCAAATACGGGGTTCGCATCAACAGCAATCTTCTGCTGGATCTGAACTGCGCACGAATACCGGTAAATAAGGCCATGGCCGGAAGCCAGCCGCGTTTCCAGCTCGAACCCTGGTTCTTTTATCCGCTGATAGGCCCTGCAGAAACGGACAAACACCCCATTGTAAAAAACCTGGACCTGATCGAATTTCAGTTTGTCAGCGGCATGGACACCATTGCTTCAAAAGGAATCCGAAAAACCATCCTGCTGCATTCGTCAAAATACACACGCCTTGCCAGCACGCCTACCCGTGTGTCCCTGGCCATGGTCAATATGCGGCCGGATGAACGTCAGTTCCGCAATTCCTTTCAACCGGTAGCCATTCTCCTGGAAGGGGCTTTCGAATCGAATTACAAAGACCGCATTTCGAGCGCCATTAAAAACAGCAAGCAGATCGGTTTCAAGGAAACGGGAAGACAAACAAAGATGATCGTCATTTCCGACGGCGATGTGATCCGAAATGAGTTTCAGCGGGGACAGCTTGTACCGCTGGGCTATGATATGTATATGCAGCAAATGTTTGGCAACAAAAATTTCATTTTGAATTGCGTCAACTATCTCTGCGATGATTCAGGACTCATTTCGGTGAGGGCACGTGAAATCACTTTGCGCCTGCTGGATAAGAAAAAGATCAAGAATGAGGAAATGAAATGGAGAGTAATCAATACTGTGCTTCCGATTGCTCTTGTCATTCTTTTCGGACTTGGCCGTTTTTACCTGCGGAAGAAGAAATATAGTTCTTAATTTTGCAATTCATTCCCAGTTCATCCCCCGGACGGCATTCGTACTAATTTTACATCAAAGACTTAAACAGGAATGAAAAAAAACACCCTTGCATTGATTGTGGTCTTGCTTCTTGGAGGAACGGCAATTCTGCTCATGCGCAAAAGCGGAACCTCCAGCGTACCGAAAGATCTTCGTGATTTCGCCGTTGCTGATACAGCCTCCATTACGCGTATTTTTTTGGCAGACAGAGCCGGTCATCAGGTGACTCTGCAAAAGGAAAAACCAGGCGAATGGAAAGTAAACGGCAAATGGAAGGCCAGAAATGACGGCATTTTCAATCTGCTTTTCGTCATTAAAAATCTTTCCGTCAAAAGCATGGTTGGAGTCAAGGCCGAAACCAATGTCATCAAAAACCTGGTCACCGGAGCTATAAAGATCGAAATATACAAAGGCGACAAGCTCATAAAATTGTATTATGTAGGTGGTGAAACCCCGGATGATGTCGGCACCTATATGCTTCTTTCTGACCCGGAGACCAATCAGAATTCTGCGCGGCCCTTTGTGATGTGCATAGAAGGCCAAAATCGCTACCTCACCCCTGTTTACAATACCAATCCGAATGAATGGAGAGACCGCACGGCTTTCTCATTTTATCCGCCCGACATCAAATCGGTGAAAATGGAATTCGTTGCCGCAAAGGGCAATTCTTTCGAAGTTATTCAGACATCCTTCAACAAATTCAAAGTCCTTTCCCTGCCCGGCAAGTCCAACTACCCTGATTTCGATACCATGGCTGTCAGGCAATATCTGACTTATTTCGCCGGGCAGAGTTTCGAAACCTTTCTCAATGGGATGGAAAAAACCAGACGTGATTCAATTCTGGGCAGCAGCCCGCTTTATATCCTCACGGTGAAAGACAAGAACGACTGGACAACCGAAATAAAGCTTTTTGGCATGGAGCCGCACCGCGAAGAGGTGGATGCAAAAGGGAAACCTGAAAAATTTGATCTGGACCGCATGTATGCACTTATTAACAAGAATGAGCTTGTGGTGGCTCAATATTATGTTTTTGGCAAGTTAATTCCTGATATTGAGTACTTTGCAAAAAATAAAGCGCCTGTTAAAAAGTAAATAAAACTATGCTCAATATGTCCTCCATTAAAATTAAATTTGTAACCTCATGAAATCCGGCAAAGGCTGGTTTGTGATGACATTTTAACAAATACCCCCCTGACATGAAATTTATTGTTTCAAGTTCCTCACTGCTAAAAAATCTCCTGTCATTGAATGGCGTGTTGAATTCGTCAAACACCTTGCCTATTCTCGATAATTTTTTATTCGAAGTCAACGGCAAGGATTTGACTATTTCTGCATCCGACCTGGAAACAACCATGACCACCACAATGAATGTGGAGTCGAAAGATTCCGGCCTTATTGCCATTCCGGCAAAATTGCTGATCGATACCCTGAAAGCTTTTCCCGAACAACCTCTTACCTTTTCGGCAGACCTGAAGAAATTCAATATCGAAATTTCTTCCGATTACGGTAAATACAAAGTTACAGGACAAAGCGGTGACGAATACCCGAAAGCTCCTGCTGTTGAAGGCGCCTCTTCTGTGGAAATCGTTTCCGAGGCCCTGCTTTCGGCCATCAATAAAACCATTTTTGCAACCGGCAATGACGAGCTTCGGCCTGTCATGTCGGGCGTGTTTGTTCAGTTCTCTCCGGAGGGAGCCACCTTTGTTGCAACAGATGCACACCGCCTTGTCAGATACAGACGCAGCGACATCAAAACGGAAACACCCGCTTCTTTCATTCTCCCCAAAAAGCCCCTGAACCTTTTAAAAAACAATCTGGGTGTGGCCGGTGGAAATGTAAAAGTGGAATACAACACAACCAATGCTCAATTCGTGTTCGGAAATTCCAGACTGATCTGCCGCCTGATCGACGGAAAATATCCCAATTACGATGCAGTTATTCCGAAAGTGAACCCCAATAAACTCACCATCGACAGCAGTGCGTTTTTAGGTTC
>PLXK01000083.1 GCA_003151415.1 Bacteroidota bacterium
AAAAGGGGTCGGAAATACTTTGGCAACAAGATAGGGGGTTTGTTTCCAGTCGCAATGACAGCTTGCACGTTCAACCGTTCCGTCAATGAATGGGTTGCATTCCATATTCACATTGTTGGGGTAGTTGTATGACCAGATCCAGTCGGGAAGAAAACCGAGCCAGCCGGGTTTGGGCGCTGTATTGGGTATGCCCCAGTCTCCGTCTCCGGCCACGTGGCAGCCGATTCGTCCGACTCCGTAGGCAAGCATCAGCCCGGGCGCACAGGAATCGATGACATGGGGCACCGGAAGTTTGTTTTTGTTGGCGTAGAGAATAACCGCCAGTCCCCCGCAAATCAATCCTCCGTACATAGTCAGTCCGCTGAACGAAAAGATCATTCCCATTGGATTGTCCGCAAAAGAAGACAGGTTTTCAAGAATATGAAAAAGTTTCGCCCCAAGCAGTCCGGCCACGGCTGCAATGAGCGTCATGTTGCTGACATGTTCATAAGGATGAAGAGGCACATCCATCAGTTTGGGTTCGGGAAGGCGCAATTTTTCCTTTTCTCTGTATTTCATCAGGGTGAAAGCCGTGGCCAGCAAAATTCCGCCGATCAGATTTCCCTGTATGGATAACATGTAATCGCGCGGGTTTTCAGAAATGCTTCCATAGTTCCAAAGGAATCCGATCAGTTTGTAGCCGATCAAAAATCCGAAAATGGCATTTGTGATCAGGTCCGATTGGGAAGCCGGTTCGCCTTTCATTACCTTGCGCAGGGTGCTGGCCACAAGTCCCATACGTTCTTTCCGTTTGAGCTCGGCAGCGAAAAAGTAACCGGCAATAAGAAAGGCAATGGCCACAAAGAAACCAAAGCTCTGGAATATTTTCAGGAAAGGAACATCGACTCCGAAAAGGTCTTTGACTGCGTGATAAATGGTTGGATACATAGTTGATCAGGTAAATAAACGGCTATATCGTTTTTTTCTTTAGTCTATGCTGAAACAGCATTCTTGGTTGTTGTTTTGAGTGTCTCGGCAGGTTCTGCTTCGCCATTGATCAGTACACAGCCATCTTCGGCCATGCTGCTGAGTGTTACTTTTGCCACCGTATTGTATAGCAGCGCGTTGTATGTTGTTTTGACCTTGATGTAATTCTCGGTAAATCCATGCATTGTTCCCTCCGGTCCTTCCTGTTCAAAAAGAACGGTGTGTTCGGTTCCCAGGTATTTTTCATAAAAACTCCGGAGTTTTTTTGCTGAAAGAATACGCAGCATTTTGTTTCTTTTCTTTCGGGTGGCAGGCGGTACACTGTCTTTAAGCAGCACAGCGTCTGTGTTTTCACGTTCGGAATAGGTGAAAACATGCAGATAGGAAATATCCAGTTGGTTCAGGTAGTTGTAGGTTTCAAGAAAATCTCCGTCTGTTTCTCCCGGAAAGCCGACAATGACATCGACTCCGATGCAGGCCTGTGGCAGCAAGGTTCGGATTGTTTGTATTCGCTCGCTGTACAGACCCGTGAGGTATCTTCTGCGCATCATTCTTAATATTTTGTCTGAGCCGCTTTGAAGAGGAATGTGGAAATGCGGAACAAAACGCTTCGAGCGGGAGACAAACTCAATCACTTCATTGCTCAGCAGATTGGGTTCAATCGAAGAGATGCGGAAACGGTCAATGCCTTCCACCTGATCCAGTTCGCTGATCAGATCGATGAAGCCCGTTTCTTTTTTCTTTCCTCCGGTGAGTCCTTTGCCGAAGTCGCCCAGATTAACGCCTGTCAGAACGATTTCTTTGACTCCCTCAAAGGCAATCTGCGCTGCGTTTTTTACGCTGTTTTCAATACTGTCGCTTCGGCTGCTGCCCCGGGCAAGGGGAATGGTGCAGAAAGAACAGGTGTAATCACATCCGTCCTGTACTTTTAAAAAAGCACGTGTCCGGTTGCCTCCCAGAGAATAGGCATCAACAAAAACATTGGCATCGGCAATTTCGCAGTTGAAGACTTCTGCCTGGGCACGTTTGGCTATATCATCGAGATAATTGAGCAATTTGAATTTTTCCGATGCGCCCAACACGATGTCAACGCCATCTATACGTGCTATTAAATGCGGTTTGAGCTGGGCATAGCAACCGATGATTACCACAAAAGCATCGGGAGAGACATTCAAGGCGTTGCGGACAATCGACTTGCATTCCTTGTCGGCATTGGCCGTTACAGAGCAGGTGTTGATCACATAAACATCCGAAGGCTGATCGAATTCCACTTGGTCATAGCCCTTTTTTTCGAAAAGCCTTGAAATGGCCGATGTTTCGGAATAATTGAGTTTACAACCAAGGGTATGGAAAGCTACTTTACGGGGGCTGTTCATGCTTCGCGAAATTACAAATCCTGTGGAATTTACGGCGCTTTGTTCATTAAGGATTTGTTTTCACCTTTTTGACCGTCGGAATTGGCCTGTTGGAATGAATAAAACGGCCCATGCCCTTTCTGAACATAGCGGATACAATCCGGATCCGCCTAAAATCGCTATCTTTGAGAACCCTAAATCGTCCGGATGAAACCATTTTTGTATCTGACCCTCTCCTTGAGTTTCCTGATTACAACAGGTGCGAAGGCTCAGTTCACAAACATTCAGATCGGCAACCAACACGCTCCTGAAGAAGTGACGATCTGTATAAATCCCCGGAATCACCATCAGGTGGTTGCCGGCGCCAATCTCGACAATTACTATTTCAGTTCCGACGGCGGTTCAACCTGGACCGGTAAAAGACTCGTTTCTCCGGGAAATGGGGTCTACGGCGATCCCTGCACTTTTACCGATACGGCAGGCAATTTTTATTTCATGCATCTGAGCAATCCTCCAGGCGGTATGGGCAATTGGGTGGACAGGATCGTGTGCCACAGATCTGTAGATGGCGGACAGACTTACAACAATGGTACATATACCGGACTCAACGGCACCAAAGTGCAGGACAAACATTGGGCGGCAGTGAATCCGCTCACCAATGAAATTTATGTATGCTGGACCCAGTTCGATGTGTATGGCAGTCATAAGTCTTCCGACAGTTCGGTGATTCTTTTTTCCAAGTCGGCTGATAATGCGGCAACCTGGACCAGCCCCCGACGGATCAGCAAACAAGCAGGTGATTGTATCGATTCAGACAGTACGGTGGAAGGGGCAGTACCCTGTGTGGGGCCAGCAGGTCAAATCTATGTGAGCTGGGCCGGACCCCAGGGACTTGTTTTCAACAAGTCGTTCGATGATGGAAATTCATGGATGCCACAGGAATTGCTGGTAAATACCATCCCGGGAGGATGGGACTACAATGTTTCCGGTCTTTTTCGCTGCAACGGCTTGCCCGTTACTGCCTGCGATCTGAGCCATGGCCCTCACCGGGGAACCATCTATATCAATTGGAGCGATCAGCGCAATGGAACCACCGATACCGATATCTTTCTGGTGAAATCAACCGATGGGGGCATAACGTGGTCTGCTCCGTTCAGAGTCAACAATGATCCGCCCGGAAAACAACAGTTTATGTCGGGTATGACCATTGACCAGGCCAATGGTGATATTTATGTGCTTTATTACGACAGACGGGCGTATGCTTCCGGAGACTCAACACGGCCCTATGTATCGGGAGATTCAACGGATGTCTATCTGGCGCGTTCTACAGACGGCGGGAGCTCTTTCCTTGAATTTAAGGTAAACGAAAAGGCTTTTGTTCCCGATCCCTCCGTATTTTTTGGCGACTACATCGGTATTTCGGCGCATGACAAAATGGTTCGCCCCATCTGGATGGCCTACAACGGTAAAATATTGAGCGCATGGACAGCGCTGATTGATGCCACCATGCTGGGCATTTATGAAAACAAAGCCTTTGATTTTGCACCGATGGCCATGGAACAAAACATTCCGAACCCTTTTAACGAATCGACACTGATTCACTTCGACCTGCTTGATAAAACAGTAGTCACCCTTTCCATTTACGATATGCTTGGAAAGAAAGTGGCTGTTTTATATGAGAATCAGAAAATGGATAAAGGAGGGCATGATTATATATTCAACGCCAAAGCGGCAGGACTCCGGCCCGGGATTTACCATTATAACCTGGAATGTGGCATGAACCGCATCACCCGGAAAATGAGTATTATTGAATGATGAATAACCTTTCCAGCATTTTTTGTATGCCATGGAGTCCGGTTTGCCGGGCCCCGTTTTGCAGATGGTTTGTTTTATTCTTTCTTTTTATCCCTTTGGATGCAGCCTGGGCCTGCAAGTGTTCAGAGCATCCGCCCATCAGCAAGGAACAGTTTACCGTTTACGATGTAATATTCGAAGGCAAGGTAGACTCTGTGTCTGTTTGCAAAGAAGGGTTCAGCACCGCCTATTTTACACTGTCCTCCTTATTCAAGGGTGAATCATTTCCACAAAATGAAGTTCGTTTTGATTGCACATCCGACTGCCAGATGAGTTTTTCGAAGGGAGAGGAATGGATCGTGTATGCGCAATATTTCAAATACGGCAAGCTCGAACTGAACTTCTGCAGCCGAAGCCGGAAAAAGATTGTTGCCGGCGACGATTACTTCGAAGCCCTGAATCGCATGAGTTATTCTGATGAGCAGGCTTTTCTTGTGAAAACCCTTGGAACGAAAAAAGTACTCGGCAAGAAAAACGAAACCATGCCCGAGAGGGTTCTGATCCAGCCCACGGATTATTGGAAACTCTGGTGTTTGTTGATTTCTCTGGTGTGTATGTATGTTATTTTCTACCTCGTTAAAAAAATGCCTTAACCTGAATGATCAATTATGAACCTAAAATTCAAAGCGCATCCCTGGCATGGAATCTCAATTGGCGAGCAGGCCCCGGAACTGGTTTCGGTTTTCATTGAAATTGTTCCCACCGACACGGTGAAATATGAGGTTGATAAAGTGAGCGGTTATTTGAAAATAGACCGTCCCCAGAAATTTTCGAATATCGTTCCCTGTCTGTACGGCTTTATTCCACAAACCTATTGCGA
>PLXK01000217.1 GCA_003151415.1 Bacteroidota bacterium
GTCCTAACAACCGATACCATTATACCTAGGCTTCGGTAGATCCGTAGGTTTGAACTGAAAATCACTTATACGCAGAATATTCCCCTCCTTAAAAAGGGAAACCTCAAAAGTAATATTGACCATGCCCGATTAATATATGGGGTAAGGCCTAAAAGTACTTATTAATACGCAATGAATCAAGTGATTCTGAATAAACTGACTTTTTAAAGTCTGAATCTAACAAGGAGATAAATTGAAGGGGAACATTAGACTCATCTCCAACTAATTTGAAATGCTCATCTAAATTATTTTGGGTCACTGCAGAATGCCATAAACTTCCTTCAGAATGAGTAATTTCAACAAGCTCTTCAGTCGTTTTATCACCGTATTCAGCAAGAATTTTATCAAGAATTTCTATGTCAAAATCAGAAAGTGTGTCAGTATCAGCGTCTTTTTGAGGAATCAGCAATTTTTTCCCATCCTCTTCAATACAATTTAGGTATTGATATAGATATAGTGATTGTTCATCTACTATAGGTTCTTTGCCTTTAGCAATTGCAATTACTTCATTATATACATCAACAGGAACAATCCCCCGCTTCCAAGCATTATATTGTAGCCAGGTAATTGGAGCACCTTCTTGCTTAAGAGCAAATTCATCAGTAAGATAAAGGAGTTTTAAAATTTTGACAAAATGAATTCGCTGACCTCTCGTCAAGTAGAGAATAATATTAGCTATTTTCTCTCTCAGGACACTATTGAATTCACCTGTATTCATTTCTTTTTTTCAGCCTTATTACTAGCGTTAAATTTAGCTAAAGGGCGGCAAATATACAACATTTACTTGATTAATAAATAATTAAATACGAATCTTATCAAATGCTATATGTTGAAACAAACATACAGATATCCGATTGATATGCAATCAATTGTTCAAAATTTCTGATATATATTGTAAAAGTAGTCGTGTTTTTCACTGTAACCTGACATTTTTGCATCGTTTATCATTAGTCATTTGTTCATAAAGACACTCTGCCCCACTCTACTTTTTGTAAATCAATCCATATTACTTACTGTAAATCAATAACATGCACCATTTTTTGTACGATTTATCTGGGATAATAGCCCTAAAGTGAAAAATCGGCCTTTTTGTGATTTTTATATCTTATAACATCCCTTTTTGACTATAAATTTAAATGATAATCTGTTGGAGATATGGAATAAAGATAAAAAAGATTCACTTACATTAAATTATTGGGGGAAAAGCCCGATGGCAAGCATTACTGCTTCAGCTCGTCCTATTGCCTCAAAAATTTTTGCCTCTGTTGGAGGATAGCTCAAAAGTAACTCAACATCTTCCAGCTCGGTTTTTTGATCGTTACTTAACTTGGATTCGTACGTGTTAAGAACAAAAGTAATTGCTGTTTTTAGATAAGCGCAAACTTTCCCTGCGCTAAACATATATTCATTATATTTCTTAGAGCCATCACTTCCTGAGGCAGCAACTGAACTCGACAGTTTTTCGAAATTCCTAAATGTATCAGCGTCTGCACCTGCTGCCCCATACCTCGCACACTGATGTGCTCTTCTGATTAAATACTCATATGTTAGAGCTTTACTTTCCATAATTACTTTTTTTTGACTATTTATTTAAAGAGATATACCATAAACAAGATAAAAATCATGGAAACATCATTAGTTATACTAAAACCCAATAAGATAAAGACGTTAAAAGATCACTGGTACCAGGTGATGGTTATTGAAAACATTCAAAATGAGTTGGCAATAACTTCTTGGATAAACAAAGAAGGCATTCCCTTCAGAAAAACAATACCATTGGAATTGCTTTGGAAAATAGACGTTGATCCATCAGAATATTAATTCCGAACTTTAAGCGATATAAACACCTCCAGCATCACTTGAGTCATCTTTTTCATCTTTTATAATTTTCACAAGAGTATTTACATGATATTTTTCTGCTTGTGGACATCCCTTTGAATCAATCCATGAACAACCCGCATTGCTATCCTTTACCCAGTCAACTCCTAAGGTCAATGATTTGTTGGAAACATGATAAACAGAATCGCCTTTTTGAATTTCCCCTGTAGCCATAATTTTATATTTTGTGGTTAATATTATATAATTCTTAAATAAATAGAAGCATTACTCCTCCTCAAGTTCACCATGAAAATCAAAAGTAAATCTGCTTATCTCGACACCACCATTAATTGTAATAATTTCATTATTAAAAGTGCCTGTTGGATATTCTGAAACTTCGTAAATAATTTCAATTTCCTGGCCACATTCACAAATAAATTCATGCTCCCAGGAATAGAGATTGTCTGGACCCATCGGCTCTTCAGTGCTTGAAATAAGTTCGAAATCTGCGTCCTCTGCAGAAATATCATGTTGCTTGCCGCAACCGTTACATTTTACTGAGAAAATCCCTCTTGCTATGCCCATAGTTTTAAAGCTTTAAGTTTACAAATGATTTTAATAATTTATTCTTTTGATGAATTTATTAACCAAAATAATCTACCCTAATAAAGTTAGCTAGATTGTCAAGAGTTGTTGTATCGCTCTTTGTTCTCAAGTAAGTGGTGCCTTGAACTACTTCTGTTTGTACTTCAGCTCCTACCTGCCAGTTACTTTTAGAGTAGTCCCAAACTAAAGTGAAAAATGGTTTTAGTTTCATTAAGGAAATCACTTCATCTTTTGTGTACAATTTCCCAGGACAAGAGGTTCCTATATCTGACACTTCAATAACTTTTAAGTAAGAAATATGATATTTGTGTACAGTAGCTGCAAAATATTTTACAGCAATTACCCCCTAGTATTTAATAGTTGCCATGCTAGTCAGTTTTTATTTTGGTTCAAATTGATGTACTGATATATTATTTAGGCACTGCTGCTCCAACTTCCCATCCAAGAGTTGCTGTTCCTCCAGGAGCATCTATCTTGAAGTTGAATGGTTTTGTCTGATTCGGCAGAAAGAAATCATAAATCACATAATTTGCTGTTCCAATAATAGTTTGAGTTCTGCTTAAAAAAGTAAAATGCAGAACAACATCTTTGAATGTTGCAACCGTAGCTTTGTTCGTAATCGTACCTTCAATTACTTTTTTGTGTCCAAAGACTTCTTCTCTATATGTTCCCTTGGAAGAAAGAAACCGAGTGGGGTTACTTTTCTCTTGATCTTCAAGAGACATTTTGTTTTGTTCGTAATTTTGCGTTGAAGAAGGTCCATTCTTAAACGGGCTCCCATTACCGCAGGAAATAAAGCCTAGCGTTGAACTCGCAAGAAGAAAAGAGTAGATTATTTTCATACAATTGCGTTTTTTGAGTAAATGATTTGATGAGTTGGATATTGTGTACCATCAAATGTATAATAACTATCTATATCACAATAATATTTATTTATTGACCAATGTAGTCTTTGAAATTGGTTTAAATGCCCTGTCAATAAAGGCGAATGACCACTTTTATGTCAAAAAGGAGAGGACGATGTAAGTTTTTCGGCAAATCCGTGAATTTTTAATGCTAAAGATTTCGCAATTTTATTGGTTAGGGCTTTCGTAAGCAATAATTCTAGAGCTGACTTGTGAAGGATACGAAGAAGTGATTCTTCGAAAGAGCCTATCTCTGGCAGGAGTAATCCCGATCATGACCACCATTGCACCAGGCGTTTCTTCTAAAAAAAGTTGAATTTTATCCGATACAAATCCCAAAATTCGGTGCGCATCTCCATTATTCGTAACACCCATATAACTTATACTGCCATCGCCCTCCAGCAGTCCGTATCCGATTTCCCACATATTGTCCCGATACCACCGAAACTCAAGAGCCAAAGGAATTACTCCCCTTGGCCCCGTGCTATTGAAATAATATTTGATCGAAGTCTCCGTCATTCAAATGCCCTTCTTGAATTCATAAGTGGCATTATTGAGGAAGATATTGTATTTGCCATCAGCCCGTTTGACAAACTTTCCATATGTGCCCGATCCTCCCAGATGGAACAAAGGGTTATCATTTCTCCCCGTGGCGGTTGCGTGGTCAAAGTTCTGGTTGTGAATTTCGCCTGATTTATCAACCCCAAGAAGGAGATCACCCTGCTCTGGAGCGACATATCCACCTGCATAATCCTGAATATTCTTGGTATTAAAGTATAAAGGCTTTTCTACATAGAAATACTTTCCGACCATGGCTTTTTCAATTGCTACATATTTTTCTGGGATGTACTTTCCTCCTTCTGTAAGACCAGTCAGATGTATTCTGGAGTTCTCTGGAAATTTGCCAATCGAAATATATTCTGGTCTACTTGTGCTTTCACCACTGATGTATAATCCGCAGTATTTATCCATGAGAGTATCCAGTACCTGCTTCCCGTCACCCTGAGCGGACACTGAGCCCGACTCCGCATTTACATTGCTTGTTTTCGCTCCTCCACAAAATGAAAGGAGCAAGGATGAGGTTAAAATACATGCTGCAACAGCGATCTTACGCCAATAGCCATTTTTTTGTGTTTTTATTTTCATGTCGTGTAGTTTTGAGGATTTAGTCAAAAATACACAATAATATCTATATATAGAGGGTCTATTAATAGAGTTACTAAAGATAGCTGGTTTCGAGAGATTTACCCCATGAAATCCGACCTGAAAGACGTAGAAATAAAGTACCTTGGCAAGCTTATTGATCGAATCGTATCTATTCGGAAGGAGCGTGGAATGAGCCAGGAGAAGCTGGCCGTTGAAAGTGAGATAGCTCGGTCACTGATGCGTGGTTACGAGCGGAAGGAACGGAATATCAGCTTTGCAAACCTGGTTCGGATCATCAAATTTGGATTTGACATGCCGATTGAAGAATTCTTTTCTGAGGGATTTGATTCTGGAACCGAAAAGAAGAAAAAGAAGAAATAATCACAACATATACTTTACGTGAAAGAAATACTGGAATTTTTTGGTGGAATGACCCTGTTCTCTACATTTCTATATGGAATTTTGAGATTCGCCATCAATAAGTTTACTGAAGTTGGTCTTATTAAATACAAATCTTCTTTAGACCAGGATATGGCCAGGCATAAAGCAGAATTGGATATGGGGCTTGAAAAACACAAGGCTGATCTTTCCAGAATTACAGAGGAGCATAAGATTCGATTCGAACACTTGCATTTGGGACGGGCGGAAATAATAAAAAATCTGCACACAAAAATTTGTACTTGCGAAGATGCCCTTTATCATTTAACAACCCTCGCTCAAGGACCAGAATGGGTGTCCGACAATAATATCCGACACCAAAATGCACTGAATGAAATAGCGGAATTTCTGCAGGCAATTCGGGCTGCAAGACTCTTTCTTCCACCTAAGATATGTACTCAATTGGAAGAACTGCGGATTTTTGCCATAAATATTGTATTCAACATGCGAACAGCAAGGATTCAACAGGAATCTAATGAGCAAGTTTTAAAATGGTATAAAACGGTTTCAAACAGACAACTGGATAGCCCAATTACCAGCTGGGCAGAAGCGGAGAGGAAAGTACGTGAGGATTTTAAAGAGAATAGGGAACAAATCGAGTCCGAATTCAGGAAAATTTTGGGCGGGTCGGAATAGGAAAACCCGACCATATAAGCATCGAAAGTTCCAAAGCTCAAACCTGATGATTACGCATTGATTACCAATACATTATAATGGTTTTCCATGAAAACAGAAAGCCGATTCCATCCCGTGGGTCCTACCACAAAATAATTCCCAAATCCTACTGTTTACGGGTGTTTAAAAAGACCTGCGTAATTAAGGTTACCAGCAAAATGAATGTAAAAAAGCGGTCCTCGAAAAAGGTCGCCTAAGGCGGGATTCCCTGTGATTCAATCAGTTATAAATTCAATACCGGTGGTGATCCGCAAGCAGATCCTTTTGAACATCAAACTGCAAACGCTTTTTATGGACCAGTTTGTTGCCGGCTTCAATCCAGGTGAATGAAAGTTCGAGTCTGTTGTCAGACCTGAAAGTGACCTCCCAATTGCCTGTCAGCTCTTTCTGAACCATACGGATATAGGCCTTCTTTCTTTTTTCGGTAAAAAAGGATGTTGATGATTCGCAGAATGAACCATCTCCCTTCAATGTCAGACTATCGGTGCTTGTTCCATCTTTCAGCGCCCATCTCCCGATGGGAAGGGTTTCTTTTCCGGCCTGCCTGGCAGTATTGCCTTCCGGCTTGCTTTGAGCAATTGCAGGTATTGCGCAGCTATTCAAGATGAACAGGCAAAGACATGGTAGCGTTATTTTCATCCCCTATTTCGGTTTCCGTAGCTTTTAGTTCCCAAAAAACTTACATCTTTCCAACCACCAGTTCTATCATATCTTCCTGTCTGAAATATTTATTGGCAAGTGCCAGCAATTCCTCGGGAGTGATATTTTTTATGGTTTTGACATAGTTTTGGTAATAGGTATAATCCAGTTTATAATCATAAACCCCTTTGAATTTATCGGCAAGAGCGAAGGGGCCATCGGCGCTTCTCAGAAAAGTACCCAGCATGTAATTGGATACCAGGCTCAGCTCTTCTTTGGGAATCAATTCCTCACGCAGGCGTTGCAATTCAAAATATATTTCTTTGAGTGCATTCGAACATACATCCACCCCTACTTCCGTTGAAATGAAAAAATAACCAGCTGATTTAAGTGATACCATTCCAGAACCAATTCCGTAAGTGTATCCTTTATCTTCGCGAATGTTGGACATCAGTCTGGATCCAAAGTATCCACCCAACACGGTATTGAGCACCTGCATTCCCAGATAATCCGGATGCGTTTTATTGAAAAGCAAACGGCCAATGCGCAAAGCCGACTGAACTGCATCTTTTCGTTCGACAAAGTGTTTTTTCTGACTGTGGGTTTGCGCGGCCGGAATCTGGCTGAGGATGTTATTTTTTGCACTTCTTTTCCAATCCTCGCCTCCGAAATGTTTTTCAAAAAGATCACCGAGCCTGGGGTCTATTTTTCCGGAAACCACGATATGGCATTTATCCGCTGAATAGGCTGCCCCGAAAAAATCCGCAAAAGTGTCCCTGTTTAGCCCGGCAAATTCATTCTCCACCAGATAATGACCATAAGGATGCGCATCTCCAAAGATCAGTTGCGTGAATTTTTTTCTTGCAACGTTAGCCACTTTTGCTTCATCGCTGAAAAATTTTTCTTTCTTGTTCTGTATGTATGTTTTGAATTCTTCTTCAGGAAATCGCGCGTTTTTTACAAGTTCTTCCAGAAGCGGAAGCGTAGCCGGCAAATGCTTATTTAATGAATACAGACAGACAGAAGAAAAATCGAGTGTGGCTTCCATTTGCGTGAAGGCTCCGTAGTAATCAATTTGCTCGGCCAATTCGGAAGACGTAAAATGCATTGTTCCTTCTTCCAGCATATCACTCGTTCCTACAGACACAAGCGGCCGGGGTTGACTGGCAGCCCCGCCCTGGGGAAATACGAATTCAATTTTCACAAGATCCTGCGAGCCCGCATCAATCTGAAAAACAGGTATTTTATTTGACAAGGCTGTGCCTTTGGCCTCCGTTATTTCGACTTTATCGAGTGTACCAAAGGAAGGAGCGTGAATGCGGTCTGGAGCGGTTATTTGCATGGAATTGGGTTCAGTTTTTGTTTTGCGACTCATAAAAAAGAGAAGAACAATTTTCACGTTTGAGATTCAGCTTGGCCTGGGTCCGGATTTTCTCCGGCGTTACCGCCATGTATTTTCCCACTTCCTTGTTGATGTCATCGGCATCTTCGTACAATTCAAAAAAAGCAAGATTCATGGCAATATCCGGCACACTCATCTCCCCGAAAAGAATCGTGGATTCCATTTTATTTTTTACTTTCTGAAGTTCCTTGTCGCTGATGAGTTCCTGTTTCAACTTATCCAGTTCGGCGAAAACCGCCAGCTCAGCTTCTTTGAATGAAATTCCATCGAGAAGCTTTCCGGAAATGACAAACATGCCCTTATCCAGGTCTCCCATGAGATAAGCGCTGATTTCGGAAAACATTTTTTTGTTTTTAACCAGTTCATTGTAAAGTCGGGCAGAATTTCCGCGTGAAAGCAAATCAGAGATGAGATCCATGGTGTGATACTCCGGATCTCTTCTTGAACACATATGAAAAGCCATGTAAATTGCATCACTCGGAACTTCGCGGGTGACATGCATGTTGCGGTATTCCTTCTGCTCCGGTTCTGCTTTAAGATTTCGGAGAGGCCTGGGCTGGGCCGGGATTGTGCCAAACCATTTGTCCGCATATTCCTTGACCTGTTCCTGGTTGACATTTCCAGCCACAACGAGGATCGCATTCGATGGCGTATAATGTTTCTTAAAAAAGGCCTTCACATCTTCGATAACAGCCTCTTCAATATGCCTGATTTCCTTTCCGATAGTGCACCATAGATATGGGTGCACCTTATACGCCAGTGGCCGGAGCAACAGCCAGACATCGCCGTATGGCTGATTGAGATAGCGCTGTTTAAATTCCTCAATGACCACACTTCGCTGAACTTCAAGGCTCTTTTCTGAAAAAGCAAGACTCAGCATCCGGTCACTTTCGAGCCAGAAACCTGTTTCCAGATTTGCAGCAGGCAAGGTGAGGTAATAATTTGTAAGATCGTTCGTGGTGAACGCATTGTTCTCTCCGCCCGCCCTTTGCAGAGGTTCGTCGTAACTTGGAATATTGATCGACCCCCCGAACATCAGGTGTTCGAAAAGATGTGCGAATCCTGTCCGCTCCGGATCTTCATCCCGGGCTCCGACATCATATAAAATATTGATGCAGGCCAGCGGGGTGGACTTATCCGTGTGAACAATGACGCGAAGGCCGTTGCCCAATGTATACCTATTGAATTTTATCATAAAAAGATTCTACTAAACCCTGGATAAAAACTATATTCAAGAGAACGAAAATACAATTTATTCATCACACGATGAGGGCTTTCTTTTCCTTTCGGCTTTCCTGATACAGAAACATGAACCTGATTTGTTTTGCATCACACCCTCTGTAGCCATGTCTGGCTTCCGGAAACATCTTGCACCGGCAAGAATATTCATTATCCATGGTGTTTCACTACCTAAAAAACTGCACATTTGCAGAACAACAGCGAATCATTTTGGGGAATCCGTTTCTGGTTGTAATCAAGCAGCTTCTTTATTGTGAATAACAATGCAGAACTCATGCATAAAATGAATCCAAATGGTTGCGCTTAATTTACAATACCCGAATGTCTAATACCAAAATTCATTTCAAAAACCTGGATTCTCTGAGAACTTTTGCCTTTCTCGGGGTGTACCTGTATCATTTTAATCTCAGAATCAATCCGGATCTTTCAGCTTACCCGAAGACATTTTCCTTTTTAAAAACTATATTTTCATTCGGAGACCTCGGGGTGAATTTGTTTTTTGTCCTGTCGGGCTTCCTCATTACTTATCTTTTATTGTCCGAAGAAAGTCTTTCAGGGAAATACAATATTCCTGATTTCTGGATACGAAGAATCCTCAGAATATGGCCACTGTATTTTGGAGTGGTCCTTTATGGTTTTTTACTTTTTGCTTTGTTTCCAAGTCACAATTCCAACCAGGTTGAAACGGCCAACATCTTTTATTATATATCTTTTTTGCCCAATTTCAATATTATACACAATGGATACCCTCTTAATCCTGCCCTAACCGTATTGTGGTCTGTAGGAGTAGAGGAGCAATTTTATTTGCTATGGCCATTGTTGTTGTTCAATAAAAGAACCAGGCCTTTTTCTTTTCCACTCATTATTGCGGCTTCTTTATGGTTTCGTTACACACATATGGACTCCTCTTTTGTTCTGAAATTCCATTCATTCAGTCTGATGAACGAGATTGCCTGCGGAGCCTGCCTGGCCTGGATATGTTTTCAGATGAAACTAAAGCAAGACCAAATCAAATTCAGTAAATCATGGATTTTACTGATTTATATGACCGGATTTTTCTGTATTTTTTCTCCTTCCGCAATTTTGACGAATTCCTTTTATTTTGCAGTCAGACCGCTTTTAATTTCCCTATTCTTTTGCTTTATTTTATTTGAGCAAATCTTCATCGTGAACAAACTGATTCACTGGGGCCGGATAAAATTTATTGAAAAATGCGGAAAATACACCTATGGCCTTTATTGTCTGCACATGATCGGCATCTTAGTTGGCTTTCATTTATCCAAATTGCTAAAGGTCGAAACGAACATATACTGGGTTATTACAGGAGAATTGCTTTTGTCTTTATCCATTTCGATGCTTTTTTCCTATCTGAGTTACAACTATCTTGAAAAGCCATTTCTGAGCATTAAAAAAAGGTTCGCCAAAATAGAAAACAGGCCATAAGATTTGAGCAGATGGTTGCAGATATTTCTTCCTGAAACTCCTTTTTGGGGAAAGAAAATGGATCGCATGGTTGAAATTCCACAGCGCATCAAGCCAGAACCGCATTGGGGGGATGGCCATCATTCCGAACGATGAATTCGGAATCGGTTAGGGCAAGATTGATTCAGAAAAGAGCCAGGTTATTCAACTCCAACCTTGCCTTCTCATATTCTGACACTATTTCTTCGACAATCATTTTTGCCGGCATTATATCCTTCAGCAGAGCAGATACTTGTCCGATCTCAAACTCCCCTTCGTCCAGGTTCCCTTCAAACATTCCTTTCTTCGCACGCCCCTTGCCTAAAATCATCCTCAATTCGTCTGCCCCCGCACATTTCTTTTCAGCCTGTTCGACTTCCAGAAAAAATTTATTTCTCAGCAATCTCACCGGCGTGATCTGTTTTAGAAGAAGTAAAGTGTCGCCTTCGGAGGCATCTATAACCTTGTTTTTGAAATTCGCATGAGCGGAGGATTCATTGGAAGCCACGAAACGCGATCCGATCTGAACCCCTTCGGCTCCAAGAATCATCGCGGCCAACATAGACCTTCCGCTGCTAATGCCGCCGGCGGCGATAACGGGAATTCGAACAGCTTCCCGAATGATGGGTATCAGACACAAGGTTGTCGTTTCCTCCCTTCCATTGTGTCCCCCGGCTTCAAAACCTTCGGCAACAATGGCGTCAACACCTGCATCTTCGCTTTTTCGGGCAAATTTGGAATTGGAAATCACATGCACAACAGTCACTCCTTCTGCTTTTAACACAGGAGTCCATTTTTGCGGATTTCCGGCGGATGTAAAAACGATTTTCACGCCTTCGTCCAAAATAACTTTGATGTGCTTTTCAATATCAGGATAAAGCATGGGCAGGTTTACGCCAAAAGGTTTATCCGTGGCTTTTTTGCATTTGCGTATATGATCGGCCAGCACTTCCGGATACATCGAACCCGAACCGATTAGTCCAAGCCCGCCGGCATTGCTTACCGCAGAAGCCAGTTCCCAACCGCTGCACCAGATCATACCGGCCAGAACAATGGGGTACTGAATATCAAACAACTGAGAAATTCGGTTTTTCATAATTCTTCTCTTTAGAAGGGATAAAACGGGTTATTTCGGCCGGGATTTGTTTAAAATCCGTCCGATTAAGCTTAACTGAACAGACTATCCATTGGATTCCTGGAAATCAATCTCAAAATCAAAAGTAGTGCTTTTACCTAAATTCCCGTTCCCGGTCTGGAGCCGCAATAACAAACCCATTTCAAAAGCTGGCCTGTTTATAAAAAAATTACAGGCATCGGGGCAACCCCAAAGCCCTGGATACGTCTTTGTATTAAAGCCCATAAGCATATTGAAAACCAGCGAAATGGGGTCATTATCAGGGCGGCTCAAAAAAAACATCACCCGCAGGTAAGAAATAATTAAATATTTGTATATTTGTCAACATGAGAAAGACTTTACTCAGTCTCTTATTCATTTCCTCTTCTTTAATTTCCTCAGCCCAATACAAATGGGACATAGGTGTTAAACTTGGTATGGCCAATTATCTTGGTGATATTGGCGGAGGAGCAAGCACCCGAAAGGATTTCGTTTCCGACATGAAACTGGGAACCACACGCATGGCCGGCGGAGGATTTGCCCGTTTGAAACTTATGCCCAGGATTTCGATTCAGGGAGGTTTTGACTATGGGCATATTGAAGGTGATGACAAACTTAGCGCCAACCCTGAGCGCCAGCACAGAAACTTGAATTTCAAGAACAATATCTTCGAAATGAATGTGATTGCCCAGTACTTCTTCATCAATATGACAGATCTGGGACATACTTATTCTTACAGGAATGATTTCAGGGCTTATATCGGACTTGGAATTGCCGGTTATCACGACAATCCCAAAACACTCGATGGAGGAATTCCTCTTCAGCCACTTCAGACCGAAGGAGTGAACTACAGTCTTTGGGGCGTTTCGGTTCCAGCTCAGGTTGGATGTTATTTCACAATCAACAAACGCTACCGCATTGGCTGGGACATGACCTGGAGAACTACATTTACCGATTACCTGGATGATGTGAGCGGAAAATATGCAAATCCAAAAGTAATTGGAACAACAGCTGCAGCACTTGCAGACAGAACAAACGAACTTTATCCCAATCCTACCGTTGCTCAGCTGGCAATAGAAGCCAATTACGGGTGGCAAAAAGTAATCAGTAAAGACGGGGTGGTCTCTTACCAGGGACAGAAACGGGGAGATCCAACGCACAAAGACTCTTATATATTCTCTACTTTTAATGCCAGCTATGCGCTTCGCGGCAAAAGTAGTTTCTACCGTTCCAGATACGGGGGAGTCTTCAAAGGCCACAAGTACAAAAAACGAAAATTCAGAGCCAAATTCTGATTACCAAACCCTTCCTTTCCGGAAGGGTTTCTTCTTTTGAGCCTTTTCGTGATTGTTTCCGAGCGGGAAAGCAACCCTAAAATCCATTCACCGTCTTCTTTTGTATACAGTTCATGTACCGGCGCATCATGAAAAGAAACTGCATATTACTCGGCATCTTGCTGCTTACCGGCTCGGAGGCATATGCGCAATACCGTATGGATTTGGGAATAAAAACCGGGGCTTCAAATTACCTGGGAGATATCGGAGGCAATCAAAGCACGCGGAAAGATTTCCTCAGCGATATCAAATTGGGCGAAACCAGAGCAAGCCTGGGTGCTTTTTTCAGGTACAGGCTAATGAAGCAAATATCCATCGTTTCCAGCTACAATTATGGCCGTATCGCCGGCGCTGATTATTTATCTTCCAATCCGGGACGGAGATACCGGAACCTTGATTTCAGGAATGATATTCATGAGCTTGCCGTTCAAGCCGAATTCTACTTTTTAACCTTTAACGATCTGGGCCGTTCTTACCTGTTTGAGAACAATTTCAGGGCATACGTCAGTATTGGTACAGCCTTGTTTTATCACGACCCTAAGACCTTTTACGAGGGCACCTGGGTTGATCTCAGACCCTTGAAAACGGAAGGGGAAAATACCGCTTACAGTAAAGTATGTGTCGCAGTGCCGATGAGCCTTGGTTTTTATTTTACAATCAAAAAATCATATCGGATCGGCTGGGATATCTGCTGGAGAAAAACATTTACGGATTATCTCGATGATGTAAGCGGTCAATATGCTTCTCCTAAAGCCTTGAGAAGCCCTCTGGCAATCGAATTGGCAAACAGGACCGGAGAGCTCAAGCCGCCGGAATCCTTTGCAAACAATTATCTGCCGGGCAATAAACGGGGAGACCCCACCCACGACGATGCCTATATATTCTCTACAATCAACTTCAGTTATGTATTTCTCGGCAGGGGTGGTTGGCGATACAGGTCGACCTGGCAAAAACACGAGTTCCTGAAAAGAAGAAAAAAAATTATGCGCGTCAGGTTTTAATCCGCACGGTCAGGAGGAGAAACAAAAACAGGCAGGAGACACAGGGAGGAAAGATACTTAATGCGAGAAAAACTGTTTCAGTTTCGAAAAAGGTTTCATGGTAAGCGTAAGGATACCCGGACGGAGTCCGTTGATTTTCCATGCCAACCTGTCTTCCTGATTGGCCCGGATCCGATTTGCAATAGACACATTGCTCTTCCCTCCCACCCGCATTTTAACGAGCACTCTTGGTAAATATTCAATTTTGATTTTGTGCTTCTGGATAAAACGCAACATCAGTTCATAATCGGCTGCTGTTTTAAACAAGGTATTGAATTGACCATATTGCAGATAACAAGATTTCCGGACAAAAAAAGCAGGATGAGGAGGCATCCATCCCCTGAGAAATAAGCCCTCCCGATACGGGCCCGAAATCCAGTTTCGAATAACCTTATCCGGAAACAATTTTCCCACATACTGAAGGTCCCCGTACACGGCATCTGAGCCTGAGAGTTCAAACGTTTTTACAACGGCAGAAAGGATATCGGAGGAGGCGTAAAAGTCATCCGCATGCAGCATTCCAATCACCTCACCCGTAGCCAGAGCAATGCCTTTGTTCAAGGCATCGTACATGCCCTGGTCTTTTTCTGAAACGATTTTACCAATCCGGTCTTTGTATTTTTCGACGATCTTCAGTGTGTTGTCTGTTGACAGCCCATCGATCAGGATAAATTCAAGCTCAATGCCTTCCTGAGCAAGAACAGAACAGATGGTCTGCTCTATGGTTTCCTGACAGTTCCGGCATACGGTAATTATTGTAATTTTCATTCCAATCTTCTTTCTTTCACTTTCTGGGCCGGGTTACCCTGATAAATGCAATAAGCTTCCAGATTTTTGCTGGCAACAGAACCTGCAGCAAGTACGGCGTGTGAATTGCAGACGACTCCCGGACAGACGATTGCATGAGCCCCGATCCATACTCCTTCGGCCAGTGTGACAGGCGCTGTCATGAGATCGAATCCGGTTTTTTTATAATTGTGATTTCCACAAAGCAAAAAGGCGCCTTGAGAAAGACAGGAATTCGAACCGATTTCTATCCGGTCCAGATTATCGATCCAGACCCTTTCTCCAATCCAGACATAATCTCCGACCTTTAGTTTCCAGGGATATTTAATGTTTACCGATGGTTTAATCACAACACCCTTTCCGATCTCAGCTCCAAACAGCCGCAAGAGAAACACTTTAAAACGGGAAAAAGGAAAAAAAGAGGCAAAAAAGCAAGCGTTTACGCAAAACCACACCCCCCGTTTAAAAACGGTTCCACCTGGTTTATACCAGCTGTTCGAATACTTTTCAAGATCGGTTTGAAGCATAAAGCAAAGTTACTTGTTTTTCTTTCAAAAGACAGATACTGTTCCGGATCCTCATGCGGAGTTTTCAGTTTCGAAATTGATTCCGGTGTCAACGAAACGGGATAACCGTCTGTTGCCCGTGAATGCACCATTTTAAAACCCCAACCAGAACCGAAGTGCGCGAGACAAGTGGCATTTACAGATTGGTTTGTATCTTTACATCCTACTTAAAAGAAAAGAAGATTTGTGCCTCACTTCAGAGGTCCTCAATGACACTCTTTTCTTTGTTGATCTCTCAGGCCCTTTGATAAATGAAAAGAAATGTACTCATTTTTATTGATTGGTATCTTCCCGGCAATAAAGCCGGAGGGCCTGTAAAATCTATTGTTTCCTTGACCGACCGGTTAAAAGATCAATTCAACTTTTTGATTGTAACCACCGATACTGATTTTGGAGATGACTCCCCTTATCCCGGGATCCGGTCTGATCAGTGGATCCGAAGTGACGACTCAACCCGGATTTATTATTTTTCGAAAAAAAAACTCAGTTACAAAGGACTCAAACAGGTGATTTCCGGGCTGGATTATGATGTTGTTTATATCAACAGCTATTTTTCGAAATTCTTTTCCATTTACCCTTTGCTCCTAAAGAAAACCGGAAAAATCACCAAGCCGGTCATCCTTGCCCCAAGAGGTATGCTGGGCAGCGGGGCGCTGGAATTGAAAAGCGCGAAAAAAAAAGGCTTTATTTTGATGTCCAAATTATCGGGACTTCACAATTCTGTCATCTGGCAGGCAACCTCGGATCAGGAACATCAAGAAATCTCAAAAATATACGGTAAAAATGCCGTTATAAAAACTGTTCAGAATCTATCCCAAGCCAAACCCGTTGCTCATTCTATAAAAGGCAAAATTTCAGGCGAGCTTCGGCTATTTTTTCTTTCAAGAATATCACCGAAAAAAAATCTGAGTTACAGTCTTCGCCTTTTATCAAAGATCCCATCCGAATACAAAGTAATCTATGACATTTTTGGCCCAATGGAAGACCCCGGATACTGGGAAGAGTGCTGCACAATAATAAATCACCTGCCACCGAATATCAAAGTGAATTACCGGGGTGAGATCAAAGCAGATCAGGTGCAGGAGCGAATTCGTTCTTACCATTTTCTGCTGTTGTGTACCTTAAATGAAAACTTCGGGCATGCCATTGTCGAATCCTTTTTATCAGGCTGTCCTGTAATCATCAGCGACCAGACTCCCTGGAAGGATCTGGAAGCGCATCATGCAGGCTGGGACATCTCATTGGAAAAGGAAGGGGAATTCCTGAAGGTTTTGACAAAGGCTGTTCTGATGGATGAAAAAGAATATGCCGGTTGGAGCCAGGACGCCATTGCATTTGCCGTCAGAAATTGCATTGGCGAGGAAGTGCAACTGCAAACCATTTCCTTGTTTTCTGAAGCCTGCCCAATCCGCCTTCCAGGATAAAAAGCTATCTTTTTCCGAAACGGGTATCGCCTGGCACACTCCTTCAATTTTTTCTAAACGTCAATCTGATGTTGATTTAACCAGCTTTCGAGCGTGACAAGATACCAGATGCGTGACCATTTCACCCGCGGATCATCGGCAAGAAAAGCTTTCCATAAATCCATAACCGGTTCCTTTCTGAATGCCTCCCTGACTGCGAGCGCTTCCATTTGAGACTCGCAAAAGCTTTTCAGCTCATGTTTCAACCAATGCGCCCAGGGCAGAACGAATCCCATTTTGGTCCGGTTCACCACTTCAGGAGGAAGCAGATCGCTCATGGCATCTGTCAATAGTTTTTTCGGAGAAACAGGGTATTTGTATTTATCGCTGACGCCAAGCATATATTCCACCACCGTATGATCCAGAAAAGGAACGCGTACTTCAAGGGCCACGGCCATGCTCATCTGATCAGTATCCCGCAGGAGTATATTCTGCATGTACGTTGACGCTTCGGCCAGGCTCACTGCAGAAAGACTCATTCCGGAGGGTAAAGCCGGTATCTTTGAAACAATCTCCTGTACAGCATTTGCATACAATTGAGTTCCGTTTAACATTTTTATTATTCCCTTATCCATAATCACCTGTCTGGATACGGGATAAATATGCCGGAGATCGATGCGGCTCAATTTGAGTATTTCGGCTATTTTTTCGGAAGACACCCCTGGCTTAAACTGATTCAATATTTTTCCGGCTCCGCTCCTGGCAAAGTAAGGGAAGGCCGTAATCCATTTTTTCTTTTCAAGAGAAAGGGAGCGTTTGAAGATATCATATCCCGCAAAAAGTTCATCTCCGCCGAGTCCGGAAAGCGCCATTGTAATTCCGGCATTTTTTGTTGCCTTCGAAACAACATAGGTGTTTGCACCATCGCCGCTGGGGTGATCCATTGCATTCAGGGCTTCAGGCAACTGGCTCAGAAAATCGGCAACATTCAATTTGATTTCATGATGCTCGGTATTGAATTTCCGGGCAACGATTTTCGCATAACGTGCTTCATTGAACTCCTGCTCATCAAAAGTTACCGTGAAGGTTTTCACCTTTCCTGCCGCCACTTTGCTCATCAGCCCGACAATGATACTTGAATCTATTCCACCCGAAAGAAAAGCCCCAAACGGGACATCCGAAACGAGCCGGCGTTCTACGGAACGAAGAAGCAACTCATGAACATCCAAGCAGACAGATTCATACGGTTTTTCATTTTTCACCGTTGCAAAACTGTTCATATTCCAATATTCGTCCACAACGATTGCTCCATCAGAAATGGTCGCGCTGTGTCCGGGCATGAGCATTCCAATTCCTTTGATGATTGTGCGGGGAGCGTGAACGGTTTGATACCTCAGATAGTCCACCAAAGCGGCTGGGTCGGCTTTGCGGGGAACCAGGCCGGTGGCAAGAATAGGCCTGATTTCTGAAGAAAATATAAAAAGCTTGTTCTGAACGAAATAGTAAAGGGGCTTAATACCAATACGGTCGCGGGCAACAAAAAGCGATTTGGTGTCCAGATCCCAAATGGCAAAGGCAAACATTCCGTTAAAATGCTTCACGCAATCTTTGCCCCACCTGAGAAACGAAGCAAGAATAACTTCTGTATCTGTATTTGTTACGAATGGATAAGCTGTTTCGGAGGAACCCAGGGTGATGCGCTTCAGTTCAAATTTCAGCTCACGGTAATTGTACAGTTCGCCGTTATACACAATGCAATACCTTTTGTCTGAAGAAAAGAAAGGCTGATGTCCGGATGCAGAAAGATCTATAATGGACAAACGCCTGTGGCCAAGAGCAACTTCTTCATCGACATATACACCTTCATCGTCAGGACCCCGGTGGGCCAGGATTCCGTTCATGATGCGGACAAGCTCGTCCGCCTTTCGCATGTTATCTAAACCATAAATACCGTTAATGCCACACATAGATCTGTTTTTAAACCGAACAAACGGGGTTGGGGCCTATTGCCTTTTCAAACCGGCCATTGAAAGTGCCGTCAATGCCCAGGATTCAGGATTGATCCGGGTCCCGAGCAAATGGCTTTGCCGGGCCATTTCAATCAACTTCTCGTCTGACAGGCCCATGATTCTTTTCATGGATCTTTTCAAATCCTGAACATTACCCGATTTGAAGCCGTATCCATTCGATTCCTCCTTTAAGAAGGCATCGGCCGCACCCACTTCGTCGCTGCAAATCAACGGAAAACCCGCCGTGGCGAATTCCTGCACGGCAACTCCCCAGGGTTCAAAATGGCTTGGAAGAATGAAAACACCGGTTTGTTGAATAATGTCTTCCATCTGATCGGGCTGCACAAAACCAAAATGCCGGATTCCGGGATACTCAACCGGAACAAGATCCCCTGTACCCAAACACCACAATTCCCACTTGCATTCTCCTTGCAGGTAAAGTTCTGTAAATGCCTTCCACAGATCAAGGATCCCTTTGAATTCATAATAGCGGCCAACGAAAACAAATCTCCGGGGAAAATGTTTTTCTTTCAGGTGCCGGGATTGATCATAAAACGAACTGTACAATTTGCTGTCGCACGAATAAAATCCGGGATAGATTTCTCCGTCCTTGAAACCCAGTCTTTCAGCAAATTCAATTTGGCGTTCTCCGGGCACCCAAACCGCGTCAAAATGACCTATTATTGCATACTTTGCAACAAGACAAGCCATTCGCTGGCGTATCGAGCCGGTCCATTGGTTATCAAATACCAGAACCTGAGTTGCCTGCTTCCGGTAGTTGCGGGAAACAGCCAAATAGTCTTTGTCCACCCAACCGCTGACAACAATCAATGCAGGTTTGATTTTCAGAACCAGTTCCATAAGCAATTGACGATTAAACTTTCCGCGTTCGTAATACCTGACAGAAGTTTCGTTCTCAAAGACAAAAGGAGCCTCATTGTTCACCGGTTTGCGAACAACATGAACCTCAGCTCCGGCCGAGACCAGTGCGTTCAGGCAAGCGATGGAATACCCCGCCAGCTCCGAATATAAAAAAAGGATTTTGGGGTTTTCAGACATTTGCTAATTCATTGCCTACTGGCGGCGGAGTAGGGATTTGATCCAAAGTATCAAGTTCTCTGAGGTAATTCTGTCTGTTGTAATAATATATCCAGACCAGAAGCGGGAATCCGTTTAGAAAATAGTGGCCTTGCCTTAAAAGATTCAGGAGGATCAGCGTCAGAGTGGCGTTGGAAATGATCCAATAGGAACTATTTACGGGAATGGCGGTGTTCCTTTTCACGAAGCCCTTGACAATAAGAAGGAAAAAAAGGCCCACACCAATAACGCCGGTTTCCGAGAGAAGGCGGTTAAACATGGAATTGGCATCCATTCCGTTTCCATCGATTCCCGCAATTTTAATGTCTTTTGTCAGAGAGTATTTTTTAAATGCAATCGGGTGAGAACCCAGTCCGGTACCCAGGGGGTAATTTTCAAAATTTTTCAACGCAACCTGGAAATTATTATACAAGATCAGTGAGGAGCCATGGGTTTTTCCGATTTTGAATTTTCCTGTAGTCGCCAATTCAACACCGCTGTCGTATCGATCCTTGAATTCGGGGACATTCTGATACAATTGGTAAAACAAAAGAACAAAAAGAGGCAGAAAGACCACCAGGTAGCGGATAAAACCGTAATTCATAAAAATCAGAAGAAGAATAACAAACAAACCCATGTACCCCACACCCGAATAGGAAAGCAGATAAGCGATAATGATGATCAGGCCTTCGAATTTGGTAAAAAAGTAATTCTCCTTGGTCAGAAAATTATGGATAGCAACAAAAACGGCCGCGGAAATGGAGGTAGCGAAAAAAGTGGGTTCGGGAAACACCGAATTTATACGGATACCAAAATTACCTCCGCGAACGATACCCCACAAATTCAGCAGCCAGCCATAATCATAAAGTACCGGAACCTTAATGAGAAAACCGATAAACTGTATAATTCCAATCACACTCACAATATAGCAGCCCTTCAAATACAAATCAAAGAGTTTTTTTACATTAAACTCGGCTTCGGCAACAACCAGATAATAGAAAATGTAAGAGAACATGACTCCGAAGATGATTTTAAAAAATAAAGCCGGAGTGTTGTTTCCGTTGGCAATCTGAACAATTCCGTTGATGAATAAAAATGCAAACAAGGCCATGACCATTGAAATGGGCTTAATGCCATGCTTATTAAACAGGGGGGGAAGAAACAAAATCATGACCACATAGCTGAGGTAGAACTCAAAAGGCTCGCGAAACAGCTCAATCGAGTTTACAAAGACGGTGAAGAATACCAGGAAAATTTTCAGCTTGCTGTGCTTTCCTTCAAACATTTCCTGGCTTTTCGGTTAGCGGTTTTCCTGCCAATGACCCGTCCATTCTGAAATAATTTTCGAGCAGGGGCCGGGCTTCAATGGCCGTAAAATAGACAATCAGTGGCATGATCATGTAAAAACACCGTCCACCGTTATTTCCCAGATAGGCCAGAAAATTGATAATGTTTTCCTGAAAAAACAAAAGGACCACGAGCAGCAAATTGATTTTATTGATTTTCTGTTTTGTGCTGAACTTGTAAAGAAGAAGGCCTAGGTAAATGAAAACGAGGTTTTGAGAAAGAATTGTCTGGCGGATAAAGGCTGGCCAGTCGTGTATCGTGTAATTGAACATCCGGCCGAAATAAGATCCCACTTCCACCTGACCTTCAAAGGTTTCGTGATCGGCAGAGGGAGGAGTCATGAAAAGCGTCTTTCTCAAAATAAAATAAAAGCCGAAACACAACACCGATACGGCAAGAACCCGGATGTGGTATTTTTTATTTTCCTTTTCCGACAAAATATGGATGACTGACATCAGGCCCAAAACCAGAAGAATGTATTCCCTCTGGATGACAGCAAGCAAAAGCACAATGAAAATGTAAGGGCTTTTTTGAAAATAAAAATAGAATGTCAGCGCAAAAAGCAGGGAAGAGAATGCATCGGTCAGTCCTGTCAGGTTGTAAAAACAGGTTCCGAATCCCAACAAATATATTATACCGCCCAATAAGGCGACAATGCGATTCATTAACAATTTTTCTATTGTCTTAAAAATCACAAAACAGGTAAGGACGGTGCTGATATAGTTGATAAAGACGGCATGAAAATAAACTTTCGGATCATACCCTATTTTAGAAAATATAATGTTGGCATCGTAGGAAATGTTGAGCTTGCCAAACAAATAAACCAGGTAAGGGCTGATAATCCGGGTATTGAAGGGTGCGTCGACCGATGCATAATCCCAATTCTTATATAATTTATAGTATTGGTAATAATCGTTTGTCCCCATTTCGGGAGTGCCGAATTTGTAACAAAAATAAAACAAAGGGTAGCTGATGAGAAGAAAAAAGGCGAATAATAAAACATTGTTTTTAGGAGAAGGTATAACCATGATTGAGTGGTGTATATAAATAGAACTTCGGGATTGCCTTAAAACAAAGTTAAATATTTTTTTGTACTGCAACAATTAAACGAATGGCCAGGAGCCTTGCTATTTACATAACTCAACACGATTTCCGGAATTCCGGATGGCCACTGACATCATTTTGAAATATACGAAATAAGCCGTTGCATGAGGCCGGTCCAAAGGAAACGGTCGGCCACTTGTTGTAACGAACTGGCTTTCATTTTTTCAAGCTTACCGGCAGGCATTTCAATGGCTGAAACAATGGCCTGTTCCAATGCTTTTTCCGATTGAACCGCAATGAGCCATCCGTTGTCATCCGAAACCATGTCGGCAACGGCACCCACATCCGTGGCAATAACAGCCAGGCCACTGGCCATAGCTTCCATAATCACATTGGGCATCCCTTCGGAATGACTGGGGCAAACAAGCACATCACACCCTTGCAAAATCCTCCGCATTTCCGGAGCATCCATAACCGGTCCCAGATAGCGGATTCCAGGCCTATTCATCTGTTTAGAGGGTGGTATGGGTCCTACAAAAGTAAACTCGAAACGGTGATTCTTTAAGCGTGAGAGCACCCTGTTCAATTCTTCGATTCCTTTTCTTCGCTCATAGCGGCCCACAAAAACAAATTTCCGGATTCCCGATGCAGGCTGAATGGAAGAGGCAAGCCATTCTGGTTCAATACCGGTTGGAAGCTCCCTGATCTTGCTTTTAGCCACGCCGATATTTTGGATCAGTTCAGTGATTTTACCTCCATACGAATAGACATGGTCAACTTGTTCCAGATTGAATTTAACAGGCGGGCGGAGCAATATTTGTTCCAGTTTTGAGCGCCAGCCGGTAGAAATCTGAAACATCTCGTAACCATGAAAGTTGACTCCAACAGGCGGAAAAATTTTCCCTTTTCGTTTTTCATCCAGCAATTTCCAGGCAGAAAAACCTTTTGCGTAAATGTAATCCACCTTCCCGTTTTTAAGGAAGGCATTATAGATTCCAGAAGAATATTCAAACGATTCCCGAAGATAATGTCCGGGAAATTTATCCAGGGAAGGAAACGGGATGACAAACGAACGGATTTTCTGTTTTTCCTGCTCTGAGAACAATTCAAGCTTGGAAATGTCCTTATCGGAGGCATTGAAATGGTACAAATCAACCTCCACTCCCGCCCTGGCCAGATAACGGGCAAGGTAAAAGGAATGCTTTTGCATACCGCCCATGACATAAGGGAAAATACCATCTGTAAAGAGGGCCACTTTCATACGGAATGTTTTTTAGGTTTGTTCACTTTCCGGACTCATACGTATTTTTTTCAGATACGCACTTGTGGATAAGCCGTGACTGCGGTCGGTATAGTACAGTTCAATGGGAAGATCACCGCCGGTAATTCTTCGTCCCTTGTAATCTTCACCGAGGAAACGAATATTGACCTTTTTCTGAACAAGTATTTGCTCCAATTCCTCTTCCGATGAATAAACAATGACTTCATCGACAAATTTACAGGAGGAAAGAATCAATTTTCTTTCTTCAATGGTAAAGACCGGTTGGTTCTTCCCGGGGTTTATTCTGGGATCAAAATGCTTGGCTGTGTTCAATGCCACAATCAGATAATCGCAGTGCTCCCGGCACTCTTTGAGCATCAATACATGCCCTGCATGGAACAGATCAAATACACCACAAGCAAAACCTATTTTCATGAAGCGTAATGATGGATTAATTCGTGTTGGTGATCATATCGAGTACGAGATGCAGGATGACCTGGTGAAAACATTCGACAATGCCGTAATTGCTGGCCGGAAGATAAAAATTGACCTTTGCCATGCGGCTCAGCGCGTTCCCTTCTTTAAATCCGCTCAGGCTGATGACATTTCCATTGATTGAATTCGCATGCTGAACGGCGTTCAGAATATTTTTGGATTCACCCGAACTGCTTATGGCCACGAGCAAATCGCCGGGAACAAAATGAACCTTCAACCATTCTTCCATAGCGCGTTCATAACCATAATCGTTCGCAAAACAAGTGATCAGCGCGGCATCTGAAAATGCAAAAGTGGGAAACCTCCCCATCTTCGCATAGTCTTCCATCATGTGCGAACAAATTGAATTCGAGCCCCCGTTTCCTATAAAAAAGATCCGTTTGCTGTTTTTCACGATTTCCACCGATTCCCTGATCTGATTCCTGATCAGAGGGGAATTGAAATAGGAATCAAAATGTTTATGATACGATTCGATCTGCATATTCGAGAAGACTTTGTTTGGTTACAGAACGCTCATTGCATAGCCAGGTCGTACTCAGGCTTGCCGCAAGCGAAGGGATTGTAAGATCCTGGATTTCATTTTCAATGGAAGCAAGAAGGCAGGCAAAAGAAAAATAAGTATCGCCCGCCCCTATGGTATCTATAATTTTACTCGGATAGGCGGCTTGCCGTGACACCATACGGCCATTTGTATAGACCGATCCTTTTCCTCCGAGGGTAAGAAACATGGCGTCTGAATTGATTTCATAGTCAAACAATTCCAGCAAATCCGCTTCCGTATCGGTGATGTTCCGGTTCATCTGCAAGCTGGCCTCCCGCAGATCCAGGCTGACGCTTTTCTTGCGGTAGTTCTTCCATTTGGAGATCCGGTTGAAACCAAAATTGTTGGAGTTGGTCTGGCAATTCAGATGAAAGCCATCGTTTATTTTCAGTTTATTGCAAAAGCCATGTCCAAAATCGGCGACAATGCAGACATCAAAATCCCGGGTATCAACGGCAATATCACCAAAAGCTTCCGTATCAAATTTATTGATCTCCACATGCTTTTTCTGATCAAAGCTGTCTACGTACCGCGTTTTAACAATTTCCTTTCCCGTATTGGTAATCAATTTCACCGATTTCACAAAATCAGTCAAATGTCCCGCAATGGCCGCAGCCCCGCCCTGCTGAATTTGCCTGCTGTTATCTGCCAGTTTATAGACCGGACAGGCGGATTTTATGGAATGCCCTTCGTAAACGACGGGTATAAATTCATCAATGATGGTTTCACCTATTACGGCAACTCGAAGGCGACTGGTCTTGTCTATGAATTTTTCTATCGTTTTTTGAAACATCGAAACGGGTCCGGTTTGAATTAATCCATGCAAAATTAGCATTTTTTCCTGATTTTATCGGTTTGCCGCAGGCTTCAGCAGACCCCTGTCCAGAGTCGCTTGTCAGGCATTGCCGGTGTTCACCAAACAATAGGGGGTTCTCCATGCCTAGAGCATGTAAATTCAATTTCCTTCAGGAAAACCAGTACCTTGCAATCCATATTATTCGGTCCTGAATTGAAAATTGCACTGTCACCTTCTTGCTGAATCATGAAAATCATTTACTATTCCGCTCATCCTCAATTGAAATTGGGTCTTCAAACAGGCCCCGGTACCCACATGAGGGAAATGATCCGTGCCCTTCAAAATGCAGGGCATGAAGTTTTGCCGGTGATTCTGGGCGACATCCTGCATCCCGAAAATAAAACGGACACAGCTCAAAAAAACAGGCGGAAGATAAACGATTTCATTAAAATACTATTGCCTGGAATTCTCTGGCGGACGCTCAAAGAACTGAAATTGCTAAAGCTCGATACTTTTGCCGAAGGTATTCTGAATGACCGGATTCAATCTTTCCACCCCAACCTTATTTACGAACGCGGAAGCTATATGCAACTCTCCGGTATTCGCATCTCTAAAAAATACGGAATCCGGCATTTCATCGAAATCAACGCTCCTTTCCTTCGTGAGACTGACTATTTTGAGCAGGCTCCCACCTGGCTCAGAAAGAAAGCCATTCGCTCTGAAAAACAGCAAATCAAAAACGCAGACAAGGTATTCGTCGTTTCTTCTTTTCTGAAGGAGTATTACAGCCGGTATACGTCCAATGTGGACAAAATCATTGTTACGCCCAATTGCATCGATCCCGACAAGATCAAAGTGGATGAGGAATTGAAACAGACCCTGAAGAACAAATACAATCC
The DNA here is from genome assembly GCA_003151415.1 of Bacteroidota bacterium. GTDB lineage: Bacteria > Bacteroidota > Bacteroidia > Palsa-965 > Palsa-965 > Palsa-965. Next base: position 26,081 of record PLXK01000217.1, read on the forward strand.
GGACGATAAAATTATTGTTGGTTTTGTCGGTTCAATATTTGGCTACCACGGTGTGGATCTTTTCATTGGCGCAATGGCCAGCCTCATGAAAACCAATTCCAACCTGATTGTTTTCATTGTGGGCGACGGGCATTTGATTCCAAAGTTGAAACAGCTTTCAGAGTCTCTTCAAGTTCAGAACCAGGTAATTTTTACAGGAAGCGTTCCCCACCAGCAGGTTTTCACCTACATCGATCTGATGGACATCACCGTTTTGCCAAAAACAAATGACTACTGTTCGCCCGTTAAAATATTTGAATACGCAGCCATGGGAAAGGCTGTAATTGCAGCGAACAAGAGCGGCGTAAGAGATGTTCTGACAGACAGAATAGACGGACTCCTGGCAGAACCGACGGAAAATTCGCTGAGGCTGTCCATTCAATCCCTTATTGCTGATAAAGCGTTCCGGATTTCCCTGGCTGAGCATTTCAAAAAAAAGGTACTGGGCAATTACACCTGGTCTGAAACTGCAAAAAAAATAATGAAGGAATGGGATTGAGGAAAGAACTGAAAATGCTCAGCTTTTAAGCAGGTATTTTTTTATCACTTCCCGATTGTATACCTCTTTGTCAAAAGGCCGGCTGCCTGCCGAAAGAAAAGTATTGAACAAATTGTTATCGAATTCGTAATAACAGCCCTCACTGACTAAAATTTTTTCTGTCTTTTGTTCCAAAACCTCCTCACAGATGGAAATCAGTTCCGGAACGCTGGCGGCGTTGGAATAGGCCATATTGATTGTCTGGCCCGGCTTACCTTCACGGCTCAAAACCAAAGGCAGAAAAACAGGGAGCTCATCGGCGTCAAAAATGTAACGCCAAGCATTTTTCTGAACCCGGATGGGTCTTCCTTTCCGGATGCTATCCACGATGAAATTAAAAAAGGTGAAGGGATTCGGGGCGTCTGAAATAAGCAATGGAAGTCTGACAATCAGATGATTCCTGAAGGTGCCGGCAACCAGTTTTTCCATGCTGATTTTATGTTTGACATACATCGTTTCCGATGAACAGGCGTCAAACATACTGCATGTACTAAAATAAACCAACCGCGCCTCTGTGCCCTTGTGGGCCAGCAAAGTATCCACCTCGCGCCGGTATGCACTTAAATCCTTTGTCCCCGAGTTCGATACCCCCGAGGCAAACACCACAACAGAATCATCCTGCTGATATCCTGACAATTTCCGGGCGATCAATCCATTTCCAACAACCATCGTTCCGTGTCTGAAATTAAATCAAAGAAATAATATCCGGCATGATCAGCCGGATATTTTGACGAATGTTTTTTTTCTGCTTTAATCGGGCTCAGAGAAAAAAACCCCACTGAATTACAATTTTTTAGCCTCGTTCCAGTACACATCCATTTCTTTAAGTGTCATATCTTCCAGTTTCTTTCCGCTGGCCGATGCCTTGCCTTCGAGGTATTGAAAACGCTTGATGAATTTCCTGTTTGTCTTTTCAAGAGCGTCTTCCGGATTTACGCCAATAAAACGGGCATAATTGATCAATGAAAACATGACATCCCCGAATTCATCTTCTATTTTTTCAACAGGCGCCTCCATGTCAACTTCCGCCTTTAGTTCCGCCAGCTCCTCTTCTACTTTTGCCCAAACCTGATGAGGCTCGTCCCAGTCAAAGCCTACCGCTCTTGCCTTTTCCTGAATCCTGCAGGATTTCACAACGGCCGGCAATGAAACAGGAACACCACCCAAAACCGATTTGTTTCCTTCTTTCAATTTGAGTTTTTCCCAATTCTCTTTTACTTCCTGCTCGGTATCCGCTTTGACGTCCCCGTAAATGTGCGGATGGCGGTGAATCAATTTTTCACAAAGCGAATTGATGACATCGGTAATATCAAAATCATTCGTTTCTGATGCAATACGAGCGTAAAAAACAATATGGAGCAGAACATCACCCAGTTCTTTCTTGATTTTATCCATATCCTTTTCAAGGATTGAATCGGCAAGTTCATAGGTTTCTTCAATAGTCAGGTGCCGAAGGCTTTCAATTGTCTGTTTCTTGTCCCAGGGGCATTTCTCACGAAGTTCATCCATGATCCTGATCAGGCGCCCGAAAGCTTGTGTTTTCTCATCCATATAAATAGAGTAATAAGATTCAAAGATAAACAATCCTTCAGGAACCTTTCAGCAGATTCAATCCGGATCGGTTCCGAAAAAGTCTGAACGGTTGAGTACAAATTCCGACAAAGAATTCAAACGGGAATGCATTCGAAAAACGCATGTTCGTGTTCGTCCGGAGGTGAAACAAGAAAGAGAATAAAGAAAGGACGCTTTTTGAGACAAAAGAAGTCACACCAAACCTGTAACGAAATGTTATTTCGTCATTTCCAGGGCTACGGCATTTTGAAACCTTGACTCGCTTTCTACAAACTTGAACATGGCCTCGGAGCTGTCATTGAAATGGCATTTTCTGATGTTTTTAAATCCGGCCTTTTCCAACTCCAGACTTGCGGAACTGCTGTCCCAAAGCCAGAGATGCCTGTGATTGCCATAAACAGTTTCCAACAGGCTTTTCATTCCGGCAGATCGCTTTTCAAACGCCATACCGGTATACCTGACAAATTTTATAGCCGCTTCCCTGTCTCCCTTGGCTCTGTTTTCAATATATCCATCGATCATGTTCTCCAGGTCAGGCATAACAAGCCGAAAAAAACCGTTTGGTTTTAGTATTCTGTAGGTATTGCGGATGGCTGTCTGAAAATCATCAAAGGAGAGGTGTTCAAGCACATGAGAACAATACACACCGTCACAGGAATTGTCACCGACAGGAAGTCCTTTCACAATATCCCCGTACCTGACGTTATCCGGAAATTGCGCATTCATTTTCCTGGAAAGAAGTGAGCCCAGAATTGGTTTTTTTTGAATCCGAAGCGTTGGAGATGCATCAAAGTTTGTCCATTCTTTCGGAGCACTCAGGCCACAACCGTATTGTACATAGTCTTTCATTATTTTCTTACAGTTTCAAAAACGGTTCGTATGGCTTCCGAGTGAACAAACAAAATGTCATGTGGATAATCAGATTCAAAAATAGAGAAGTTTTTGGATTCTATCAATGCTGAAGAAAAGAATGGAGGCAAAATGGAGAGGAATTACTTTGCGGGAATGGTTCCGTATTTCACTTTGGAAGACAGTCTCTGCGCCGGTTTTTCGATAAATTTATTCAGGAGATAGGCCGAAGTGACACTCACCAGAAACCCTCCGATGACAATCATTCCTTTTTGCCAGCCGTATTGGACACGGTGCGAAAAGTAGTTGACAAAAGCAGACCCGACAATTGCGTGAAGCAGATAAAGCGAATAGGATATGTTGCCAAAGAATTTGGAAATCGGGTCGGAGTAGTTTTTGAAAAAATGCACGATTGCCAGTGTTCCCATGGCAACCCAAAGGCTGGCTCCGTCAATTTTCCAATACACCAGAATCATTGCTGCAATGGTCACGATCGCGTATTCAATCAATGAGACCTTTCCCGAATGCCAAAGCACATACATTATACCCAGCAAAAACAAAGGCATCCAGGCAGGAACAAAGTGAAAAGAATCCGAACAAAAACAACCACCAATAAAAACCATGTAAAATGCCACCCTGGCAGCCCATGCCGAACTCAGGGCCAAAGGAAAAAGCAAAGAGAGGACAAGATAGTATTGAAATTCGATGGCAAGTGTCCAAAACACGGGACTTATCCAGGTGCCCGAATGCTGAAAAGGCACCAGATAACCCAGGTGAAGAAGCAAGGTTTGAACGGAAGGTATTTGAACATGCGAAAGGGAACCCGGCAAATGATTGTGCATCACAATAAAGGCAGTGCCGATCAGTACTGCGGCAATATAGGGAGGTTCTATGCGGATAAATCTTTTCCAGATAAATTTGGGCCAGGCTTTGTAATTGTAATCGCCCCTGATCATGGAAAGGGGAATGACCATGCCGGAAATCACGAAAAACAAGTGAACCCCGTAATAACCCCATCGGAAGACACTTAAAGACATGGCGCCTGTGATAAAGTCTTTCGTTGTATAGACAAAATGAAAAAGACAAACCGAGCATGCCGCCAGCCCCCGAAGGAAGTCGATTACAGGAATATGGGACATTTCTTGTTTAGGCATGGAAACAGCAACTCGAAGGGGCTTAATCAAAGATAACAAAAAGGTCAGATGAAATCCGGAAATGGAATTCAGAGCGGAGAACCTTCTAAAAAACTATCAAAATAGCATATACGAGCGACAAAATTCATTCTGCTTCGCCCAGTGGTTTCGGTGTATTTGTGCCGACTTACAAGATTTCAGTCTGTTTTTGTTATTTACTTATATTTGCCTTCATTCACATGATCAGAAAAGCCTACACACTCCGTTTCCTTCATTTCCTGCTCCTTGTAACAGGAATAAACGCGGCTGGGTTTTCCCAGCAGGCTGAAAAACCTTTAATCATCACCCCGACCTTTCATTACGGATTTATTATCGCCCACCACAGCGATATGGAATACCTGACTCAGGGACATGTGACGATTTCCGAAATCTGTTTCAGCCGGCCGACTCATGGCGAAAATTACTGGAATCAGTTATTCAAATTCCCGGAGCCCGGCCTTTCGCTGTGTTTCTTTGATCTTGGAAATCCCAAAAACCTGGGGAACTTGTTTAGCATTTGCCCCTATATGGACTTCCCCTTCAATAAAGGAGTCCATACAAGAATCTGTTTCCGTGCCGGCGGAGGACTTTCCTATCTCACCAAACCTTTTGACCCGGTTACGAATTACAAGGATATTGCCATTGGTTCTCATGTCAACGGATTTATGAATTTCCGGCTCACCGTGAAACAGGAAATCTCCAAACGCCTGAGGCTCGACTTTGGCGTGGGCATGTCGCATTGTTCCAATGGTGCAATGAAGCAGCCCAATCTGGGTCTGAATATGCCAACCGTTGATCTGGGCATCGGTTACAGTCTTTACAACTGCCCCGAACGTAAACCGATGGATAGCTTACCTGTATGTAACAGAAACCGTTTTTTCGCATTTGGCATTGCCGGTGCACTCAGTCAGATCAGTCCTGCCGGAGGAAAAGATTTCGGCGCCGTCATTCTTTCGGGATCCGTCTACCGCAGATGGAACCACAAAAATCTCTGGAATGTCGGATTGGAAATTTTTTACAACGAAGCCAACTACCAGGAAATTTTCAGAACCGACCACACTGTGCAGCGCGTTCAGTATATTCAACCGGCTGCGAAAATCGGATATGCGCTTTGCGCCGGACGAATGTCAATGCCCATGGAAATCGGTTTCTATTTTTACGATAAAGTATCGGGCGAAACCGTTCCCATGTATGAGCGGATCGGACTCCGCTACCAGGTGAACGACAGGATTCTTTTGGGTTCAACACTCAAGGTTTATTTTGCACGCGCAGAATTCTTCGAATGGGGCATTACCTACAGGTTGATTCACACCCATTGCCCATGAACAAGGCATTCAGTCCGGCTCTTCTGATTTTACCCTTTTTGGTGGTTCTGAGCGGATGCATCAAAGAAAACCTGTGTGATTGTCTGACAAGCACCGGCAGCGATATCCGTCAGGAGCGCCATGCCCAGCGCATTTCTCAAATACAGCTGGAAAGCACCATCGATCTGATACTCACCCAGGATACCCTTGAACGCATACAGGTTGTAGGAGGAAAACATCTGATCGACCATATCGAAACCACTTTCAGCGGCGATACTCTTTTTATCCGCAACCACAACATTTGCAATTTTGTGCGAAGCTACAACCGGCGTATGGCTGTGTATGTTTCCGTACATCATCTCAAAGACCTGCTGTACAACGGATCCGGAGAAGTCACCTCCACCAATACCCTGCTTGATAGTGTCATCGGGGTGGAATCCAGAGATGGCTCAGGCTCTGTGGATCTGACAATTGCTTCGGATGTTGCCTATGCAACGATCCACACCGGTCCGGCCGATATCCGTCTCAGAGGAAACACGAATCTTCTTTATGCCTATTCTGCCGGCAACGGAGAAATTCATACCGAAGGAATTCCCTGCCAGCAAATTTATCTGATAAACAAAGGAACAGGCAATTTATACGTGGGAACCTCCGCTCTGCCTTCGTCCATTCTGAATGTTGTACTGACCGCCACCGGCAACGTCTATTGCAAAGGCACGCCGGCATCCCTGCAAATAGCTGACAAGAGCGGTTCAGGGCAGATTATTATTCAATAACCAAGATCTTACACCCGGCCGCTAAACGATTTCAATATGACCCAAACGGCTTCCCGATTTAAAATACGCACCTTGCAAATCATGCTTGTCCTGAGCGTGGTTCTGACAAGCATGAAGTTTTTTGCCTGGCATCTGACCCGTTCCAACGGCGTTCTTACAGACGCCCTGGAAAGCATCATCAATGTACTGGCAGGTTCTTTCGCTTTGTTCAGCATGTATTATGCATCCAAGCCAAAAGACAATGATCATCCTTACGGACACGGTAAAATTGAATATTTCTCGGCGGGATTCGAAGGCGGACTGATTTTTCTTGCTGGCATTCTGATTATCGCCAAAGCCACTTATTCCTTTTTTCTACCCAGCGAAATCCAGCAACTGGACATGGGCATGTATCTTCTCGCATTTGCCGCTGTCTGCAATGGTTTCATGGGTATCTATCTCGTAAAGCATGGAAAAAATCATGACTCCGTACTGATGGTTGCCGATGGCAAACACTTGCTTTCCGACACAATTACCGGAACCGGATTGATTTTCGGATTGATCCTGATTTATTTTACGCATCTCAACTGGCTTGACAATGTTATCGCCATACTTTACGGAGGATATATCCTTCGTATGGGTTATAAACTTGTGAAATCTTCCGCCAGCAGCCTGCTCGATGAGGCCGACACCGAAAAACTGAACCAGCTCATCCGCATACTCAACAACAAACGGCGCGAGAAGTGGGTCGACGTACACAAACTCCGAGTTCTGAAGTATGGATCGCACCTTCACATCGATTGCCACATCACCCTTCCCTGGTACGACACCCTGGAAGATTCGCATGAGGAGGTAAGCGCCGTTGAGAAACTCATCCAGGACGATCTGCACGGGCAAGTCGAATTTTTTATCCATTCCGATCCTTGCCTGCCAACCTCCTGCCCCATCTGCATCCTTCACAACTGCAAAGAACGCAAAGCGCCCTTCGTAAAAAAACTGGATTGGACAGTGGAGAATATGCTGCCTGACAAGAAACACACTTTGGAGTGAGTGTTGGGATGTTGAGGTTGTGCAATCTGCTGAGCCTCCATTACGCTCTCTTTAACCGCTCTGTTTCTCTTTTGAGTTGGGGTGCTGGAGTGAGGAAAAGAGAAAGAACACAACGCAGACAAATACAACATCAATACTTCAACCGTCAATACTTCAACACCACAACACATATTCTGATTAAATTCCTATTTTTGATCGATGATTCGAATCTTTAGCTTCTGCCTTATCCTGTTGGCCTCCTGCCTCTTCTCTTGTTCGATCAATAAACTGAGCATCAATCAGATTCCGGCCCAGAACAATTTTCAATACACCCAAACAGGTGACTCGACCTATGCCATCAGCGTAAACTATTACGATACTGTTTCCTATTATGAAAGCCAGTACCAGGATTACATGCTCGACAACAGCAATAAACCCGAGGGGAAATTCATTGTGAAGGACAGCAAAGGCAGGATCCGCCGTACCCTTTCTTACAAGAATCACAAACGCGAAGGTCTGGATACCTGGTACGATGCAAAAGGGCAAATCTCGCAGGAGAAATTATTTGTAAACGACCGGCTCGTTTCCTACAAGCTGTTCTATCCGAATATCCGGATGCTGGATACAGAACTAACAGATACAATGGGTTATAAACGCCACTGGGATGAAGAGGGGCACCTGATCTATGAAAAAAATTTCCGCACCGGTGAATTTAAAGAATGGTACCCAAACGGAAAACTCGAAACAAAAGGACAGGAATGTCCGGGAGAATCTTTTTGTCTGATCGGTCCCTGGTCCTATTACACCAATGAGGAAAAACTTGACCAGATCATTTTCTATCACGGGAGTGCCGATGCCAATGACTGGGACTCCATCTACCATTACCAGGGAAACCAGATTTCTTCTGTTGAAAGAAAATGAGTTAAAACAGGGTGCCACCGCATCTGGTCAGACAATACATTACCCATCGTTTCGTTATCTTCGTATCGCCATTATGCCCTGATATGCGCCCCTCAAAAAAAACAGTTTTCTTTCTCGTCCTGAGCATTTGCATTTTTCTGTTCGGGTGTTCCGGACTTTCTGCCCAAAAGTCAAAAGCAAATCTTGGTTCAAAGCCAATCGCTGCAGACAGTGCCGACGATTATTATACCGACAATTTCATCCGCTATGAAAATCACACGTATAAAAAGAATATCAAATCCGTTCAATTGATCAATAAAGCCGCAGAGCTCTCATCGGCCATGATCCGTTTCAATTCCGACGATCAGCTCAGACTGGGATTTGATGATCTGGAAGGAGGATTTGCCACCTATACATACACGATCATTCATTGCAGTGCCGAGTGGAAGCCATCCGATCTGAATTACAACGAATACGTGAATGGATTCACCGACAATCCAATCAGCGATTATGGTTATGCCGGAGGCCTGGTTACCCAGCGGTACACACATTACACCGTATTTTTCCCGAACGAAAACATGATCATCCTCAAACCTGGAAATTACATTGTTAAAGTAGCTCAGGATAACAACGCCGACAACATTGTGCTTACCCGCCGGTTCATGGTCTATGAAAATATCATTTCCATTCCCGCCAGTTTCAAATACGGTTCCATGCTGACCGATCAGGCTAGCAAACAGGGAATAAATTTTTCTGTTCAATATCCAAACTATGACATCCGCAATCCTTCCGATGTGCAGGTGGTTCTGTTGCAGAATGACCGGTGGGACAATGCCATTACCGGAATCAAACCTGTTTTTATGCGCGACAAGGATCTCAGTTATGAATTCAGCGACAATCAAAACGAGTTCAACGGCGGAAGCGAATTCCGGAATTTTGACACGAAAAGCATCCGTTACCGCAGCATGCACGTATCGAATATCAAAACAACCGACAACCAGATCCATGTGTATCTCACCAATGACGACAAAAGAAGCCGGGAGCGCTATTCCACTGCTGCTGATATTGACGGACGCTACCTGGTGAAAATCACTGAAGGCACCAACAGCGACGTGGAAGCCGATTACTGTTTCGTGCATTTCTTCCTGCCCTACCCCACACCCGGCTCGGATGGCGACATGTATGTTTTTGGAGGACTGACGGACTGGGCCTGCAACAAAAGCAATAAAATGTCCTACAACGATTCGCTGAAGGGATATCAGTGCACGCTGTTTTTGAAACAGGGTTATTACGATTACGAATATGTTGTCCTTACCGATGGCAGCAATGTACCCGATGAAACAATCGTTGAAGGATCTCATTTTGAAACAGAAAATGATTATTTAATTCTTGTCTACTACCGCCTTCCGGCAACCAATTATGACCGCCTCATCGGAGTTAAAAAATTAAATTCTGTCAAGAACTGATACCGGTTGTATTCATACCAGCCTGTGTTCGATGACCGGGCTCATTTCTGTTTATTGAATCGGGAGGAATTCATTCGTTTCCCATTTTCAAAAGCAAATTCTCCGAAATCAAAGCCAGGCCTTTTTCCCGGTTTCATTGACATAAACCACTGATTTACAACATTTTTATTCGACAAAATAGCATAATCTAACAATTCAGTGACTGAATTGTTAGATAACGTGAATGAATTGAACAATTCGTGACTGAATTGTTAGATAAAGTGAGAGAATTGAACAATTCAGTAGCAGAATCTACAGATAAAGTGAATGAATGGATTATTCAAGTATCGGAATCTAAGTTCAGTGCTTGATTGAGGTGACAGATTTTGAATAATTGTCTTAAATTTGCTGCAATCATTCAAATAATACACATCCATGAAAAAAACTTACATTTCTGCTATTCTTACTTTGTTCTTTGGCTTGGCCTTCCAGTTTCTTGGCGCTGAGAATAGGACTCCTCCGGCCTGCAGTGTACAGGTAATGTCCACAAACGCGACCTGTAGCGGAGCAGCCAATGGCACCGCATGGGCTGTAACAAGCGGTGGGGTTGCTCCTTATACGTATTCCTGGAGCGGAACATCAGCCACGACCGATACGATTACCGGATTGACAACCGGCAGCTATACAGTTACAGTGACTGACGGAAGCAGCTGCGTATCTACAGGTTCTGTTACAATTAGCGAACCAGCTCCGCTTACAGTAACGATAAGCAATCAGGTGAATGTAAATTGTTTTGGCCAATGCACAGGCACAGCAACCGCCCTGCCTATAGGCGGCACAGTGAACTACACATATTCCTGGACAGGGGGTCCCATCACAGCCGGACAAGGCACTGCTATGGTAACCAACCTTTGCGCAGGATCTTATACGGTTAATGTCAATGACGCGAATATGTGCTCGGCCAATGCGGTTGTGACAATTACGCAAAACACGCAAATCGTTGAATCGGTTACCAGCCAGACGAATGTCAAATGTTTCGGACAGTGCAACGGAAAAGCCACTGTTGGAACAGTTGGAGGTGGAAGTTCTTATACCTATTCCTGGAGTCCTGTAAGCGGAGCAACAGCAACGGATTCTCTGCTTTGTGCCGCATCTTATACGGTCAATGTGATGGACAATTTCGGTTGTCCGGGTTCTGTTGTTGTAACCATCACTTCCCCGACTCAAATCACCCCCACCATACTCAGCCACACAAACCTTTTGTGTAACGGCCGATGCAGAGGCACTGCCGTTGTCGGAGTAACCGGAGGAACCGGAACCTATTCTTACGCATGGGCACCTGCCGGAGGAACAAAAGATACCGCTACACGGTTGTGTGCCGGAACATCCACCGTTACCATTACCGATGCCAATGGCTGCGTAAAGCTTGATTCGGTTACACTCACCCAGCCTTCGGCGCTCGCAACAGTTTCTACACAGAAAAATGAGCCTTGCAATGGTTCAAGCCTAGGATCGGCTTCGGTAAGCACCACCGGAGGAACAGCGCCCTATACCTATTCCTGGGTTCCAACAGCTGTGCCAACGGGATTAAAAGCAGGACCGGAAATTTGTTTCCTGACCGATTCAAACGGCTGCAAAAAAACAATTCCTTTCAACATTACCCAGCCTGCTGTGATCAAACCGGTGATATCTGTAAAGCCAGCAAGCTGCCCTACCTGTCTGGATGGAAGAGATTCTGTGAATACAACGGGCGGAACCGGCACCTTTACTTATTCCTGGAGTCCGGGAACATGTACCAGTCCCATTTGCACAGGTCTGGCTGCCGGCACATACACGTGCTGCGTAACCGATTCTGCAGGTTGCAGCATTTGCCAAACAGCAACTGTTGGAGTAACCGGCATCCTTGAAATTGATGCGCCTGTTATGTATATCTACCCGAACCCTGCCGGAGCGTTATTGAACATCCAGGTGCCTGCCCAACTGGAGATCGGTACACTCAGCGTATTCAATGCTGTTGGCGCCCTGGTGAAGGAAATCAAAACATTTAAATCGTCAACCCTCGATATTTCCGGAATGGTTCCGGGAACGTACATCCTGCGTCTGGATTATTCGGGAGGAAGCATGCACAAGCTGTTTATCAAGCAATAAACTTCTGTTTTTATTACAAAACAAAAGAGCCCTGGAAATTTCCGGGGCTCTTTTGTTTGCCTTCTGCAGGACCTACTTTTTCTTCTTATTCGGATAATTGATGATTTCGGCCGTTTCCATTTTATCTCCATGGACCAGAATAAAACTGACTTTTGATGTTCCTTCATCCGAATATCCGTCCGTAAACATATCGACATCGTATTTTGTAAATTCCGTTTCTATTTCTGTGGCCAGTTTGATGATTCGTTTATCATCCAGGGCAACAGGTATTTTATAGGTAGAGTTATCGGACAATGGGGTACGGTAATTGATACCCACCAACTGTTTCAAAACATCTTTGAACGGCTCCTGCTCGCCACTGCATTCAAACGAGATGATGAGCTCATGCTGTCTGACAGAGGGATCCTGGTCATGCAGTTTTCGGATCAGATTTTTGATGGCAAGGGTTCCCGGAGCGTCCATGATTTTTTTTGTAAAGGTATGGATTTAGAATCCCTCCTGACTGTTTATGATATCAAAACAGAAGGAACCTGCAAATCGAAGACAAAAATAGCCATAGAGACATAGAGAACATGGAGGGCCGTGGAGGAAGGTCGCAAAACAACTCCATGCTTTTCTCCATGTTCTCCATGCCTCCGTGGTAAATTTGTTTTTATGATATCTAAAAAGAAAAAGCCCCGGAAATTTCCGGAGCTCTTCTTCTTAAAGCTGGTGTAACAGGTCCTGTTATCTTCTTCCGCCTGCAAGACGAAGCAGGGTCAGGAAGAGGTTGATGAATGTGATGTAAAGGGTAAGGGCGCCCATGAGGGCCATCTTTTGTGTTTGTTCTCCGTCGCCCGGCATGCTCAGTGCCATGTTCTTCAATTGCTGAACTTTGAAAGAGGTCAGACCGGTGAAGACGATAACTCCGGCGATATCAATCAGGAAAGTGCTTCCACCGGTAAACATGTGGATAACCGAAGCGATGATGATGCCAAAGAGACCCATATACAAATAGGTACCCATTTTAGTCAGGTCGGTCTTTGTGGTGGCTCCAAGAAAAGCCATAAAACCAAAGGTTCCGGCACTGATCAGAAAGGTTTGAACAATCAGTGACTTCGCATAAACCATCAGAAGTACGCTCAGGGTCATACCCATACAAACCGAATACAAAAGAAAGATAGCCAGAAGAATCTGCAGGGAGAGTTTTTCCAAACCGAAATTCATGACCAGAATAAAAGCGATCGGCGCAATCAGAACCACCCAGCCCAATGTTGTGAATCCCAAATGGCCATTCACTTCCTGAAGGATCATTTGCTGAAGGGAAGCGGTTGTTGCAAAAAGATAAGCCACAACCCCGGATATAACCAAGGCAGCAGTCATCCAGGTAAATACTTTGGAAAGAAATGATTTCACAACCACACCATCGTTCTCGTGTGTGCCTGATGAATAATCCAGAATGTTATTGTCCATAACGGTATTGATTTTTTGGTTGATACAAAGGTACGAAATTTATATACTTTGCAGAATTCAGCACGGATTAAATGGTCAATGACTATGTTAAAAATTGCTCATGAATTTTAATGCAAGCGGGTCGAAATCAAGCTAATAAACTCCTTACGGGTTGGGTCTTTCAGGAACTCGCCGGTAAATGCCGATGTGGTGGTTACCGAATTCTGTTTCTGGATGCCTCGCATTTGCATGCAGAGGTGCGCGGCTTCGATCACCACGGCCACGCCAAGCGGTTTTAAAGTATCCTGGATGCAGTTGAGTATGTCCTGTGTCATGCGCTCCTGCACCTGCAGGCGCCGCGCAAAAGCATCGACCACGCGGGGTATTTTACTCAATCCGACAATATGCCCGTTGGGTATATAGGCAATGTGTGCCTTGCCGAAAAAGGGAAGCAGATGATGTTCGCATAACGAATAAAGTTCAATGTCTTTGACCACAACCATTTGCTGATAGGGGTCCTGAAACATGGCCGAACGGAGAATGTCGGCCGGATTCATGCATTTGCCGGATGTCAGGAACTGGATCATTTTAGCTGCTCTCTCCGGGGTTTTTGCAAGTCCTTCCCGGGTTCCATCTTCTCCGATGCGCTCAATAATTTCGCTGTAGTTCTTACTGATTTTGCCGGTGTTTACTTCATCATATTCTTCTGTCAGTTTGTAATTGGCCATTTTTTTGAGTGTTGAGTTGTTTGGGTGCTCGCCCGCCGAAGCCTTTTTCAGGCGCAGGAGGGTTAAGGCTGATTTAATGTCTGGTTTGCTGAAATGGTGTGAAAAATGTTCAGGTGCCCGCTCTCACTTCTTCGTTCTTTTTCTCTCCCTTTAACTTCAACACATCAACACATCTTAAGATCCACCAAAGTATTCCACATAATTGTTGTCTGTTTCACAAAGTTTGATGCAATGCAGCATACCTCCAAGCTTTTGAATGTGGGCGTCGAGCTGTTCCCAGATGGCAATGGCCACGTTTTCGGTTGTAGGCATTCTGTTTTTCATAAAATCAACATCCAGGTTCAGATTTTTATGATCCAGTTTGTCGGTGATGTGAACACGGATAATGGTGCTTAATTCTTTCAGATTCACCGTATAACCTGTATCCGGATTCACTTCTCCCTTGACAGTAACAAAGAGGTAATAATTGTGCCCATGCCAATTGGGATTTGCGCATTTGCCAAAAACTTCCAGATTTTTTTCTTCACTCCATTCGGAATGAAAGAGTTTGTGTGCGGCGTTAAAATGTTCTTTTCGGGTAATGTAAATCATTGCTGTGGATCTTCAAATTTAAAATGATGAGCAAAGGTAGGGAAAAATGGGTTTCTTCTTTTTAATGGTCATCGGCTTTGTATCGAATCCCTTTCAAAGAATACTGTTGGGAGTTTGCAAATTGCTAACTGCAAATTGCAAATTTATTCTTTCAAGAGATCTCCACAAATTTTAAAACATCTGAAAGAAATCAGTACATTGACTTCGAAGACATGTCAGAAAACTCATCATATTCAGAAGAAGGAGCCGGAACAAACCCTGGTATGCAGGCAAAGCCGAGTCCAGGTAAACGAGCGGAGCCTAGCTTTAAGGGACGCGGTGCCCAGTCCAATCCGCCGAACCGTTTCGAACGGAATTCGGTTTCGCAGGAACATCCGGAAATGGCGGATGAACCTCTGCTGGGAACAGAAAAAACGGAATACATCATTACCCATGCAAAGACCATTGTAAACAAAGTTGACAGTCCGGATATCGGCTTGAATTATTCCATGAATCCTTACCAGGGATGTGAGCATGGATGCATTTACTGTTATGCACGAAATACTCATCAATACTGGGGTTACAGCGCAGGCATGGATTGGGAGCAGAAGATTATTATTAAACCCAATGCTCCCGAACTACTGGAAAAAGAATTCATGAATAAAAACTGGCAGCCCTACCCTATTATGTTCTCAGGAAATACGGATTGTTATCAGCCTGTGGAAAGAAAGATGATGATTACCAGGCGCATGCTTGAAATATGCCTGAAGTATAGAAACCCGGTGAGCATGATTACCAAGAATGCTCTCATCCTTCGTGATATTGATATATTAAGTGAAATGGCAAAGATGAGGCTTGCTCATGTTGCTATTTCAATCACTACGCTTGATGAAGATTTGCGTTTAACGATGGAGCCGCGCACCGCCACTGCAAACAACAGATTGAAGGTCATTGAGAAATTAAGCAGCGCCGGAATACCTGTCATAGTAATGGCTGCACCCATCATCCCGGGGTTGAACAGCCATGAAGTGCCAAACATACTGGAAGCGGCTGCCTTGCATGGAGCATCAGGAGCAGGCTTTACGATAGTGCGGTTAAACGGAGCAGTGGGCGGCATTTTCACTGACTGGCTTCAAAAAACATTTCCTGACAAAGCAGAGAAAGTATTGAACCAGATTAAAGAATGTCACGGCGGAAAACTCAACGACAGCCGCTTTGGAACAAGAATGCGAGGAGAAGGGAATATTGCAGAAAGCATTCGGCAGCTATTTATTTCTTCAAAGAAAAAGTATTTTAGTAAAAAAGAGAAGTTTGAGTTTGATCTGACTCTTTTTGAAAGGCCTGATAAGAGAAGCCAGCTTAGTCTATTCTAAGTAAGTGATTACAGAAGCTATTCTGAAAATAGAATTTGGAAATTTGGAAGTTCACGATTCGTATATTAGTATCTATTAGTAATTCGTAGAAATTTCAGAGA
>PLXK01000134.1:0-258 GCA_003151415.1 Bacteroidota bacterium
TACTTCCTGGTACACTTCACGTGCCTTTTGGGGTTCCGTGAAATAATCGAAGAAGTCGGTTCCTCTCAGTTTTTCGCGGGTTATTCCGGTAATGTTTACTGTGGCCTGATTCATATCCGTAATCTTGCCTTCTGTGTTGATCGTCACCAAAGGGTCAAGGCTGGCCTCGATCAGGCTGAGCGAATATTGTGAAGCCAGTTTGACTGAGTAACTGAATGCTTCCAGTTCCTTATTGGCAATTTCCCGTTTTTCTTTCTC
>PLXK01000134.1:361-2772 GCA_003151415.1 Bacteroidota bacterium
TCAGCTGCGCGTTTTTCTTTCTCGTCGTTCTGGAATGCGAGTTCTTTGTTGGCAATGATCAGTTCTTCCGCCCGTTTTTCTTTCTCGTCATTCTGAAAAGCCAGTTCTTTGTTGGCGATGCGCAGCTCGATGGCCCATTTTTGTTCAGCAATGTCTCTGGCCACAACAACGGCTCCCAGCACCTTGCCTTTGTCATCTTTATAGACCGAACCATTGAAGAGGACATTGGTGAGTTTGCCATTTTTGTGACGAAGGGTAAGTGGCGAATCGGCCACGTATCCTTTGGCGAAAACAACCTGATACACCTCGCGGGCCATTTGCGGTTCGGTGAAATAGTCAAAGAAATCGGTGCCCGTCAGTTTTTCGCGCGTAACGCCTGTGATATTGGCCAGGGCTTCATTCATATCGGTGATCTTGCCTTCGGTGCTGATGGTCACCAAAGGGTCCAGACTGGCTTCAATCAGACTGCGGTATCTTTCTTCACTGGCCTTGATGGGCCTGTTTTCTTCCGGCTTTGAATTCATAAAATTATCCTGTTCTTGGTGGTGAATCTGCCGCTTGAATAAAAGTAAAATACATCCTTTTGACGGATTAAATGGCATCTTGTCGGTGAAAGGGTGTTTTGAGTCGCCAGGAGCGGAAAATCATCGCCGGGGCCGGTGCAAAGAAAGACTTTTAAACCGGCCGAAACAAGCTGCACTGAAAAACGGCGGGGTTTTGGAAATCGCTCCTGAAAAACAAAAAAGAGTGTCTGAGTGGCTGCAATCGGTCAGTCAGAAACAACAATCCGGTCAACCAAACCGGCGGTCTGATAAATGGAGAACAAGGGTGTCTGTTTAAGATCTAATTTTAATCTGGAAAAGAAACCGCTGAATCTTTTTCAATCCTGATCTATGCAGTGGAAGACCCAAAAACCCAAAACAAAAGACCATGAAAAATCCGAAATTGTTCAAAAAAGGAGAAAAGAAAAGCGCAATGGACGCTTTCAAGAAAATGGATGATAAGCAAATGAATAAGGTTGCCGGCGGAGCTGCTGCAGCTTCAACAGGTTCAGCACCCGCACAAACACCTGTATTGTTGCAGGCTTTGGTTCACAACGAAGAATAGGCCAGAAACAAAACAATAAAGTCCCGGAGAATAAGCTCTTCGGGACTTTTTAGTTTTACTCACGGCATTCAAAATCCGCTATGGCGTCCTTCAATCACTTCCCGATGACTTTGTAGTAAACCGCTCCATCCACCTGCATTTGCCATACCGCCTGGCCGAATTGAGTGCTGCCGCCGTCATCATAAACGAAATGCAGCGTGTCTATCCGGAAGGGTTTTTGGTTCAGGTGAAAGGAATGCAACAGACCCACTTGAATGCTTTTGTTGTCTGCCTTGGCCAGCCCCGAAATGTCGGAATATCGTCTGCAGTCGCTGAGTTCGGTAGGACTGTAATAGTGAAACTGACTGTCGGATCCAATGTTTATGGCCATGTTGCAGGTGCCCGGGTAATACGTGGTGGCCCAATAACCGACAAAATCCGGATCCACATGAACGATATCCTTTCTGCAGGAGCTGGCAATGACCATCACACAAAGAAGAAGGAAGATTTTTTTGAATCTTTTCATACGGATTTGAATTTGGTACGGAAAAGCGAAAAAGCAGAAGAAAAGGTAAGCTACTTCTTCGCGAAATGTGACTCTTTCCAGTTGTTTAACAGAAGGATTTTGTCTTTTTCATTGTTGTATACAATCACAACCGAGAAGTCGAACCCGTTCATCAATTTGCTGTACATGATTTGTCGCGCCACTTCCTTTCCATTGGTTCCATAAATAATCATGGAGAAGGTATTGAAGTCGAGCCCTTGAATAGTTTCTTTCCCGCTTGCCGTGTCCATCCTTATTCCCTGGTCTTTTACGGTCTTGTATATTATGCTGTCGGTGGTGATGTTGTTTTTTTTGTATTCGCCCGGATATTCCTCTTTAAAAGGCTCAGCCGAGGAAAAAAAGAAATTGGTTTGATCTTTGCGGAAACTAATGAGATGTTTTAATGCTTTGGCATCGACTTCAATTCCACTGGACTTCTTAAATGCGTCAGATCCCAATTTATCCCTTTTCTCGGTTTCGTCCCTGGAAATGATGGTCCATCCCGAAGGAATTTTGATTGACCAGCCAATTTCATTGCTGTGGTATATTTCTCCTTTGACATTTCCTTCGTCAATTTGTTTGTTGGGGCCCGGTTGTTTGCAGGAGAACAGCGTTATCAGACAACATGTGAGAAGGATTGCATTTGGGTTCATAAGTTTCATTTGAAGGGTTGCGGTGGTTTAGTGGAGTCGAAACCACACAAGAAGGCACAAAAAATGGGTAAGCTACTTATATCGCACCGCTCAACCATCTGCCCTTGCTTCATTCCTGACCTGGGGGA
>PLXK01000118.1 GCA_003151415.1 Bacteroidota bacterium
CGCTCGGCAGATGTCGATGGTGGGGATGATTGCTTCGGATATTGTTTCGGCCTTGCCTGAAGCTTTTAAGGAGCTGTCGGGTTGTTGATAAAGGATTTGTGTTTAAGTGATGAGGTATTGACGTGTTGATGTAAGGAATTTTTGACAGGCAGAGACTCGCTTTACTTCAATATGCCACCCCCCAATACAAAGCAATCAAAGAAATTCGTCCAGATCGCCGAGTCCCTGACGGATGACTCTGAAATCATGATCGGTGCAATCCACCACGGTGGAAGCCTGCATATTGGAATACCCACCGGCAATCACCATATCCACTTTGTCTTTGAAATTGTCGTAGATCACTTCCGGATCGGTGGTGTATTCAATGAATTCGTCCGAGTCGTGCACGGAAGTTGACATGAGGGGGTTACCCAGTTCGCGCACAATCGACCGGCAAATCAGGTTGTCGGGGATGCGGATGCCAACTGTTTTCTTGTTGTTTTTAAGCATCCTGGGGACATTGCTGCTGGCTTCCAGGATAAAGGTGAAAGGGCCGGGGAGGGCCTTTTTCATGACCTTGAACACCGGCTGGGAAATCTGTTTGGCATAATCGGAAAGATGGGCCAGATCGTGGCAAACGAAAGAAAAATTCGCTTTGGCCGGATCAATGCCTTTGAGTTTACAGATGCGTTCGACACCGCGCTGTTTGAAAATATCACAGCCCATGCCATACACCGTATCGGTGGGATAAATGATGACTCCGCCGTCACGCAGGCAATCCACAACCTGCTGAATGTGTCGTGGATCGGGGTTTTCGGAATTTATTCGTACAAGCATCGCCGCATGGCTTTAAGAAAGAAAATTAAACAAATGACCTCATTTGTGAAAACACGGAGTGAAACAGAATGAAGAAGGGCCCTGGAGGCCCTTCCTTATTCGATCGAAAACCGAAAAAATTATTTTTTCGAATCTGCCAGAAACTGAGCCAGACCGCTGTCGGTAAGCGGGTGTTTGAGCAAGGCCAGAATAGCACTCAGCGGGCAGGTGGCCACATCGGCTCCCACTTTTGCACACTGAATGATGTGCATGGGATGACGGATGGAAGCAGCCAGAATTTCTGTGCGGATACCATAGTTGTCAAAGATCTGGCGGATATCTGCGATGAGCTCAACTCCGTCTGTGCAGACATCATCAAGCCGGCCGATAAAGGGAGACACAAAAGAGGCTCCTGCTTTGGCAGCTACCAGTGCCTGTCCGGCAGAAAAGATGAGTGTGCAATTGGTGCGGATTCCTTTGGAAGAAAAATATTTGATGGCTTTCACGCCTTCTTTGATCATGGGTATTTTAACGACAATCTGCGGATGCAGCTTGGCAAATGCATCCCCTTCGCGGATCATGCCTTCATAATCGGTTGAAATGACTTCTGCGCTGACATCACCCGTTACGATGTTGCAGATGTCTACATAATGTTTTTTGATGTTTTCTTCTCCTTTGATGCCTTCTTTGGCCATCAGGGATGGATTCGTGGTGACGCCATCAAGAACTCCCAGCTCCTGGGCTTCTTTGATTTGGGCAAGATTGGCCGTATCGATGAAGAATTTCATATAAATGGGTTTGTTTTGGTGTTTATACGGAATAAGCCTGTGCACTTATTTCAGAACCTGGCTATCCTGTTTTTGTTTTGCCAAAAATACACCTGAAGAGGGAAGGAGCCGGGGAAAGTAATTAACAATTTGTTAAGGAATGGAAGGAATTGGCGATTAAATCACTTTTGAGGGTGTTTCGGATCTGTTTTTCTGAACATCATCCGACCAGGCTAAGTCATGCAATGGCTCAGGGAGGTATATTCGCGTATAGCATCCGGAAGGAACCTCACCCCGGTTTATCACTTGATTTTTGGGTCTTGCAATCTATGCTGCATGCAAATCGCTTCTCAATTCCTCACAAGCCAGGGCACAAACGGTTTCTGTTTTTGAAAACAATTCCTGAAGGGCATCCAGGATTTCTTTTTTTGCCTTGCCCGCAGGTTCGTCGCGAAGACGGATCGCATATTCCTGAATGGTTTTTGTAATGGTTTCGAATTCAGGGGCCATTCCCATTGTGGAAAAGGAAGGTAGGATTGAATGTGCGGCTACTCTTAAAGATTCCCAATCCTGCTTCAGTATGGCCGTTTTCATGGCCTGAACCAATACCGGGGTTTCTTCCAGATACACTTCAATCATTTCATTGATCGAGGCTGTATTGTTTTTTGTCAGTTTTTTCAGGTAATCCAGGCTGGTGCATTTGATTGCCTGTGTCTGTGCATTTTCTTTCGGTTCCATCTCGTTGTTTTTTGGCTTTTCCGTTTTCTTCAGGTATTTGATGATCTTGGTGTACAATACTTTTTCATCAATGGGTTTGGATATGTAATCATTCATTCCAACAGCCTTGCACTTTTCCACATCCACGGTTGTGACATCTGCCGTCAGGGCAATTATGGGAATGAGCGATTTCAACTCGTTGCGGATGTGTTCTGTGGCTTCAAAACCATTCATTTCGGGCATTTGCAGGTCCATAAGGATGATATCGTATGTGTTGTTGCGGAGTTTTTCAATGGCCAGTTTGCCATTGGCTGCAATCTCCATTTCAAAACCAAATTCCTCCAGCAGGGTTTTCATCAAAAGCTGGTTCAATGCAATGTCTTCAACAACGAGTACTTTGACGTTTTTTATACCGTCCTCGAGTTCCACGCCCAGATCTGCTTCCAGCTCTGTTTTTGCTTTTGTTTTTTTGAAATCAAGGACAAAACTAAACGTTGATCCCGCTCCTGGTTTACTTTTTACATGAATTGTTCCGCCCTGAGGTTCTACCAGCTGCTTGACAATGGCAAGTCCAAGACCTGTTCCTCCGTATATTCTGGATGTGCCGCTGGTGGCCTGTTGAAAATCGTCGAAAATATTTCCAAGTTTATTCTCCGGAATGCCAATGCCTGTATCGGTTATCGCAAATTCGATGGTGGCTTTATCGGCGTCTTCCTTCAGCATACGTACACCCACGGTTATCGATCCTTCGGAGGTGAATTTTACTGCATTGCCAACGAGATTCAGGATGATCTGGTGCAAACGCACGGCATCCCCCACAAGGAACTCGGGTATGGTGTTGTCGTATTTTTTAATCAGGGTCAGGTTTTTTTCCTGAATTTTTGTTTCAAACAGGTGCAGCATGGCTGAAATGGAAGCTGCAAGCTTAAAGGGAATGTGGTCAAAGGTCATCTTTCCTGCGTCCACCTTGGCCAGGTCGAGAATGTCGTTGATCAAAACAATCAGGGCGTCTCCGGATATTTTGATGGCATTGAGATACTCTTTTTGTTTTTCGTTCAGTTCCGTTTTGAGCACCACTTTGGTAAATCCGATAATCGCATTCATCGGTGTTCGGATTTCGTGGCTCATGTTGGATAAAAACTGCTGTTTTGATTTTACGGCCGCTTCTGCAATTTGTCTTTCGCGTTCAGCCGTACTCTTGGCTTCGATCAGTTCATTTTCAAATCGTTTCTGTGCAGTCACATCCCGGGCAACAATAACCACACCCAGTTCATTGCCCCGGTCATCTTTGTAGACCGAACCGTTAAAGAGTACGTCGGTGAGTTTGCCTTGCTTGTGCCGGAGTGTGAGCGGAGAGTCGGCCACGGATCCCTTTGCAAAGACCTCCTGATACACTTCGCGGGCCTTTTGCGGTTCGGTGAAGTAATCGAAGAAGTCTGTCCCTTTTATTTTTTCACGCGTGATTCCGATGATGTTCACCGTAGCCTCGTTCATGTCAGTGATCTTGCCTTCGGTGCTGATGGTGACAAGAGGGTCAAGACTGGCTTCAATCAAACTGAGCGAGTATTTGGAAAGCAATTTCTGTGCAGTGACGTCCCTGGCCACGATAACGACTCCCACTACATTTCCGCGGTCATCTTTATACACCGATCCGTTGAACAGGACGTCGGTGAGTTTGCCATTTCTGTGGCGCAGTGTCAGCGGCGAATCAGCCACCGACCCTTTTGCAAATACTTCCTGGTACACTTCACGTGCCTTTAAAGGTTCAGTAAAATAATCGAAGAAATCAGTTCCTGTCAGCTGTTCCCTGGATATGCCTGTAATAGTTGCTGTTGCTTCATTCATATCCGTAATCTTACCTTCAATACTAATTGTAACTAACGGATCTAAACTCGCTTCAATCAAACTCAAAGAATATTTTGATAATAATTTTTGCGCTGTTACATCCCTCGCCACAATTACAACTCCCAACACATTTCCTCGATAATCTTTATAAACTGAACCGTTGAATAATACATCGGTCAATTTTCCTCCTTTATGTCGAAGTGTTAATGGTGAATCGGCCACTGATCCTTTCGCAAATACTTCCTGATAAACTTCACGCGCTTTTTGTGGCTCCGTAAAATAATCCAAGAAATCTGATCCAATTAATTTTTCG
>PLXK01000063.1 GCA_003151415.1 Bacteroidota bacterium
AAAAGTGCCCTGGACGAGAGTCGAACTCGTATGGTTGCCCGCCACCCCCTCAAGATGGTGCGTCTGCCAATTTCGCCACCAGGGCTATTAAAAAATCACAATGAACGATACTCTTTCCCCCTTGCTCTACCTGCGCCCGACTCCATAATCAGGGCCATGGGTAAAATTTAGGACTGCAAAGATATCTTTTTTTCCAATTAAACCTGAAAATCATTCCCGACTTTCCTTTTTCCTTCAAATCTCCTGTAAAGCACTGTCATGCAGCATTTTCCGATAGCTAATGACTGATAAAAATCAATTCAATAACGAACCGGCATCATTTTTTTTAGTCCTGAATTCAGGACTTTTACTAAATGTTTATGCAGAAGCCAAAACAATGAAAAAGAAAATTCCTGTTTATATCCTCGGGCTGGTCTTTATTCTTCTACCGTTTAAATTTGCCTACTTAAGCCCTGCTGCTTCTTTTTCGGCCAATTTACTTGCATTCCTGTCTGTGATCTGTGGATTTCTGGTCATTCTTATTTTCGGTGCCAGTGATGGGAACAAACCGGATAAAGAGCACTGACCTTTTCTTAAAGAAGGATTCTGCCATAGAACCCGAAGAAACTCACATACTCAGGGCTCGAAAAAAAACAAATGGAAAGGGATCGGATTTCGAACGTTTAACCCGAAACATGCAGGAAGTTACCGCTCACCGATGTGTAATATGACTTCAGGCTCACTGTTGCAGGCCCCATGCCAACGGCACCGTTGGGAGCGAAAGTGGAGCCATGAGCAGGACATATGAATTCGGATGCCGAGGCCTGGAAAACAACATTAGCACCCTGATGTGTACAGGTTTGGGAAACAGCAATAAATGCACCGGCGTTTGTTCGGGCCACAATCACACCCTCTACGTAGAGAAAACCTCCGTTTGTCTGCAGGGCCGAATTGGTTGGTTTTGTGAGATCAAGCGTAAAGTTGACCGTCGGCGCCGTGTTTGTGACCTGGGCTTTTGAACATCCATTCATACAGGTTGTCAAAGCCAGGGCCGCAGCACTGACACCGAACATGGCTAAAAATTCCTTACGATCCATAGCGCTGGTTTTGGAAGATTCAAAAAACGGCAAGATTCAATCCGAATCTGCAATTCAAGCTTATACAAAGTTATTGACTTTTTCGTTAACTCATTTGCTTCAGGGCGACTTTCCTTCCAATTTAAAATCCATCCGGCGAACACGGGCTTTCAGACAAATTACGGCTACTTATTAGGGCCCTGAACGAAAAAAGACAAATTTCCTTTCTGCCAAAGTATACCTTCAAGGCATCTGAGACCCTTCCATTATGAAAATAAACGCCCCAAAACGGGAAATATATCAAAGCTATATCCTCCGGCCTTTCCACTCTTATTTTAAAAAAATCAATGAAGACAAGGCATTCTGACCTTTGATAGAAAAAATGAAAACATGGCTTCAATTTTGGCATGGTCATCAAAACCATTCTGACATGATACGCGAATCCGAAGTCCTCGATCTATTGGGAAACAAAATACCTGAAATCAACCCGGAACTTGAAAAACTGGCCAACACGGGCAATGTGTACAAAACCATCCAGTGTTTTGCCGATTTCACCAACCACCTGATTGGATCAGGAAACATGCAATCGGTTAAACATTGCATGAATCTGGCCCAGGAAATGATGGAAGAAGGCAATAACACAGTGAAAAATGCCATTGAAAACGTGTTTCTGCACACCCTTGCTCCTGTACTCGATTTAGGCGATTCCGTCGGGACAACCATCAAAAGAATGTTGAAAGGTTCTTTGCGCAGGGAATACTGCCGCCAGGTTTGCCAAAGTGGTATTTAAACGAATAAGGATCAGCAGACTGAATGAGCAATATCATGTATCCCTGATTCGGAAAGGATGTTCTTTACATGAAAACTATACATGAATTCAATACGAATATAAAATGAAGGCTTTGTAAATTACAGTTCCCAAAAAGTTTCAAATGGCAATGAAACGCGAACCGGATAACAAGATAAAAGAAGTCATTTTGCTTTTGATCTGGCTTCTGTACACTCTGTTTGTGATCTATATTGCCTTGTTCAAATTCAAATGTTTTTTTATCTAAAAGAAAAGCCATGGACCTGTTCTATTCATTGTTGCTTTTGGCTTGCGGCCTTCTCTGCTTCTGGCTTTTTTACAAAAGCATTGATTTTTTTGACAACATCTAATCCAAGCGATATGACACTTTTATTTATTCTGGCCATTGCCGTGTTCTGCTATCTCGTCTATGTATTGCTGAAACCGGAAAAATTTTAATCGCTCAATTCAGATGAATATGAAAACAGAACTACTCGGGGTCATCGCCTCATTTATAATTACTCTGCTTATTGCGATTCCTTTGGGAAGATACATCTCCAGGGTTTTTAAGAAAGAAAAAAGCCTGCTGGATTTCATGGCACCTGCCGAACGGTTTATCTTCCGCATTTGCGGAATTGACACGACAAAGGAAATGAACTGGAAACAGCACGTTGCGGCCTTGCTGAGCCTGAACATGCTTTGGCTTGTTTATGCATTTGTGATGTTCCTTTTCCAGGGAAACCTTTTTCTCAATCCCGACGGAAACCCTTCCATGAGCCCCCACCTGAGTTTCAACACGGCCATCAGTTTTCTGGTGAATTGCAATTTGCAGGATTATTCCGGAGAAACCGGGGTGACTTATCTCACCCAGCTTGTTGTGCTTATGTTCCTTCACTTTATGTCTGCCGCAACCGGAATCGCTGCTTTGGTTGTCGTATTCAAAGCCATGCAGGAACGTGTCACAGACAAACTTGGAAATTTCTATGAGTTTTTCCTGAAAAGCATTACCCGTATTTTGCTTCCTTTGAGCATCCTCATTGCCATTTTATTGGTTTTCCACGGTACTCCCGCAAGCTTTGATGCAAAAGACACGTTCATGACCATGCAAGGCGATACCAGCCATGTATCCAGGGGGCCTGCCGCCGGCATGATTGCCATCAAACACCTCGGAACAAACGGCGGAGGCTGGTTTGGCGCCAATTCCGCTCACCCGCTGGAGAATCCCGATTATTTCACCAATATGGTTGAAATCATCGCCCAGTGCATAATCCCTTTTGCCCTTGTTTTTTCACTCGGTTATTTCCTTAACCGCAAAAAGATGGCCATTGTCATTTTTGGAGTCATGACTCTGGGCATGTTTTGTTTCCTGCTGCCCACCATGCATGCCGAAATGAAAGGGAACCCGGCCATCAGCCATTTAGGGCTTGATCAAAGCGCCGGAAATATGGAGGGCAAGGAACAACGTTTCGGTGCTGCTGCTTCGGCTTACTGGAGTATCCTGACCACGGTTATCTCAACAGGTTCAGTCAATGCCATGCATGACAGTTCCATGCCGGTTTCAGGAGCCATGCAACTGCTCGGTATGATGACCAATTGCTTTTACGGAGGCAACGGGGTCGGATTCCTGAACTATTACATTTTCATCATCATCGCCGTTTTCATTTCCGGATTAATGGTGGGACGCACCCCTGAGTTTCTGGGCCGCAAGATTGAAGCCAAGGAAATGAAAATCGCAACAATCATCGCCTTGCTGCACCCGCTTTTGATTCTTGCCTTTACAGCCGTGTCTTCTTTTGTAATTACAAAGAACCCCGCTTTGCCCTGGCTGAACAACCCCGCATACCACGGCTTCTCAGAAATGCTGTATCAATACACATCCTGTTCAGCCAACAATGGAAGCGGTTTTGAAGGCCTGGGAGACAACACCCCTTTCTGGAACATCACAACAGGCTTTGTCATGATCCTGGGCCGTTTTCTGCCCATTATCGGGCCCCTGGCCATTGCCGGAATACTCGCGCAAAAGAAATTCATCCCGGAGTCTTCGGGAACACTCCGGACAGACACCGGAACCTTTGGTATCATGACCTATGCGGTCATCATGATTCTTGCAGCGCTGGCTTTCTTTCCCGCACTTACCCTGGGGCCGCTTGCCGAATATTTTAGCTTCCATTAATAAGGTGCGTTACAAACGAATGATTAAATCAGTATGAAAACGAAATCGCATAAGTCAAAAAGCAAGAAGCTGTTCGATGGCGGACTTTTGAATACAGCCTTCAGGCATTCCTTCACAAAGCTGCACCCGGCGGTCATGATCAAGAATCCGGTCATGTTTACCGTGGAAATCGGAACGGCCGTGATGCTTGCTGTCATCCTTGACATTCTGTTAACTCATTCGGTAAACCAGGGCAGTTTGGGNNAATTTTGCAGAAGCCATTGCCGAGGCCAGAGGAAAAGCTCAGGCGGAATCGCTTCGCAAGACAAGAGAAGAAACACCGGCGAAACTCATTGCGCCGGTCGGCGAACTGCGTGTGGATGAAATCCAGATTGTCAGCTCATCGCAATTGAAAAAAGGAGATGTTTTCATTTGCGAAGCCGGCGACACCATCCCAACCGACGGAGAAATCATCAAAGGCCTCGCATCCATTGACGAATCGGCCATTACCGGCGAATCGGCACCTGTCATCCGGG
>PLXK01000111.1 GCA_003151415.1 Bacteroidota bacterium
CGGAAATACGCTCAATTCCGTTCCGCCATCCTTATGAATGTTGGAATAAACCCGGAACAAGAAACGGGTACCCCTATCGCCATTGACATCCTTTTCGCTTGTAAAAACCTGCCAGAGCAGGCTTCGGTAAGTGGATACTCCAAAGATTTCCTTGCTTCGGTACAGGGGCCAGAGAACATGTTTAATAAGGGAAGCCGTATCTCTGCGACAGGAATAGAACGGAAGGACTGAAATAAGGTGAGTGTGTTCCGTTTTTTTATACCAGAAGACAGGAGCAATGTGGAAAGCTGTCTTTTTCGAATAGCCGCCAAGTGAATCTGTTTTGGAGCTGTCTTTTTCATAAGCGCACAGGGGCCCGAGAATATGGATGGCTTTTCTGCCTGGGCCATGTTCATATTGATACAGAAAAAGAAGCAAATTCAAATTTTGGGTCTCGGTGGTGGTTTTATAATTGAACAATGGAAAAAGGTAAGTGACATGTTTGGATTTTTCGGTGATTATCCCGCATAGCGGACTGATCAGCAAATAGGTATGAAGGCTGTCGACGGATTGGCCTTTTGAATAGAATGGAAATACGGTGAAAGAGCTGCGCTTTTCATTCTTTAAGCTCCATACAAAAGGAAAGAAAACATGGTTATTGGAGAATGTATTGGGATCGATCAGTGACGTGCGATCGTGGATGCTGTCATGAAAGGACCACCAAATAGGAAACAGCACCTGGTAACGGGCGTGTTCGTACTTGCTGTCTGTTCTTCCGCTCCACCAAAACGGGAAAAATACATTTTGAAAACGATCGGTTTTTTTGAAATGCCAGAAAAGTCCGCCATAGGAATAATGACTTTTCCGGCCATCGGGCGACTGGCCTTTGGAGTAAATGGGAAAAATGGTGATTGAATTGTACCCCCGATGCTTCAGGTTCCAGTAAAAAGGAAAGAAAACCCGTGAACTGGATTTGTAAATTGTGTCGTGGCGTTTATACTCATCTTCTGCAGGGTAATAGGTATGTCCACACTCGCTGTTCAGCGACCAGTAAAAAGGAAACAGCACATTGTAGTGATCATATGTTCCGTAATGGTAATGCCTGCCGTTCCACCACAATGGAAACAGGGTGTTGTGATATCCGGTCGAGTCTTCGGAATGCCAGAAAAAAGGTGTCACGGCAAAATGGCTTGCACTTGTATTCGCATTGTGTCCGACGGAAAAGAAGGGGAAAAGGGTTAATGACGTGTAATATTTGTTTTTTAAACTGAAGAACATAGGAAAAAGAACCTTGTTGTTGTGATCGTGACTTTTGAAAGAAAAATAGAATGGGAACAGAACCGCATTGTGTTTCTGGTATTCGCCCTGGCCACTGAGCTTTTCATAGAATAATGGAAGTAATATGTTGCGGTGGTATTCAGAACCGGATATGTGCCAGAAGAAAGGAGTGAGCGCGAAGTATTTCCGGTCAGCAAAATGATGACCGAACGAAAACAGGGGGAATAAGGTGAAATAATTGCTGTGCTCACTCCTGTAATTCCAGAGAAAAGGGAAAAGCACAAGATGAGATTGAAGCCGCTTTTTGTCATTCTTGTACCAAAGCAGGAAAAAGAGGTTGTTCTCGCTGAAAACGCCCTGGGGTGACCGGGTGAGCGAAATAAAACTGAAGCCCGGTGCAAGTTCCAGCAGGTTGTACTTCGTTGTGCTGTCTGCTATACAAGATTCGTAATGAAAAAGAGATGGATAATAAAGAGACAGAATGCGGACAGATTTCCCGTAGCGGTTACTGTACCAGAAAACCGGGAAGAGATGGCTTTTCACAAAACCAGGATCGCCGGTTTGGGTTTGAGGTTTATTTGATGTGTGTTTTTGATAGTCATAGACCCCGCTAAGGATGTCAATTCTTTTGAAGTTCTGTTCCGTGGTCACTGTAAGTATAGGCCAGAGATGCAGGTTTTTGGCTTTGCTGAATCCGAAGTCAAATTTCATGCCAGCCGAGGCGGTATCCTGTTGCCCGAATAAAAGGCACGGAGTCAGCAAAAGCATAACAAGGCCAAAAAAGAATTTGCGGGAAAATTGTGGGATCACTGAATAAAGATAAGAATTTATTCAGCCGGACTAAATGGCTGAAAACGAAAAGAATACCTGGCCTGGAAAAGCATAAAAGGGATGTTGCAAGCCATCTCCCGTTTAAATGACAAAAATCAGTCCGTCTTTTGATCAGGCTCATGTCTGCTTTCTGAGTTTAGCGTTTACTTTGATTGGAATTGATTTTGATCCGGAATGCAATTTGTCCGGCTTATAAGTAAACATTGTAAATTTTGTACCATGATCAGGAAAATAATTTGTCCCACCGATTTTTCTTTAACAGCTATAAATGCCGAGGAGTATGCGGCGAATCTTGCGAAGAGTTTCGGAGCCGAACTTTTGTTTGTCAATGTGCAGAAGGTCATGCTTGCCTCGGCTGCGGTAAGTCTGGGAGAAGGAATTGGCAGAGAAACCATGGACAGTGCCCATCAGGCGGTTGAGCGGCTTAAGGAAAGATGCTCGGAAGCAAAAAAAATGTTCGATATCGAGGCCAAATATGAAGTGGATGTGACCGCAAAATCGCTTTCTGCAACCCTGTCTTCGCTTGACAGCCAGGAGGCCTTGATTGTCATGGGAACCAATGGAGTTGATAACATGTACAAGCTTTTCTTCGGAACGCAAACTTATCAGCTCATCACCAAAGCAAAATGCCCGGTGATTGTTGTTCCCCAGAGGGCTGCGTATGAGGGCATACGGAAAATAGTTTTTGCCTGGGATTACAGCAGCAAGACAGAGATTTCATTTTCTTTGCTGGGCGATTTTAAAAAGACGTTTGACCCATCTTTTATATTTCTTCATGCCAGCACGCATCATACAGGTATCAGCCACGATTTATTTTCCGCCTTGCGCGAGGAAATAGAAACGGTGCTTGAAAAAAAGAGCAAAGTGGAGTTTAAGCAACAGTTTGTGGAGGATATTCCCAAAGCGATTGACAAATACATGGTCGACTCCAAGGCGGATCTGTTGTGTATAACCTATTACAACAGAGGAATGATACGCGATATGTTTCATGGCACCGTAGCCAGAGAGCTCAGTGAAATGGCTGAATATCCGATCCTGGTGTTGCATGCATAGAACGGCGCATTCTCCTTATCAGTTCATTGGGATAGGGGTGTTGAATGGAAGAAAAATGGAATTCGAAAAAGTTGAAATCCACTCCCTTTTAATTAAGCGGGTGGATTTTTTAGTCCGGTTTGTGTAAGTCCCCCGAATCCGTTGAAGTTCTTTTATTTTGAATTCCGGTATATATTGAGTCAGGAAAAGATGGGTTTCAGTTTTTCGTTGAATGGAAATCACGAATAGCCAAAGTGTAAAATTTTGAGTCTGTAGCTTTAGGTCGCCTGAGATACCTTTCTGATTATTTCAAAATTCAATATTTATTCTTTCGATTTAATTTTCCAATGATTTTGTTTTCTTCAGATGGAATTGGTCATAAACAATAGATTAAATTGTTATAATAGATGGTTCTTATTTTTATTTTATAAAATCAGCAACGCATTTGATTGGCTGATAATACTGTTATTCAAATGATATTCATATTTTTATTTGCCATCTTTTTCATTTACAGATCCACGGATCAGTTCCGGTGAATCCTCCTTCTTTCCGTTCCTTGGTATCCCACAAAGCCATACCCTTCTGTTATTTCCGACAAGCCGCTGATTTTTCCTCTTCGAAAACAATCCTTTTTGATTTGTCTTTCTTTTCAGGAAGCGGAAGACTTTTGTTTATACTGCTAGGCGTTATGATTACCTGCTCACTATTTTTTCCTGATCTGATTTTACATCAGATTGGATTCGCGGATCGCCGCCTTCAAAAATTGGAAATGACTGGATATAAAATAAATTTGTTGAAACAAATCGTCGAAATGCCCGTTAATAGTGCTGTTTGACGATTTGAAGAGATCAAGCATGTTTCAAATCCGTTTTTCAGAATCAATCCAATTCGATTAGCCTAAAACATATTCCTGCAGGAGTATTGTATTGCCACTTCAGCCCGGATCGGAATTCCGGGTTTGCCTTATCATTTAACGAAAAATCAAACCAGTGAGCAAACTCTGCAGTTTTGTTGCTGTGCTATTCTTGTCATGTATTTCACACGCAAACAATTATTATTTCTCTACCACATCGGGTAATGACACCCGAACGGCTCTGCAGGCGCAGAATCCGGTTACTCCATGGAAAACAATTGGCAAACTGAACTCCAGTTTCAGCACCTTTCTTGCAGGCGATTCTATTTTATTCTGCCGGGGTGATTCTTTTCCGGGTTCACTCCTGATTCAGAAATCGGGAACGGCCGCCAAACCGATTGTGTTTTCTGCCTACGGCAGTACCCTGAAAGGCACGCCCCAGATCAGCGGCCTGGCAAGTGTATCCAATTGGGTCAATAAAGGAAATGGAATATGGGAGGGGACTTGCCCGAATAGCGGATCGGCGGTCAATGTGGTATTGCTGAACGGGGCCTTTCAGACGATAGGGCGCTATCCGAATGCCAGTGCGGTCAACAAAGGTTATCTGACGTTTACTTCCCATGTTTCCAATACGCAGATTACGGACAATACCCTGACGGCATCACCAAACTGGAGCGGAGCCCAATTGGTACTTCGCCCCAACAGATGGGTGATCGACCGCGACTCTATCACCCTGCACAACGGAAACTCCATTCAATACAATTCGTCTTCGGGGTATACCCCCATCGATAATTTCGGCTATTTCATTCAAAATCATTTCAGCACCCTGGATCAGACCGGAGAATGGTTTTACAATGCAGGAACAAAAAGCCTGGACATGTTTTTTGCGAACGGCTATCAGACTTCCTCTCATATTTTGGCTTCAGCCGTAAATAACCTGATATATCTGAACGGGCAGAACAATATCATTTTCAATAATCTCTCCTTTATCGGAGCCAATGCCGATGCCGTATACATCAACAATGCCGGAAATATCACTATCGTCAATTGCACCATTGGTTTTTCAGGTGGCAATGCCATATCGGCAAGCAATACCACCGGACTCCGCATTGTTTCGAACCATATTTCCAACACCAGCAATACCGCTCTTGCTTTAAGCACAAATTGCAACGGATCTTCCATTCTGAGCAATGTCATTAAAAATACCGGAACCCATCCTGGCATGGGGCAAAGCGGAAACGATACCTACGATGGTATTTTTATTGTTGGAAGCGGCAATACAATTGAATACAATGCCATAGACAGTGTGGGCTACATCGGTATCGATTTTGCGGGCGATTCTGTCCTGATCAAAAATAATTTCATTAACCACTTTACTTTCTCCAAGGACGATGGAGGGGGGATCTATACCTGGACCGGAGCATCAAACAGTGCGGTAAGTGCCGACCGCAATATAACCGGCAATATTGTGATCAATGGAATGGGCGCGGGCGCGGGCACCGATTCGCCGCTGGATCTGCCTTCTGAGGGAATTTACATGGACGACAATACGGGTTTTGTCAATATCAGTGGCAATACTGTGGCCAATTGCGGTGATAATGGAATCTACATTCACAGTGCCCATAACATTACACTGCATCAAAATACGGTCTATAACAATACCAAACAGCTGGAAATGGGTCATGATGCCATTTGCCCGAATTGTCTGATCAAAAACAACTCGCTCACGGATAACATCTTCTTTTCGAAATGGATCAATGAGACCGTTTTTGGTTTTGAAACAATTGGAAACGACATCGCCGCTTTTGGCGCCTTTGACAGCAATTATTATTGCAGACCTTACGATGACAACATCGACATGTACAACACCTACGCGGTTTCGGGCACTTCGGTAACAGCCATGCAGGATTTGCCCATCTGGCAATCGGCGTACATGCAGGATCCGGCTTCCAAAAGGTCTCCCCTTTCTTTTGCTCCCTACACCATCAATAGTTTCATCGGAAGCAACATGTACAGTAACGGAACGTTTGCAACCGATATCAATGGCTTGTATGCCTATTCTGCGCAGAACAATGTATATACCACATTGGATAACAGCGGAAAGCTGGATGGAGGCTGCCTGAAATTTTATTTTACACCAAACAGCGGGCTTGCCAATATTTCTAAAATAATTATTGGCGCAGGTGCTGTTACGGCCGGGAAAAATTACATCGTTTCCTTCAGTTTGATCGGCTCCAAAAGCAACAGGACCATGGATGTGTTCCTCAGGCAAAGTCTTTCGCCTTACAACAACCTCAGTCCGCTGAGTTATTGTAAAGTAAGCAATACGCGTTCTGAAGTTCAGTTTTTAGTCACGCCCACCGTGTCTGAGCCGAATGCGAGTCTTATTTTTGAAATCGGGGAGCAGGACAGCACCCTCTGGCTGGATAATATCCAAATGACCGAAGCCCTGGTAACGATGAGTAACCCTGACGATAACATCCTGTTTGCCTACAATCCCGGATCCGCACCATTGCCCCTTGCCCTGGCCAGCAGTTACATCGATGTAAAAAGCCACGTGTATTCGGGCAGTGTGACTTTGGCTCCCTATACCTCGATTATTTTGTTGAAGGAACCAACGGTAACCAATGTGCAAACCCTGCCGCTGAAATCCGGAGAAATGAACGTTTATCCCAATCCCGCAGCGGATCTGTTAACGGTGTCGGGCATAGAAGGCTCCGAGACTCAGGTGGAGATCTATGACCTTTCCGGCCGGTTGATTTTGTCGGATAAAATTGCTGCGGAAGAGGCGGGAGCACCTTTTCAAATCGACATTCATGGGCTTCGGCCCGCATCCTATATTTTAAAAGTAACAGCAGGGCAGAAAGTATATGATAAGCTCTTCATCAAATTAAAAACAGAGTAGCTTCGTTGTTTTTCTGGAAATTAAAAATCCCTTTAAACATTGCGTTTAAAGGGATTTTTTTGGTGAACAGACCAACTATCTGCCTCCTCCTTCGGGTCTTCTCATGTTTTTCTCAACCCTGACAGGCTGACCCACATTTTTATCTCTGTAGTGAACGGGCTGTGCCCTTTCCGGACGTGCAACTTCCTGTCTTCCCGCATCACGGGCCGGTACATAGATGGGTTTTCTTGAATTCTCATCATAACCGTAAGGACGGGAATAACCGTCTCTGCCCGGGTACACTTCGTGATGATAATAGCGGGGGTAATGCGAAGCATATAACTCATGATGCATCCAGGGCTGGTGGACCATCCGGTCGAGAATCACTACGTGTCCATGAAGCAGGTCATAGCTCGCATACATAGGAGGCAATACCGGAGAAAATATCCAGGCGCCATTGTCCATATATACATATTCATGGTGCCAGACATCGTAATAGCATTCGATGTCGGGGATGTAATAGTATTGCACGCCTGCAGGATTATCGTAAGGAGGAGCCCAGTCTGGTGGTGTCACAACAGCCGGCTGAGTGTAATCATATTGTGGCTGCTGCTGCATGCTTTGCACCTGATAATTCTGAGCAGCTGCAAAAACACACAAAGCGAGTACTTCCATGCATGTGATTGCTAATTTAAGTGTGTTTTTTGTTTTCATAGATATTGGGATTTTAGGGTACAGTAAAAGTATTATTTTCCCCGGGCAATTCCTAGGAAGAAAAGTACGGGCTCAGGCTTCAAATTCCCATTTCAGAACTGACACATGCAACGGCCTGGGTTTTTGAAAACTCAGAATATTGGCCTGTAGCAGTCGATTAGCTGTTCCTGGTTATCTGCTGGAGTTAACACAAGATTAAATTTTATACTGTTTCAGGAGTTTTTTGAAGAGTAGTTGCCGTGTAAAAAAATCCATCTAAATTCGCTGGCTTCACAAAATGAAGGGATATGTTTGAATGGGAAGATAAAAGCTGGTTTCCGCCGTTGTTGAGACGGATGCAAACCGACTACATTGGCTGGCTGGTGCAACGTTTCTCTGCATACGAACCGGTTGTGGGACACTTTGCCTCGATGCTGAATGATTCTGGCGCGAAGGGCTGGGTCGATTTGTGTTCGGGCAATGGAGGCCCTGCCATTTGGATTCATGCCGAGCTTAAAAAGCAAAATGTCCTGCCTCCCTCATTTCAACTGCAACTCACTGATCTTTATCCGGGCTTTCCCCAGGAACTTCCGGCTGGCATCCAGGCTGTCAATTATCCTGTAGATGCCTTGCATCTGGACGACTCAATGAAAGGGGCCAGATCGATGTTTAATGCCTATCACCATTTTGATGAGGCGACCCAAATCTCGCTCATGCACACGCACGGGCCCCATGGTTTTTTTGTCGTTGAAGTGCTGCAACCGAATGTGGTCGTGTTTCTGAAAATCCTCTTTACCACAACCATCGGACAGCTCTTGCTTGCGCCCTTTGTAAAGCCTTTTAGCTGGATGCGGTTGCTGCTTACCTACATGATTCCCGTGAACTTGATTACAGTTACCTGGGATGGATTGGTCAGTGTTTTGCGTGTTACCTCGCCCGCAAAAATGAAAGCACTTGTCGAAAAGAATACCCCGAAAGGATGCACATTCAAGAGCGGGCTGTCGGGACCTTTCTGGGCTCCCTTAACCTGGTTTTATGTTTCCCCCGAAAAACACACATGAAAAAAATCAGTATCCTTTGGGAGTTTAGCAGACCCCACACCATTATTGGAACCACATTGAGCGTGCTGACCTTGTTTTGCCTGGCGCGTTATGGTCATGCCTATGAAAGCAGCCAGCTTCCGGTTTTGTTTATCACCCTGCTTGTCGGACTCTGTACCAATATTTATATCACCGGCCTCAACCAGTGGACCGATGTGGATGTGGATCTGATCAATAAGCCCTGGCTTCCTATTCCGGCGGGCGATCTGAGTAAAAAAGGGGCAATGAATATTGTTGTTGCCGTGGGTCTTGTTGCACTTTTAGCCAGCGCCTATCTTTCGCTTGCATTTTGCCTGCTCATCTTTGTAATTATGCTTATCGGCACAGCGTACTCATTGCCCCCGCTAAAATTCAAACGCAATCACATTGCTGCTGCAGCTTCTATATCGTTGGTTCGCGGGGTGCTTGTCAATATCGGGTTTTACATTCATTTCAGATACCAGCTTTTTCACGACAGTTCTTTTCATGCCGTTATTGTACCTCTGGTGATTTTTGTGACCTCATTCAGTATCGGCATAGCCTGGTTCAAGGACATTCCCGATACCGAAGGGGACGCACAATACGATTTCGGAACCCTGGCTCTTTCGATGGGCAGAAAGCGGGCCTTGCAGGCAGGAATGCTTGTTGTTTCATTCGGCTATCTGAGCATCATCGTTTCGGCGATTTTAAATTTGCTCCCTTCTCCTCAGTTCCTGATTGTCACACATGCCTTGGCTCTTTTCCTCTTTTTATTTATGGGCTCGCGCCTGAATCTGAACGATGACAAAGCGATTAAAAGATTCTACATGCTTTTTTGGGGCCTGTTCTTTTTGGAATATGTGCTCTTCGCCCTTGCTTTTAGCTTTTAAATGGTGGGCCGCCGGTTGGGGTTAGAATTAAAATAAGAAAGGCAACAAAATTTACTTTTGTTGCCTTTCTTATTTTTTGCGGAGAGGGTGGGATTCGAANNGACCACTCTGACACCTCTCCGTGTTTATGGAATCCCTCGAACGAATTAAGGGTTGCAAATATAGAAAATTCCCGCTTATTCTGTTCCTTATTGCCTGGAGCTTATTTGAAAGGGAGAATGAAGCGGTGAAAATGAGTGTTTTAGATCACTAGAAGAACAACATAAGCAGCAAAAAAGCATTGAAAACAACAGTTCCAAATGATTTCAGAAAAGGGAAAATCAAGGCACAATAAACGAGCATACTCACGCTGGCGGTTCCTTCAAGGAGAAGTGCCCAGGATCCGCCGTTTTTGAGAAGCATCGCTCCAATAATTTGAATTCCTCCGCAGGTCATGAGAATGTGTCCATCCAGAAGCAGGCGGAGTAACTCTCGGTCATATTGTTTTCCCTTGTCAGAAATCAGGACAAAGAGATCGTGCAAGATGCCATTGAGCAGATTCCAGCCTCCAACACCCATGGCTCCCAGGAAGAGGTTATCTGGAGCCATGGATCAGTGAACGATTTTGAAATTGAAATTCGGTCCCTGGAAAACGCCCATCAGCCTTAACCAAATGGGCATGAGCATTTCTGTTCCCCGGGCTGTGCTGATATCGCCAAGGTCAATCACCGATTTCCATCCAAATCCCTTTTTGAGCAACTCGGCCACCTGTGCCTTTGCCCCGGAGTCGTCACCGCTTAAGAAAATGTCGTGATCGCCGGGCACCAGCTTGGGATTGACCATCAGGTTGCAATTGACCGTGTTCAGGCTTTTGACGACTTTCACTCCCGGAAAAGCAAGTTGTATTTGTTCTGCCAGAGAGGTGGTGTTGCATACAGATAATGTGGGCGGCATGCCTTTCGAGAAATCAAGGGCATTGGCCACATCAATCAGTATTTTGCCTTTCATGTTTTCCTCTCCGGCCATTTTCAATGCTTCGAGCGATACCATACCCTGTGTGCAGTTGAAAATGATCTCGCCATGCGCCGCAGCGGTTGCAAATGTGCCTTGTGAAGCTTTCTCGCCGTTCGCCTGTACCCAATCGGCTGCCTTGGGGTTATCTGCGGTCCGGGATCCCATTTTTACTTCATGCCCAAGCTGGACAAGTTTTGAACCGATCGTGCTGCCGACCATCCCGGTTCCGAGTATTGCTATTTTCATAATTTGTTTTCTTAATGTAAATGTTCTTCCATGTCAATGAAATCTGTTTTTCTTTGTCAGATAAAAATAAATGAAAGCCTGCGGATTGTCAAGCGCAGGAATAAAGGAAGGCCTTATCTGGGTTTCTTTCGGGCGCCGCGCACAGCCTCTGCTGTCCAGGGGTCTTCCGGCCAGTGGTGCTTCTGGTAGCGCACGCGCAATTCACTTCGTACCTCCGGATAGGTGTTTTTCCAGAAACTCCGCAAATCCTGGGTCACCTGTACGGGTTTATAGCCCGGAGACAATAAATGAAGCATAACCTTGTTGCGGCCTTCATTGACAGTGGGGGTGTCAAGCAGGCCGAACATTTCCTGAAGCCTCACTGCCAATACTGGTGCAAGGCCGTCATTGGAATAACTCAGTTTGATCATCGATCCGCTGGGTACGGCTATGGCCGCCGGAGCCAGGTTTTCCATTTTTTGTTTCAACTCCCAGGGCAGAAATGCATCCAGAATAGTGCGGATATCCAGTTTCCGGAAATCTTCCGCCTTGCGGATTCCGCACAGCCAGGGACTGAGCCATTCACCGGCAGTTTGAATCAGATTCGATTCACTCAGATCGGGCCACACATCATCGGGTCTCCATTTCCGAAGACAGTTGAGCCGGGTCATCCATTCTGTTGTTTCTTCATTGAATGAAAAAAGTTTTAAGCCTTCATTTTTCACGACTTCCAGCAAGACTGCCTCTCGCGCCTCATCGGGGATATTCTTCAGGGGGCTGGTCGAAACGGTGATTTCACCCAGGCGAAGTTCCGTGCGTGCAATGAGTTCTTCTTTCTGCACATCCCAGCTGATCACATCCTGACGCGTTGCCAGCGAAAGGATGTCCTCCGGGTCGAGCGATGCGGCCAGGTATATTTTTCCTTCATTGCTTCCTCCGTCAAGGTGCGCTATAGCCAGCCACTTTTCGCGGATGAGCGGATCCTGTTCGCCGAGTTTGGCAAAACGGCCGTTGCTCAGCTTGTATTTGTGCTGGGGGCCGTGTTGTTTGGCCACCCGTTCGGGATAAGCCGTGGCCAGAAGTTTACCCACCATTTCGTGAACAGGTGCTTTGTTATCGGCTTGAATGGTAAAAATCTTTCTCCAGGATTCGGCCAGGCGTTCTATGCGCTCGAGCCGGCCCCGGTCGGCAGAAACATACTCTTTGTTTCTCCATTTTCTCAGCATTTCAATGCGCAGTACAATGTCGGCGCCGGCTTCTTTGGGCAGGGGATCTCTTTCTTCCAGCATGGCTGCAAGATCTGTGGCCAGTGCAAGAAGCCCCCATGCTTTTCCTTCGAGCAAAAGATGGGCAATACGCGGATGCGTGGGAAGCCGGAGCATTTCTTTGCCACGGGGTGTGATTTTGTTTCCTTCGAGTGCCCCCAGGGAGCGCAGCAACTCGCGACTCTGGCTGATGGCCG
This sequence comes from Bacteroidota bacterium, assembly GCA_003151415.1. Lineage (GTDB taxonomy): Bacteria > Bacteroidota > Bacteroidia > Palsa-965 > Palsa-965 > Palsa-965. Next base: position 12,179 of record PLXK01000111.1, read on the forward strand.
CGGATGGTGGCGGCGTGAGCCAGGACAGGGTGGCGATATCTGAATTGCCCCAGTTGGCGAGTTCAAGAACCATGGGTGCAAGATCGGCTTCCAGAATTTCGGGCTTTCGGTGGGCAATCAGGTGATGCTGGGCACCGGCACTCCAGAGCCTGTAACACAGTCCGGGTCCAAGCCGTCCAGCACGTCCAGCACGCTGGTCGGCAGCATCAGCAGTAACGCGGATGGTTTCCAGGCGGGTGAGTCCGGTTCTGGGGTCGAAACGCGGGGTGCGTGAATAGCCG
>PLXK01000185.1 GCA_003151415.1 Bacteroidota bacterium
GGCGGGGGCGGGCTTTCGGCACTCGCTTCCCGATGAAAAATCGGGAGAGCTCAAACAAGGATGCCTCAATCCCTCACGCAAGAAAAACGCTGCCTAAATTCGCAAAACAAATAACCCCTGCATTTTCAAAATGCCGGGGTTATTTGTTTTGTCAGCCAAGTGCGCTCTTTTCCTGGTCGGGCAACACAATCAGAACACAGAGAAGCTCGCATGTTTGATATGTTTTGGCTCAGCAGGCGGCTCGGGAGTTTCTGGCGTACCGTGGCGCCTTTGACGGGGACGGATTACATCCAGCCCGTGACAATCCACGCAGTCCAGTCCTTCCTCAGTCATTATCCATGTCCGGTCAATCATCTCGTCGTCATTTGTATCCTGAAGGTTGGCGATGTCTGAATTGTGAACCAGCGGACGCATATTTTTCGAGAGGTGAATCATCTTATTCCTTGGAACCCTGACAACGATACGCACATCCTGTTTGCGCCATTTGTCATCCTGCCCGAAGTAAAAAGAGGGCTCAAGTTCAAGGATTGAATCCTTTACCGAGAAATGGTATTGAATGTTTTTGGCCCGGTTGAGCGCTTCTTTTTCTGTAGCACCTCTTGCGCTGTTCAGAATGGTCACCTCAAAGCTATCGCTGGCACTTGGCAAAATATCCACAGAAGGGTAATAGCCATGCACCTGACCATTCCTGATTTCAAAAAATGAGCGATGGTGCTTGGGCGTGCTTTCATAAAGATCATCATCTGCTTGGGTCACCTCGGCAAGTCTTACATACAGCGTGTTGCTTGCCGGCTTGAGTGATGTGCTGTGTTTGACTTGATTGCTTTCAGAAAAATCACTTCCCATGACAGATACCAGATAAAAGCCAAGAACAATACCCGATCCCCAGAGAATGGCTGCAACGATGCGAAGCACTTTGCTGCTCTTGCCAAGCCCGAATAGAATCCGGATGCCGCTGTAAATCATCATCAGAAAGGGAATTCCAAGCAACAAGACAACAGCCAGAATGGATAGACCGAAAAGACGGCCGTCGGTGAAAATGAGATGCGAGAGTTGTTGCAGGGAATAACTCACCGATCCGTTGCTTACGCCGAAACTGACATTGTGTGTATGAACGCCGAAAATGGAAGCCAGCAATCCAATGAGCAATGCACCGCCAACCAGGATAAAAATGACAGCGGCAAATTTCCCGATGACACGGCCAAGGACGTGAAAAAATTCTTCGATAAACTCGCCGATTCTGCCGGCTCCTTTTTTAATTTTTTCTTTGTTTTCAGGCGAACCTAGTCCGGATGCTTCTTTCTTAAAGCCCTTCATTTTCTTTTTCAAATCATCCATTTCCTCCTGAAAAGAGCGGTTGATGTTGTGAATGTTGACAGTCTCGCGACGCATTTCCAGCTTTTCAGCTGTTGTTTTGGCCTGTGGAATGATGATCCAGAGAAGAATGTAAAGAAGGAAACCAAAACCAAACACAAAGAAACTGATTGCCAATGCAAGCCGGAGCCAGACCGCATCGATGTCGAAATAATGGCCGATACCGGAACAGACCCCGCCAAGCATTTTGTCATCGGGATCGCGAAAAAGACGTTTGCGGCCTGTAGACTGACCAGCCTCATCGGGTTCTCCGGTTTCCTTTTCATGGTGTTCACCCGGATCACCTGCAAATTCTTCGGGTTTACCCATCACGGAAATGACATGATCCACGTCTGCCATGAGAACAACCTGTTTCAAAGGAGTGACACGTTCCTGAAGCATTTCGGCAATACGCGATTCGATGTCCGATACAATTTCATCGCGTCCTTCGGATTTGTTGAAATAACCTTTGATGGTGCTGAGGTATTTGCTCAGGATATCGTACGCATCCTCTTCGATATGAAAAATGATGCCGCTTATGTTGATCGTTACAGTCTTATTCATGAGATTGAGTTGTTGGATTGGGTTTGGTGACAGAATGAACGGCTTTGACTAATTCGTCCCAGGAAGTGGCCAGTTCGGCAAGAAACTGAACGCCCAGTTCTGTCAGACGATAATATTTGCGTGGAGGACCTGAAGTGGATTCTTCCCAGCGGTAGGTCAGAAGGCCCATGTTTTTAAGCCGGGTGAGTAAAGGGTACAAGGTTCCTTCCACCACAACCAATTTCGCCTCCTTCATCCGGTCGATGATTTCAGTCGGATATAGTTCAATTCCCGAAAGTGCTGAAAGTATACAGAACTCCAGCACCCCTTTACGCATTTGCGCCTTGGTGTTTTCTATATTCATGTTTTTACCTGTGTTAATGCTCATGTGTTTTGCCTGAAGTTCGATTTGTTTATTTCTACTTTCCGGATCTCATCTGCCGAACTACAATACAAAGATATGGTTATAAGATTGTATTATGCAATACATAGTACTAAAATAATTGTCATTTGACTGTAAGTCAATAGATTAAATTTTTCAAAGTCTTTCATTTCCCTGATAATTTTGGCAAAAAAGTATAAAACGGAGCTATAAAATGTTCATGTTCTGGGTCTGTTTCTCATTTCAGTACCAGGCTGAACTGATTTGATAAGGAGAAATTCAGTATCCGGGACCTTTGGGGGAAAGCCGGCTGGAGTTCAGTTGGGAGGCGCCTCTTTTTTAAACACATTGCCAAATGGCTATTTCTAAGTAATTTTAGCGCCTAATATTCATATATGCACGATTTCGCTCACGATTGGGCAACCTTGTTTAGCGGAAGCGCGTTGATCAGTATTCTGACTTTGACTGTGCTCGAGATTGTGCTCGGTGTTGACAACATCATTTTTATCTCCATTGTCGCGGGCAAATTGCCGAGGAATAAACAACCAAAAGCAAGAGCCATCGGCCTTTCATTAGCCTTACTCTTCCGCATCGGTTTACTGGTTTCAATTACCTGGGTACTTGGTTTGCAAAAACCACTGCTGACTTTATTCGGCTTTGCTGCAACTGGAAGGGATATGATTCTTTTCGGTGGTGGAGTGTTTCTGCTGGTTAAGACAGTTGGCGAAATTCACAACCGTATTGAAGGTACAGAAGAAGGCGCTATTCTGGATTTGAAAAAAATATCCATGAACAGGGTTGTTATGCAGATTGTCTTCATTGACATTGTTTTTTCGTTCGATTCCATCCTTACGGCAGTGAGCATTGTTTCCAATGTTTTGATCATGATTGGTGCCGTGATCCTTGCCATGTTCCTTATGCTGGCGTTTTCGGGCAAGGTCAGCGATTTCATCAACCGTCATCCAACGATCAAGATGCTGGCACTGTCGTTTTTACTGCTCGTTTCCTTTATTCTTATTATGGATGCCGCGCATGTGAATGTCGCCATCATCAAGCCTTATATCTATTGTTCAATGGCATTCGCATTTGGGGTTGAGATGCTCAATATGCGTGAAAGAAAGAAAAAAGAAAAAAAATAAGCTTTGGGCAAACTGTGGCACACGCTAACAGAATCAATGCCGGATGAACATATGTGTATGAACTACAAGACCAATCTGTTATTCTTTCTCCTTTCCTTTTTTCTGTTTCTTTCGGCAGATAATCTCAGGGCCCAAACAACGCTGAAGGGTAATTATGTGCTGACTCTCGATCCAAAAGATCTGGAAGGGGACTGGCATTTATACATGAGTACTGCCCGCAAATGGAATAAGAACAGGATTACGGAGAGAACCCAGAGCTACCTCGTACAAGGTACCCGGGTTACAAACGAGGTCAAATACAAGTCACGTTCGGTTATACGGCATCATCTGAAATCAAGAAAAAGTACGAAGGTGTTTGAGAAGAGCCAGTCTTCTCTTTTTACTTCTACCGGGAAAGCAATTCCAAAATTCTTTTCCAGGTCCTGGTATGTTGTTGCCATGGATTCGAACAAACAATGGATGGTTCTCTATTTTTCAGGAAAACTATTTCACAGGGAAGAAGTGGAAGTCATCTCGAGGGACAAGGAAATGACCGAAGATGGAAGAAGGAAATTTGCCAAACTGTGTGAAGAGAATTATTTTCTTCATTCAAAGACCTCCCGAATAAAAATTCTCTTCAGATCGGATAGTTTCTGAGCCGTTCTTAGCCCCTGATAAAAAGTTCAAGGAGCACAAATACCGAAAAAATCACACTCGCTATCCCGTTTGTTGTCATAAACGCAAGGTTGACTCTGCTCAGATCATCGGGTTTTACGAGCATGTGCTGGTAGAAGAGGAGTCCAATAAAGACCGCCGATCCCAGCCAATACAAAATGCCGAAATGAGCATATATTCCGGCGCAAATAACCAGCCCGGCACTAAGCACATGAAATACATCCGAAAGAAGCAGAGTACTCTTTTTTCCGATCATCACGGGTATAGAGCGCAGGTTTCTTGAACGATCAAAGTCTTCATCCTGCAAGGCGTAAATCATATCAAATCCGCTCACCCAGAACAAGACTGTGAAGGAATAGAGCAAAGGAAGCAAACTGAATTTACCCGTAACGGCCAAATAGGCTCCGATCGGTGCAAGAGAAAGTCCTACACCCAGTACCAGGTGACAAAGCG
>PLXK01000105.1 GCA_003151415.1 Bacteroidota bacterium
CCCCGCTATCTTTCTACTCGATTTTGCCGGAAGACCATCATATACCGGCCCGCAAGCCTGCATGACATCAAAAGGCAGCAAGCCTGTCAAGCAGCAGCTGTCGCTTGTCTCTCGACACATTGATATTGGTTCCGTTGGTCATGACAATATAACCTCCGTCTTCCTTGATGAATTTTTTGACGTACTTCAGATTGATCACATTGGCCTTGAAGACCCGGAAGAAAATTTTCGGGTCAAGCATGGCTTCATATTCTTTCAGTGTTTTGGTTGAATTCAGCTTTTCGCCGGTGATCAGAAAGATATTGGTATAATTGGAATCGGCTTCCAGATAAGCAATCTGGTCCATATCCACATAAATAATCTCGTTCAGGCTTCTCACGGCAAGTTTCTGGCTGGTCATTCCCTGGATTTTCATCAGCAGGCTTTCCAGATTGGTGTGGTCGGAGTTGACCGTTCCGATCCTGCCTGTCAATCTGCTGACGGCAGCCGTCAGTTCACTGATGATAATGGGTTTGAGCAGATAGTCAACGGCATTGTGTTTGAATGCCCTTACCGCATATTGATCATAGGCCGTGGTGAAAATAACGTGTATCGGGATGTCCTTGATTTTATCGAGCAATTCAAACCCACTCATTTCCGGCATGTCAATATCCAGAAAGATGACATCCGGTTTTAATTTCCTGATAAGCTCTATGGCCAGCACGGGGTTTGTGACCGTTTCCAGTACAGCTACGCCGCTGCAATTCTCCTGAATGAGTGTTTGCAGAGATTCCACTCCGTTTATTTCGTCATCAATAAGTATGGCTTTGATCATGATTTCTGAATTCTGACATAAAAATAAATGATTTATACCGAAAAAACAGCATTTCAAATTAGCTTGTTCCCTCTAAGCGGGATTGGTGTCCGGATGTTGAACAAGAGGGATGGACAGAATGACCCGGGTTCCGGAAGGATTTCCTGAACGGTCTTCCAGATCTTCCACTGAAATACTGGCCTTGGGGGCATCCGGACGGTTCAGCAGGTTTATCCGTTCTTCGGTTATCGAGAGCCCCATGGAGCGGTGGTAGCTTGCCTTTCTTTTTTTAATTTCAGAAGCTTTTTTACGTCCGATTCCGTTGTCGGTTATGCAACAGACCAGGCTGCCTTGCTTTTCTTGCACACGGATATCTATTTTCCCATTGTTTTCGGCAAGAGGCATAAGCCCGTGCAGGATGCAGTTTTCAACGAACGGTTGCAGCAGAAGGGGAGGGATGAACGTATTGTCTTGTGAAACCGAAGGTTCAACATGAATGGAATAACTGAATTTGCCAGGCACCCGGATCTGTTCAAGTTCGATATACAGACTGAGTGTCTCCAGTTCCAGAAAAACAGAAATAGATTCTGATTTCGAATTTTCGAGCACGTTCCGGATCAACCTTGCGAATTTCGCCAGATAATCCTGAGCCGTGGTGCGGTCGTTGCGGATGATGTGATTTTGTATGGAATTGATTGCATTGAAAATGAAATGAGGGTTCATTTGAGCCCGGAGCGCTCTCATTTCAAGGGTGGCCAGCTGGTGGTTGAATTGTGTCTTTTGTCTTTCTTTTGTTTTTATCGTTCTGAGCCGGAAATAAAATATGGAATAAATCATCAGACCCGCCACGGAACTGAGAAGAAGAATAAACCAGGTTCTGAACCAGAAAGGTTTGGATATGCTGAAGCTGATCAGGGCTGTTTCGCGGCTTTCGGGGCCGTCAAAGGCGATGGCTTTCAATACAAAACGATAATCGCCCGGCGGAAGAAAGGGGTATTGAATAGTCGTGTTGGAAGTGCTGTGCCAGACCGTGTCCAGCCCGATGAGTTTATACTTGTACTGGACTTTCCCAAAGCTGTGATAAGAGAGGCCGACAAAGGATATGCGGATGTAATTTTGATTGTAATCAAAGAGGCGGATTTTATCTTTCAGATGATCCGTTTCGTTGACTGAAAACAATTTCAGGTATATCTGCGGCGATATTTTGGGTTTCTTCTCATCGGGCTGGACGTAAGTGGCGATACCGTTGCTTGTCGAGATCCAGAGTGTATTGCCGATGTGTTCCACTTCAGAGATGTCCCTGCTGAAAATGTCGCTTTCGATATTGAGTTTGGAAACATAAAACAGACCGTCACCCTTGCGGCTTAGTTTGCACAAGCCATTTTTTGTCCCCGTCCAGACATCGCCCCGTTCATCGATATCCAGGCATTCGCAATTGTTGGAGGGCAGGCCCTGTCTGGTGGTGACAGAGGTGTAGCTATTGCCTTTTTTAACAATCACTCCGTTGCCCCGGGTTGCAAAATACCAGGTTCCGTCAGCGCCGACCTTGATGTCGTCGATGCGGTGTTTCAAAAAAGCGTTTTCATTGCCATGATAGGTATAGGCATGGCCGTTATAACTCCATAAGCCATTGATGCAGCCAAGCCAAAGGAGCCCCTGAGGATCGGTATACAGACACAGCGTACGGGCCGGAACATCGGCCAGTTTTTTGAGGGATTGCGATCCGGAATCGATCCAGAACAAATCATAGCGGTTTGTTACGTAAGCCCTGTTGAAAATGGTATCTATGGCTGAAGTCAGCACCAGGATTTTTGTATTGTGCTCATACACAATCGGGACGAAGTGGCGTGTTTTGCCGTTCCAGTAGTAGCTGATGAAATTTGCGGTTTGTACCGGGTCGATTGTTTTGATGATGGCCGATGTTGCGCTTTTTTTCCTGCCCAGAATTTTTTCAAAAGCCCTGTCATCCGGTATCTGAATGTCCCTGAGAACAGTGTCCCCGGAAATCAGATCGATCCGGTTGTATCCTTTGCTGATACTTAAAACATTGTGCGCAATCGGACTCATCTTATTTTCTGAGCCCGTCAGAAATGAGTAATGCGACACAAATGGATCAGCCGAGGCGTAAAAAATTCCGTTTTCCAGGGTGGTGAACCATGTTCCTCCTTCATTGTCCGTCAGCACATCGGAAACGGAATAACCTTCCAGGATTTTTTCCGCTCCCTGGATTTTAAATCCGTCCGATGGATTCAGCCGGAACACCCCGTTCTTATGGACGCCGGCCCAGAAAACAGAGCCCGTTTTTTTTAAACAAATGATTTGCTCATGAAATTTTTCTCTTGCGTTCCAGAGATTGGCAGAACCGTTTTTCCGGATGAGAAACAGCTTGTCCAGATCGGAAATTAAAAAGGTATCTGCACTGACCTGCAGATAAGTCACACTCGATGTCGTCATGTCGGTTTTCGGGACTTCCGCAAGGAGCTTTTCTTTTGAATAAAACCGGAAAGTCAGATCTTTCACATTAGACAGAAAATGACCCGTGATCATGTGATCGTCTTCAATCTTCATCATGTAATAGCCCGAAAAGAAGGTGGGCTTGATGCATTGAAAGTCACGAGCCGTATATCCGGGGGCAATTTTGAAATATCCGCCGGACAAGCGCAGGCCGCACCAAACAGTATCGCCACTGTCGACATAGAGCGATATCATAACGGCATTTTTTATGACAGAGGAAATGGTGTCATTGGCTTTCAGGCTGTAAATGGAGTCGTTGTTCCAGTAACAAAGTTTTCCTGAAAGAGAACGGAACCAGAGCCTGTGTTTTTTGTCTTCAGTAATCCCAAAGACCGTATTGTCGGCAAGGCCGTCTTCGGTTGTGTAGTTTTTAAAAACATAGCCGTCAAAGCAGGTAACTCCACCATCGGTACCGAACCAGATAAATCCCCGGGAATCCTGAAAGGCGCAGTACACTTCCGAACTCGGCAAGCCGTCTTTTACATTGTAATTTTTTAACACCAGGTGTTGTGCCCGAAGCGGAAATGTTGCAAGAAGGAGAAAAAGAAGCAGCATCAGGACTGCTCGTTCAACAAAAGACCGGAGGGGGTGATGCATGGGCAAAAATAGTGAATTTGGAGCTAGCCCTGATGTGTTCCGTCAGTCTCGGGCATGGAAGTGTTAAAGCCGGAAAAGGATGACGATTCACTGCGAAAGCCAACAGGTCAACGTTTTTCCTTTTCAAGCGCAGGAACGAACCATTCACCGCTCCAAACCGGCAGTTTGCTAAAACTCTTTGTCCGTGGCCAAAAGAGGACGTACTCTTGTGCCGTAAATTTGGAAATGACAAACACTAAGCACATGGGCCTGGTGTCAAAAAAGAGAAACGGCAATTCATGTTTTACTATTCACACACAAAAAAAAACAAAACAAATGAAAATTTCAGATCTTTTTAAAAAGAAAAGCGGACAGAGCAATTTCTCGAACTTCAACGAGATGAAGAAAGAACAAATCACCAAGGTTCTTGGCGGAAGCGGTGGAGCTCCTGATCCCAATGCACCTGATCCGACCCCCGATGGGGCTTCTAAAGTCAGAGCACATTCCAATCAAAGCAATAACTGATTGCCCTTTTGAAATTTTATTCAATGTAAACCAATACCAATTGTCTTTTTGGATTAAAAAGCAAAACAACATTGAAAAAAGAAATCCATCCTCAAAAAAAACACGTACCCGAGGGTTTGAAAAATTCCAGGAAATCACGAAAGAGCGTTTCACCAAAGTTCTTGGCGGCGACGGTGGAACTGCTACTCCGGACCCGATTCTAATCGACACCGTCAGACAGAAATCGCATTCCAACACTGCCTGAACAGAAGGTTTGTTTCAATTCCCAAATCAATGGCCGCCCCGGATTTCCGAGAGCGGCCATTGGTTTTTTGCAGGAGGGCAGGCGGTGGAATTACCGCGCAGGCTGGAGTTACTGAAATTACTTTCCGATTTGGCTCAGGAATGATTTTATTTCCGGCAAAGAGGATTCTTTCAGTTGGATCTTCTCTTTCCCATCCACCGAAGTGGTCAATTCTTTCGAATAAAAATAGATTTTTCCGTCTTTCAGGCCATAGGCGATCAATACGGCTTTCTGGTTGGGATAAATGTGGTCTACGGTTGCTTCTTTTGCCCCGGCCGAAGCAATGGCTGCGATGACCTGATTGTTCTCTTTCATCAACAGGCGGATGGAAATGGGGTAAGCGACGTTTGTTTTCAGATTCAGCGATGCCGTTCCTGTTTCTTTGTCGGGCCCGGCAGCAGCTATCCAGTGCAGTTTTGAAGAATAAATGGCCGTATTTTGCGCATCGGTTTTAGCTCTTGTTTCTCCCTGAACCAGATTGATTACGCCGTTGATTTCCTTACCGAAATACAGCTGGGGTTCGGGCAGGGAAGCCAGGGCGGGAAATTTCACCTGAATCATTTTCCCTTTTTTCAAACGGAGCTCCTTGCCCGAACTGGAAGCTTTCAGCCAAATGATTCCTTGCGCTTTCAGCGGAGTTAACCCGTTCATTGTAACCAGGCCTGCACCGGCTATTTCCCCCGATTTCAAAAATTCTTTCAGCTCAATTTGAATATCGCCGTGGGCCTGAAGCCCCGTTTTGAATTCGAAAGCGGCTGCAGGAAATACAATGCTCACACCCTTTGCGCCCTGAATCTCTTTTTCCGAATCGGCAGAAACAGAAAACATTTCGGCCGAGTCGTCCAGAAGTCCTATGTTATCCGATGAAGTGAATTGAACAGAACCAAGAGCTTTATAAACCTCGACATCATAAACAATCAGGTTCTTCATGTCGTCGCTGATAAAACCTTTTGCCTCGCGGCCGGGAGTCTTGATCATTTTGATATTGGCCACCGGAATTCCCTCGGCCAGGAAAAAATCCTGGAGTTCAATGGATCTTTTTCGGTTCAGTTCATTGATGGACGTCCTGTTCTTTACATCATCGCGGATAAGCACCCGAAATGTGACTCTGTCTCCCTCTGTCATGGATTGAAAGGCCTTTTCAAGCATCACTACATTTTCGTCGCTTAAATGAACGCTGTCTACTGCGAAATAAACATTTTTAGCCAGTGTCTGGGAGTGAATACACAGGGTGATTGTCAAAAATCCGGCAAGAAGGAGCAGGTGCTTCATGAAAAGTGTTTTTTGTCGTTGGACTTGCATTCAAATATAGAATAAAAAATCAGGACCCGACTTTGGTCCCTGATTTAGACTCTTGGCTTTGTTCCTTCCTTCTTTTATTTTTTTATGATTTTATGGAATCCGGAAAAATTCGGCATCCCTGGTATGAATCTAAAACTTCAGCCCATGTCCAGCAACTTCCTGCAACGTATCAGTATTCCCAAGCCCTGCCATGAGGATTGGAGCAAAATGACGCCCGATCAGAAAGGCGCTTTCTGTGGTGTTTGCAACAAGTCGGTTCACGATTTCAGCAAGAAAAATGCCGAAGAAATTGAACGCATCCTGCTTGCAGAGGAAGAAGGGAAGGTGTGTGGCCGGTTCAGTTCGGCTCAGCTCGAACTACCCAGGGATGTTGAAATTCCACTTCACCTGCTTCCCCGGAACCTGAGCCCTTTCAGAGCCTTTGCCCTGGCCGTTTTTCTTGTTTTCGGATCGGCCATGTTTGGAATAAGCGATGTTTACGGACAAGATTCATCAGCAAGACTTAAAGGAAAAGTGTGCATAAGAAAAACAGAATCCGATACCCTTAAAAAGGATGTTAAACAGCCGATGCTGAAAGGTGATGTGGCCCTGGAGAAGGTGCAGGAGCCTGTTCCTGAACCCATAAAGATGATAGCTGGCGGGATAAAATATACACCTCCGGAAAAGATCAAAACGCCTGATGTTGAACTGAAAGAGACCACCAAAGGTGAATTGAGCCTAAAAAAGAAAGAAACATCCCGACCTGACACAGTCAGACCTGTTTCGGTGGTGACTGAGATAAAACCGCAGCTAACCAACACTACAGAGCATGGGGTCATCGAAAATGTTCCCCCGCAAACAGATGAAATCAGGGTCGTTATCGAAACCGGCCCCGAAATACCCGTGCCCACGCAGAATCCTGAAACGTTCATGACCGGCCAAACGGTTGTAAAAACTCCGGAATTCACGGATCCCGGCTATGTTTGGGGCGACACCTCGGTTTCAACCGATAGCGTGGCAATCCTTGTATGGCCCTCGGCAGAGCAAACCTATGTCCTGGGTGGCCTGGGGCTTTCGGCGGTAAGAGACTCGGAAGCGGCCCCACCAAACCCGATCGTGCAGGAGACAAGCCATCTTTCAGATCTTACAGCAGATATAAACACGAACGGAACAATGAAAACGGATTCGGAACAAGCCGCAAAACCCGGTAAAGAGGCGCTGGCTGAGCTGGATGGTGCGAATGTCGGGCTGACTTGTTTTCCGAATCCGACAAAGGGACTCTGTACCCTGGGTTACACAATCACACATAGAGCGGATGTGCATGCTGAAGTGTATGACGCCCGGGGCAAAATGGTCAGACAACTTTTCAAGATCAGCAATCATTACGAAGGCGTTTATCAGAATGGAATCGATCTGTCTGATCTTGCCGATGGTACCTACCTCATTCTTTTGTTTAAAGGAGACTTGCGTTCAAGCACAAGGGTGATCGTGAGTAAATAACTTGATGGAAATGTGCATCAGGAAATCCTCAGGTTTATCCGGGGATTTCTTGTTTTTTTCAGTTTGGTGTATTTACCCGGATTGGATCTTTGCCCTCATTTGCATATCTTTATGCTATGATGATACATCCCTGTAAAAATCAAAAGACAATGAATCGATTCAGGGTGTTTGTCCTCCTCCCGCTGTTTACCCTTCTTTTGTGTATCCATTCCAATTTGGCTTTCGCCGATGCCAGGGCAGAGCGGGACACGGTAATGAAAATATCTGTCGGGGGAGGGCTTGCATTTTCAAGCATCAATATGCGCATGGAGCCCTTCGAGCAGTTTAAATCAGGATGGAACGCCCGGGCGGCCTTCCGCTTTCGCCGCAGATTCGGTATTGCCGGGGAATATACCTATCAGTTCATCCACAACGCAGAGCCTGCCTGGGAGAATATTCACACCACAAACCTGGATTTGAATCTGGATTACCTGTACTTCAATGTGGGTGTTACCAATACGAAGTTTTATGCAATCACTGGCGCCTGTTTTCAGCATTGGCACGGCGTATACAAAGGACCGGCAGCGGTGAACCAGGATAATCTGGATTACAAAATAGGAGATGTCAAGGCGTTTGACTGGACAAGCCTGAATCTGGGTTTGGGCTTTGAGCGGTATTACGACCGGTTTGGATTGTTCGGCGAATTCAAGTTTCGTTTTGGCAAGAATTATCCCTCGGATACCTTCGGGATTGTCGATGCCGGTATCAGTCTTGGCGCAAAAATCAATCTGGTCAGCATCGGAAATTCAGGAAAGCAGGAACCTTCGTCGAAATCAAGAAACAAACGGCATAAAATCGCAGCCAAACAATATCACTGGTTTTAACCCGGCTGACACATCCTTGTTTTATGTAAACGGCATGGCTCTTTCAACCATTGACTCGGCCGAATCGACAGGGTACTCAATTCATCAAAGGGGGATGAAATAAAGCGTTACATTTACAGCATTCCCTGATCTCACATTTTAATTCAGATCCGATCCGGCTCTTCTTTGCAATAAATTCAAGGTATGAAAAAGCCCTCTTTGCTTTTGTATGTTTGCTGGCTTTTTCTCTCCTCCTGTGGAAAGGACAACCCAACACCATTTAAACCCACCGTTAACAGCTCAGGGATTCCAACTTTTGTTCATCACACGTATTATCCTGTAAACTCAGTAACCAAAGCGTATGCTTTTTTCAGACCGGGTACTTACTGGATCTATAAGGACAGTACAACCGGAGCCATCGACAGCGTATTTGTAACAAAGCTTGATACCGGAAGGGCGATTACCCCCACAGACACCTGCGAATGGTTTGAAGTGACTACCTACAGTACATTTAACAAAAGAAACAATGTGCTTGGCGCTCACCGTAATCCAACGGCCATCGTCTCCGTGCCGCCCAACAGCCCCGGTACAGGACCCACTTACCAAATTGACTCCACCATCCAACTCATAAATTACCGGGATTCTGTGAATATCATGAACAGGGTCTTATCCTTATACCTGCCGTACAATTGCAGAGGATTATACACCTATGCCATGGGGCCATATGCTGAAAATGATATCACCACCTATGTTCTGGGTTCGAAGATGCTTACACATGTTCTTCAATGGACATACAACGACGGCAACCGGTCGTTCTTTGTCGAAAATTATGGCCTTGTGCGTCGTGCTTATACCGGTTCCCCATCCCCGGTTATCTGGAATCTTGTGAGATGTCATATCATCCAATAATCAGCATTTTCTTTCCGGACTGTGATCGGAAGTGGAAACACGGAAAAGGTTCTAAAATCTTATACCTTTGGCTTGCCAAAAAAAAGCAACATGAGGTATATCGCCACCATCGCCATTTTAACAGGAATCATTTCTTTTTCGGATGTTCCTGCACAAACCAAAGAATCAGCCAAAGCGGCTGCCGAGACGGGCCCTTTAAACGCCAAAACTTTCGCCGGACTGAACTTCAGGAATGTCGGCCCTGCAGTAACATCGGGCCGTATCCTCGACATTGCTGTAAATCCCAAAAATCACAGCGAGTATTACCTGGCTACTGCCGGAGGAGGGGTCTGGAAAACAAGCAATGCCGGTGTCACTTTCTCTCCCCTGTTTGACGGAGAAGCCTCCTTTTCCATCGGGTGCATCACCATCGATCCAACCAACACCAATGTGGTATGGGTGGGCAGCGGCGAAAACAACAATCAGCGCAGCGTGTCCTATGGCGACGGAGTATATAAATCGGAAGACGGAGGGAAATCGTTCAAAAACGTTGGCCTGAAAAGTTCCGAACACATTGGAATGATTGCCGTTGACGCTAAAAATTCAAATGTTGTGTATGTCGCCGCTTGTGGCCCGCTTTGGTCTGCCGGAGGAGAACGGGGAATTTACAAAACGACCGACGGAGGTAAAACCTGGAAACAGGTTCTGACCATCAGCGAAAATACCGGATGCAATGAAATTCACATCGATCCCCGGAACCCGGATGTGCTCTATGCCTGTGCTCATCAGCGCAGAAGACACGAGTGGACCTATATCAGCGGAGGGCCGGAATCTTCACTTTACAAAAGCACCGACGCAGGGATGACCTGGAACAAAAGTGTCAGCGGCCTTCCCACAGAAGATCTGGGGCGCATAGGGCTGGCTGTTTCTCCGGTCAATCCGGATTGCATCTTTGCCATTGTCGAAACGGCAGGCGACAAGGGAGGCGTGTTTCTTTCAACAGACCGAGGTGCGAGCTGGGAAAAACGCAATGGCTTGTATACGGCGGGAAACTATTATTCCGAAATCATAGCCGATCCTGTTCATCTCAACCGCATTTACGTTTTGAATACCATCAATCAGGTTTCCAATGACTATGGCAAAACCTTCACGGCCTTTGGTGAAAAGTCAAAACATGTGGACAATCACGCACTCTGGATCGATCCCCAAGACACCAAACACAGCCTGGCCGGATGTGACGGTGGCTTGTATGAAAGTTTTGACGATGCGCAGAACTGGAACTACAAAGGCAACCTGCCCATCACCCAGTTTTACAAGGTGGCCCTGGATAATGCTTCTCCTTTTTATAACATTTACGGCGGCACACAGGATAACAACAGCCTCGGTGGCCCTTCCCGGACTGTCAGCTCCTCCGGAATCATCAATGCCGATTGGTTCGTAACCACCGGCGGAGATGGATTCGAGTCGCAGGTTGATCCGAAAGATCCGAATATTGTTTATGCCCAATCGCAGTATGGAGGACTTGTCCGTTTCGATAAAAAGAGCGGCGAGCAAATTGATATCAAACCCATTGAACAGCCCGGTGAAGAAGCTTTTCGCTGGAACTGGGATGCCCCCTTGCAGGTGAGTGCGCATTCTTCAACACGTCTCTATTTTGCAGCGAATAAACTGTTCCGGACCGACGACAGGGGCAATACCTGGAAAACAATCAGTCCCGATCTCTCGCGTCATATGGACAGGAACAAACTTCCGGTGATGGGCAAAGTCTGGAGCATGGATGCCGTTGCGAAAAATCAAAGTACATCCATATACGGAAATGTCATTTCTTTCAGCGAATCTCCGTTGAAGGAGGACCTGTTATTCGCCGGTACAGACGATGGCCTGATCCAGATAACCGCTGACGGGGGGAAGAACTGGACAAAGATCGACAAGGTTCCAGGAGTTCCCGAGCAAAGTTTCGTTGGTTTTTTGCTGGCTTCGCAATTCAAGGAAAATATCGTTTATGCCGCTTTTAACAATCACCGGAACGGAGATTTTAAGCCGTATTTGTTTAAAAGCACTGATGGAGGAAAGACCTGGCAGAGCATCACATCGAATCTTCCTGAACGGGGATCGGTTTACAGCATAGCGNNGCTGAGGACTACAAGAATCCCGATCTGCTTTTTGCCGGCACTGAGTTCGGACTCTATTTCACAATCGACGCCGGCAAGCACTGGATTCAGCTGAAAGGCGGCCTTCCGACAGTGCCCATCCGCGATATGGCCATACAGAAAAGAGAAGACGATCTGGTTCTGGCATCCTTCGGACGCGGATTTTTTGTCCTGGATGATTATAGTCCGCTGCGAAATCTGAAAGCAGATGTTCTGAATGAAGCTGCATTTATTTTTCCAATCAAGGACGCCCTGATGTTTATCCAGTCGGCCCCCTACGGACACCGTGGCAAAGGATTCCAGGGTGAAAGTTTTTATACGGCCCCCAATCCTCCTGTTGCCGCAGTTTTTACTTACTATCTGAAAGATGAAATCAAAACATTGAAACAGAAAAGACAGGATCTTGAAAAAGAAAAAATAAAAAAAGGAGAAGCCATTGATTATCCATCCCTGGATGCCATGCATGCAGAAGACAATGAAGAAGCTCCTTATTTGCTCTTTACCGTGGCTGATGAAAATGGAAATGTTGTAAGACGAATAAAAGCAGCAGCCACCAAAGGCCTGAACCGCATTGACTGGGATTTTCGTTACCCATCCCTTTCTCCTGCATCCAATCCCGAACCCGATTTGAGCAATCCTTATTCCGAACCCGATGAAGGTCCTCTGGCAATGCCTGGAAAGTACACCGTTTCACTTGCTAAATTCGAAAGCGGAAAACTCACTGAGCTCGTCAAGCCCCAGCCCTTTAATGCCGTTGCGCTGAATTCGGCAACACTTGTGGCGCAGGATAAAAAGGCCGTACTGGACTTCAATAAAAAGGTTGCCGAACTTTCCAGGGCCGCAGACGGGGCAGGCCTTTTTGGTAATGAAATGACCAACCGGGTTCGCGTGGTGAAAAAGGCGATTCTGAACTCCAACCAGACCAGTTTGAGTGCACTTGAAGAAGTCAGTGGCATTGAACTGAGTTTGAAAGAAATTAATGTGCGCCAATACGGCGATCCCAGCTTGTCAAAACGGGAGTTTTCCGTTCAGCCTTCATTGTCTGCCAGAATTGACGGGGTTGTTTCGAATGCCTGGCGCGTAACATGTGCGCCTACAGTTACAGTCATGGATTCTTACAAAGTGGCTGCAGCTGATTTCAAAACGCTTTTGGCCGACATGAAAGCCCTGAATACACGCCTGGAGAAAATGGAAACGCAACTGGAACTCAATAAAGCGCCGTATACACCCGGAAGACTGCCCGAGTGGAAGGATCAATAGCGCTTTAGTTTTTGAGGTGTGCCTTGTTTTTCTAAATTTGTGCGAGTTTAATCTATATGGCAGCAACCGGTACAAAACCCAAAAGCATTCTTCTTCCCGTCTTTGTTACGGTTTTTCTGGACCTTTTGGGTGTGGGGATCATCATACCCATTATGGCCCCGGTCTTTCTCGATAAGAGTTTTACCCTGTTGCCGGCAGAAACTTCGCAGCACATGCGAACAATTATTCTGGGACTGCTCATTGCCACTTTTCCCATAGCCCAGTTTTTTGGTGCACCGCTCCTGGGTGCCCTGGCTGACCGAAAAGGCAGGAGAAAAATCCTTTTGATTTCGCTTGCAGGGACATGTCTTGGTTATATCCTTTTTGCTATTGCGCTTTTTGAGAAAAATCTTTGGTTGTTGTTCGTGAGCCGCGCCCTGGATGGATTTACCGGTGGAAACATTTCCATTGTCACTTCTTCGATTGCCGATGTGAGCGATGAGAAAACCAGGACAAAGAACTTCGGTTTGATTGGCCTGGCCTTCGCCCTGGGTTTTACGGTTGGTCCGTATATCGGCGGGGCGCTTTCAGATCCTGCTCATGTAAGCTGGTTCAGCTATTCAACACCTTTTATCGCTTCGGCATCGCTTTCGTTACTGAATATTATCCTGGTACTGATTCGTTTTCCGGAGACCAGCTCGCATCGCATTCAGCGGCCTGTCAGTCTTCTAACCGGTTTTCAGAACATCTCAAAAGTATTCCGGCTCAACAATATGCGGGTGATGTTTACTGTTGTGTTTTTTCTGACATTCGGTTTCAGCTTTTTTACCCAGTTTTTTCAGGTCTTTCTGATTCAGAAATTCAATTACAAAACGGCCATGATCGGCAACCTGTTTGCCTATATCGGTATCTGGATAGCCGTTGCACAGGGAGGCATTGCCCGGCCGCTGGCTAAGAAATTCAGCCCGAGCAAAATTCTGAATTCAGCCATTCTGCTTTTAGGCATCACCTTCCTGATTTTGCTTTTGCCCGAACAAAACTATTATCTGTATTATATTCTTCCGTTCATTGCCGTTTTTCAAGGGCTCATTCAACCCAACTCCACCAACATTGTCTCCACCCTTACAGCAAAAGATTCGCAAGGCGAGATTATGGGCATCCAGCAAAGTGTTCAATCCCTGGCCATGGCTATTCCTCCCATCATTGCCGGTTTTATTGTAAACATCGATCAGAACCTCCCGATTTTTGTTGCAGCCCTAAGCACGCTTCTGGCAGGAATCATTTTCATCTATGGATTCCACCGCAGAAACCGGCTTTTGTTTAAGGAAGCTTAGTAAGCAGATGTTTATTCATTTTCCCTTAGAATCTGTTCACCCCTAAGTATCATTTCACCCCTAAGTATCATTTCACCCCTAAGTATCATTTCACCCCTCTGGGGTTTGATTGAGTTTTTGCCTTGGTCGTTAGCATAATTTCACCCCTAAGTATCATTTCACCCCTCTGGGGTTTGATTGAGTTTTTGCCTTGATCGGACTGGGATGCTAACTGCAAATGCATGAAATGATTCTTAACGTTAGTCAGCGTAATCGGCTGTCTTTTAGAAATAACCCTTCTTCAGGCTGTATCTTTTCGTGCCATTCCCCTTATACATATATGAAAGCCTGCTTCATTGCCTCTTTTCTGTTTCTTTCCTTTTTCCCAACACGGATGAACGCCCAAAAAAGGCATCAGGAAAATGACCCTCCTGTCGTATATCAGTTTGTTGATGCCACCACAAATCTTCCTCTCGATTCGGTGAATGTGGCGCTTGCAACATATAACCGGAGAGGGACAGTTACCGGGATGAAGAAAGTGATGTGCAACCAGCAATGGGTTGTCCAGGACAGCGATTACTTTCCTGAATATTTTGAAAGGCAAGGATACGTCGGGGTTTCTATGGTCGACCTGGACCGACCTGCAGCCGACCTTGTTTTTTATGATCATAAGCCCTCTGACCCTTTCATATTAAAGATGAGAAAAAGAGCACCCCAGGTGATATCTTCCCCGTTAAAATATTCCAAAAAGAATAAGTAATGATTTATTGCGGCAGGGGTCCGGTATATTTCATGCAAGGGATCCCATTGGTGAAGCAGGGGATATGGAAATTGATGTTCAGATCTGTTTTATCCGCCTCTTTGACCTCAAAACTCATGTAGCATTTACTCCACCATTGTTTCAGACATTCTTCGTCAAGTTTCAGATTTTCGGTTTTCTTTTTTCGGAATTCCTCGGTATTGAGACGTTTGACCTGTTCTTTTTCGATGATGCAGTAGGTTCCCGAAGGAAGCTTTGTGCTGAAATGACCAGCCGAATCGGCAACGATTTCGCGTAACACTTTCTTTTTACCTGAATTTTCGGATCCGTTGCGTATGTAAAGTTTTTTCCCTGCCCAGGCTTTGGGTGTATTCAGGCGTGTGATCATCTCCTCCGATGGTCTTGCTCCGCCGCAATAGGAGTTTGTCTGCGTGATGGAGCCTGAAACAATGTACTGTTTTTTAGAAGAGGACGCCTGTTTTTGGGCAAAAAGGGCGGATGGCCGGACGAAAACAAGTACCAGAAGCAGACAAATGGAAAAGAAAGAGGAACGGTTCATAGTCTGAAACAAGTATAATATATGTTATCATTTATAAAACACCGGGATAAAGATACAAAATACAGCTGAGCTGTTGTGAAGTTCTCGGTGGCGAATAACCAGGATTTAACTTCGTCTGCCGCGGAATTGGCCGGAATCAGGTTTATGGAAACAACCCGGTGATAATATGACTGAAAGCATCAATTATCGAATTAATTGATATTTTTGAAAGACAAAACAAAGGCCATGTCGCAAAGAAACGAAACAGAAGTACTCTGTGAGGTGATTGACAATACGCGCGAACTGACACTCTATTATCTCACAAAGCTGAAAGGCATAGATATCTATAAGACATTCACCGCGGGAGGCCAGAGCTTCAACAGCGCATTCTGGATCATTTGTCATCTGGCCTGGGCGCAGGATTTTTTATTGCTGAAAGCCACTTCAGGTCCTGATCTGAAAATTGGCTGGCTCAGGGATTTCAGCATCGGATCGACGCTTCCACCGCGTGAAGAATGCCCGCCGATAGCTGCTGTTCTGGAAGGAATGAGGGAAATTCATGTTCAGGCCGTCAAACATTTAAAGACTTTAACCGGCGATCAGCTGAATGAGCCCAATGCAATCAATTTGAAATTTGGTGAAGACAGCAGCAAACGCATCTGCATCCATCATTGTATCCGCCACGAAGGCGTACACATGGGGCATCTCAGCTGGCTGACCAAAATGCATGGCGTGAAACCAGCCTAAGTATTTGCATATGCAGGAGCGCGTAAAAGAATCGGAAGTGTTTTTGACCCGGATGGGAAAAGACGGCATCTGCAGAACTGAAGTGAAACAGGATGCGGAAGTCAGGCTTCCGCACGCCATCTGGAACAGTGAGGCAATCACCAGGCTGAGTAACGGTGGCATGATCCCGCTGTTGGTGGATCTCAGGAAAATCAAGTCCGTGAGCAAAGAAGCCCGCGATCATTTTTCANNTGAGAGGCCGTAAAAGCCAGGTCAATGCCATAGCCATGCTGATCAAATCACCTGTCAGTAAAATTGTCGGTAATTTTTATATTCAATTCAGCAAACCCACCATACCCACGCGTTTATTCACTGAAGAAAAAAAAGCCATTGCCTGGCTGACTCAGTTTATAGGGGCTAAATAAGATGAAGATGAAGTTCAGTCTGGAGGAAATTAATGAAGCGGTAGACAGACTTGGAAAAGACAAGTCTTCTTTGATTTCCGGTAAGAGAGCCATTCAAAAGGCGCTTTTCAAACTGCAGAAAAAAATAAATGCCGAGGAAAGAAAAGAGGCTAAAACCAGTAAACGTGTAGATGAGATACTCAAGGCGGTCATCGCCATCGCCAGGTTCGATTATTCTTCCAAAGCCATAATTGGAAACAAAGGCGATCATTTTGATGCANNTTCATCACCGCGTAAAAAACAATCTTCAGGTGATTTCCAGCTTGCTGAGCCTTCAGGCTGCCACCATCAGCGATCCGATTTCACGCGAAAAATTCAATGAGAGTTTGTACCGGATCCGGTCCATGGCCATGGTTCATGAAAAATTATACCAGGGCAGCGATCTTAGCCGGATTGACATGAATGAGTACATTACCTCACTTGTCAATTATTTGAATTCGGTATACAGCGATCAGGACAAGCACATGGAAATTTCGGTTAAGGTGGATATGAAATCACCTTCATTCCGGATTGAAGAAGCCATTCCCTGCGGATTAATCATCAATGAACTGGTGACCAACGCATTCAAATATGCTTTTTCCGGAAAAAGGAAGGGGATGCTCTTCGTCGGTTTTCGGGAACTCACTACCGGAAAGAAACAGGCTTCCTATTCGCTGGAGGTCCGTGACAATGGACCGGGACTGTCCCCGGATATTGATATCCACACCACATCCACACTGGGTTTACAGCTTGTTTCGCTGCTTACCGAACAGATAGGAGGCCGGCTACAGGTAGATCGCAAGGATGGTACTTGCTTCAAGATTCGTTTCAGCCTCAACGCAATGGATCATCACAGATCCAGCAAACCATAAATCTCATCCTGTTTCATTTCTTTGACAGCCCCGGGAATCAGACTGTCCGCTTTGAGTTTGCCCATACTTTCGCGGATAAGCCTCAAGGTTGGGAAACCGACTTTAGCCGTCATCTTTCTTACCTGATGATTTTTCCCTTCTGTAAGGGTCAGGCGAATCCAGGAAGTAGGAATGTTTTTTCTGAACCTCACCGGCGGTACGCGTTCTCTGAGCCAGGATGGGGACTTGATTATGGAAGCTGTTGCCGGAAGTGTTTTGTGAACACGGTCGTTCAGCTTGATTTCCATGCCTTTCTCAAGCTCTTTGCAGGCTTCCTCGGTTATTTCTCCGTCCACCTGTACAATATATGTCCGTTCATGCCCGTAAGTGGGTTCAAGCAGGCTGTGATTCAGTTTTTTATCGTTTGTCAGCAGAAGCAGACCTTCGCTGTCGGCATCCAGTCTTCCTACCGGATAAGCATCCTTCGGGAAATGATAATTCAGATCGGCAAGAGTGGGTTTGCCTCCTGCTTCAGGGCTGAATTGACTCAACATCTGATAGGGCTTGTATAGTATGTAATATTTGTAGTGATCCATAATGGGGGCAAGGTAAGGATTTGTAGGTGTTTATTGTTTAATCTTTAGTCTGAGGTCTTCCTAGCGATGAGGAATCGTTGGCAATGGGGCAGTTTGCAGTTTGCAAAATGAAACAAAAAGTTGCCAACTGCCAACTGCAAATTACAACTTCGCCGGAAGGGAAACGTACCCAAGTCAGCAAGCTCAGGCTTTTACAAGCACAGCCAGCAGGTTCTCGAGTTCTTTTACTTTGGTCGGATAGCCAAGCTTTTCGTAGGCGATGATCAGGTTTCTGAAAACACGCTTGATGATGTCTACGTTCGGGCAGGGTTCGTAGTACGTTTGTTCGAAAGGAAGTTTCAGTTGTTTCAGAAAGGCATCAATTTCTTTGCTGCTGAATACGGCTCCTTTGCTGAAAGGATTGATATAAAAAAGAACCTTGTTGGGTGTTTCTCCATACACGGGAAACTGGCTTTCTTCATCCATGTAAGCAAGCACAAAGTGTTCGGGGAGATTGACCCCGTAAATAGGAATGCTCAGATCCTGGGAAATAATCAGATAGAGAATAGAAAGGGAAAGTGGATTGCCTTTTTTGGATTCCAGAACATTGTTGATGTACGAATTCTGGGGGGCATGGTAATTGGTTGTGTTGCCTCCGAATCCGTGCACCTCAAACAAGATGTGATTGATCACCCTTACCTTTTCGAGAGCGGTGAGGTTATTGTTCAGTTCAAGCCACACATCCTGTTTGATCTGCTCAATCTGTTTGATTATTTTTTTCTCATCCAGGTCAGGGTATTGATACCTGGCAACGAGCAGTATTCCCTTGAGTAAATTTCCCTGATCCTTTCTGACCCAATCCTGAAGCTGCCCGCCGATATTGTCGAACTGGATTTTATGGATAATGTTTTCAATCCGGCTTTGAAGCACCGAATCAAAAGAGTTTTCCCAGGCATGTTCAAGAAGGGGAATGACATTGTGGCCAAGTGAAAGCAGTTTGGCCTGAATCTCGTGATAGACGGATTCGTCAGGGTCGTCAAGAAGGCTGATCAGGGCGTTTAACTCTTGTTCTCTGAGCATAGNNTGCTGTAAGTCTTTGCAAATCTGTTGGCTATGATCGTGCAGACCGTGCAGGCCTCATGCCCGAGGTGTTTGGAAAGGCCATACAATGCAGAGGTTTCCATTTCAAAATTCGTGATCCTTTGTCCTTCGAAACTGAATTTTGTAAAAGCCTCGTTCATTCCTTCCACAGCCAGGGGAATCCGAAGGACTCTTCCCTGTGGACCGTAAAACCCNNGTAATGCCTGTTTTTAAGCCCTGGCCCAACACTTTGGTGAGTTTGTCAGATGCCTTGACAATGTATGGAAAAGGGAGCTTGCTGTTCCAGCCGGTTTGTGATATAAAGGCTTCCGAGAGGCGGTTTTCATTGATTTTGTCCAGATTGCCATAGAAATTCAGCAGGCCGTCCATGCCCAGGCCATGGCTGGACAGCAGGAAACTGTCAGTATCGATATCGGGCTGAAGAGAACCCGATGTTCCCAAGCGGATCAGATTGAGTGTTTTGCGCTCGGGCAAAAGACAACGGCTCTTTAGATCGATGTTGACCAGGGCGTCCAGTTCATTTACCACGATATCTATATTGTCAGTTCCGATTCCGGTAGATAATACACTGATTTTCTTGCCTTTATATATTCCTGTATGGGTGACAAATTCTCTGTTGGCCGCTTTGTGTTCGATGGATGAGAAGTGTTTGGAAACGCTGTCAACCCTGCCCGGGTCGCCAACAAGGAGGACGGTATCTGCCAGTTGTTCGGGATGGAGCTTCAAATGAAAGATGCTTCCGTCGGGATTGATAATCAATTCGGAATCTTGAATTTGCTTGTTCATAAATGTGGATTACGGGATTGGACTTTGATTTAAGAAAGAGAAACTTTATCATTGCATCAGAATCCAACAGATTCTGAATTTCATATACGGAATAAAGGTAAATAAAGGATTGAAGAGAAGAGGTATTCTTACATTATAATTTATACCAAGCGGACCAGGTTTTTTAAGGCTGAGAAAGGCATTTGTGATCAGGATCCTTAAACCGTATAAGCATCATTTATGGCAAAACAGAATACGAAAAAAGTGCTGATCGCACTTGATTTTGAGGAGCAGTCGCTGATTGCTCTTGCGCAGGGACTGAATCTTTCCAGACTGATTCCGGCAGAAATTACACTCTTACATGTGATCGAGGACGGCGGGATTCTGGGCAAGCATTTGAGTACAGGGCAATACGAAACGATCCGGAAAGATGTGGATGCGCGGCTCAAGGAACAGGTCAAGCTCATTGAGACCAAATACAAGGATCTGAAGGTAAGCACGCTTGTTGCAAGAGGCCGGGTGTACGAAAAAATTGCCGAGGTTGCAGAAATGCTCGATGTTGAATTTATCGTGATGGGTTGTCACGCTACGGCAAAAGGCTTGAAACGCAGATTCATCGGCTCCAACGCCCTTCATGTTGTTCGTGCTTCGAATTGTCCGGTGCTTACCATAAAAGGAAAACATCACCGCGCGGGCTGTAAAAACATTGTTCTTCCACTGGATCTGACCAAGGAAACCAGAGAAAAAGTGGTCCGGGCCATCGAATTTGCCAGGCTCTATGAAGCAGCGGTTCGTGTGGTGTCTGTGATATTTACAAAAGACGAATTCATCGTCAACCGCATGACGCGGCAACTGTCGCAGGTCAAGTCGTACCTGGAAAAGGCCGGAATCGAGTGCAGCGCGGAGATCATTAAAGGAATCAAGGGCGAGGAGAGTCTGGCTCAATGTATTGTTGATTATTCGTCGAAGGTGGACGGAGACCTGCTTTTGATCATGACCCAGCAGGAGGTTGATTTTACGGATTATTTTATCGGGTCTTCCGCACAGGAAATCATTCTCCGTGCGGATATGCCGGTACTGAGTATTATTCCGAACTCCGGGAAAGGCCGCGTTGCTGTATCTTCTAAGAAACGGCAGGCATGAGGTTTCNNAGAGTCATTTTTTAAGACCGGCTGCCCGGATATTTTTGTTGTGTCACCCAGTTAATCTATACTATATCTATGAAGAACTTCAACATCAAGAACATTTTGATTCCGACAGATTTTTCGGAAACAGGGCTTCTGGCTATCGAACATGGCGCCTTTATGGCCCGCTTGCTGAAAGCAGAACTTTATCTGATTCATGTTCTGGAGGTCAATGAATATGCCTACGATATTCCTGAACCGATCCTGCGACTGAGCAATCTGGATTCGCTTCAGGCCATTGTCGGCAAAAAAATGGATGACGTCAGTGAAAATATCCGCAGGGAGTATGGCATTAAACCGGTGACTCTGTGCAGTACAGGCCGTATTGCATCCGAAGTGGTNNATATGCCGACGAGAACAAAATCGATCTCATCATCATGGGAACGCACGGGGCAAGCGGTTTTGAAGAGTATTTTATGGGAAGCAACGCCCACAAGGTGGTAAACCGGGCTAACTGCCCGGTCATTACCGTCCAGACCCATTCAAAGAAATTGGGTTTTTCGGATATTGTGGTCCCCATTGACAATAAATTTCACTCCAGGCAAAAGGTGAGTTACGCCATCGAACTGGCCAGGCATTACGGAGCCCGGATACACATCCTGGGTCTGCTCGAATCGCACGATGACAATGATGCTCCCAAATTCAGCATCAAAATGGATTCCGTAGAAGATGTAGTGAAAAAAGCCGGATTGCCTTATGTACGCAAAACCGTTGAAGGGACAAACCTCGCTGTTTCTGCCATGGACTATTCTGAATCTGTCAATGCCGATCTCATTGTCATCATGACCGATCAGGAATCTTCTCTGACAGGAATATTCCTTGGGCCCTTTGCCAAACAAATCGTAAACCATTCCAAGGTTCCGGTGATGAGTATAAAACCGGCAGAAGGCAATTACGACTCCATTGATCTGACAGGAAACGCCAGGATTTATTAAACAAGTTTGCGGTTTGCACAAAAGAAAAGCAATGGGCAGTTGACAATTGGCAAAACAAAGAACAATTGGCAATAAAAAATCAATTGGAATGCAATAAACAAAAAGGTTGGCTTTGATAAAAGCCAACCTTTTTTCGGTGCGCCCGGCATGGGCG
>PLXK01000170.1 GCA_003151415.1 Bacteroidota bacterium
GTCTTGATTCTCTATACCATTATAGTTGCGTCTTATGCATCTAATCCAGCCGATAATTCTGTAATGATTGGATTTGCAAGAAGTGGTTCAACTATTTACCCCGAAGTCCGAGTTGTCAACTGCGACAATGCGGGAAACTGGTCACCCTCAACATTAGTTAGAGCAAGCTCAAGCTATGTAGGTGTTTCTCCTGTTACACTTGAAAGGTGGGGTGATTATACAGGAACTTCTCGGAAGCATAACAGCACTCTGCCATCAATATGGATGAATGGAATGTTTGGAACAACGAATAATGCTTGGAATACGTGGATTGCAGAAATTCATGACAATTCAACAACAGGTATTCAGGAGGTCAATAATAACGACAAATTAAAAGTATATCCCAACCCAGTGTCAGAAACATTTTCTGTCGCTTTTAACCTTGAGAGAGATGCGGAGCTGAGTATTCAGGTGGTAGATTTGTTAGGGCATTTGGTGAAGGACTTATATAAGGGACGGGCTACTTCAGGAGATAATGTTTTTTCCTTCAACAAATCAAACCTCTCTTCTGGAACGTATTTTTTGATTTTTAAATCAAACGCGAATACATTTAAAAATGAAAAAATTATTATTTCCAATTAATGGAATATGCGGCTTGCTTCTTTTATGTGCATCGTGCCATACAACATCTAAAACTTCGACAAAAGTAATTGTCGGCAAGGAGCAAGGGACAAAAATAAATATCTCAACGGATTCAATAAGCGGCACAAATCATGTTAAATTAGCCGGCTCTGTTGGCTCAGATCTGGGTATAAAAAAAGACACACTGGGCGTACCTCCAAAACAAATAGCAGTTATTCATGGTTCTCCAGATCAGGCAAAAACCGATTCAATTAAGGCTACAAAGGAAAAGCCCAAAAAACAATGATGTATGCAAATAGTGAAACGCATAGGAATTCCTATAATCCTATTATTTATAACGAGTTGTAGCAGCTGGACGAGATTGGGGAATCTGACTATGGTTTCTACTCGGAATGTTGATTCAAAAACAGAGTATAAAGAGCTGGCACGGTATGTTGAAGGCATAGATAAAGGCGATTACGACAGGAATAAAAAAACATACACAGGGTCTTTGCAGGCTGCTATAGATGAGGCTGTAATGAGTATTGATGGCGGAGAGTTTTTAAAAAACATAGAAGTCTTCATTAAAGACGGAAAGATAAAAGTCAGAGGTGACGTATGGGGTTATAGAGCCCCAGGATCTATTACAAAGGATCAACAAGCAAAGTTAGATGCAGAAAAGGAGCAGCAGGCGAAACAGGCGGCGCAGGATAAAAAAGACTTCGAACAAGAAAGAAAAGAAGCTGAACGGAAATTAGCAAAGGAAAAGAAAGAGGCAGAGAAAAAATTGGCAGAGAAGAGAAGGGACGAAGAAGATGCTAAACTCGCTGCCAGTTTTAAAATTGGCGACCAAATTCGGTTTAAAAACAATCCATTTGGTAATAATTTGACGAAGGGCACAATCATCGGAAAAAAAGATGCGTGGAATGCAACGATCAAATATTTAAATGACAAAGGAGAGGAGAAAACAAAAAATGTCCCATTTAAAGAGCTCAGTAAAGTAATTGAATAGTAATCTTTAAATTAAATGTCTTATGGCAAAGCAAAAGGAGAGCATAAAAACAGTTACAATTATTCAAAAGTTGATTAAGGAAGGTAAAAAGAAAATTAGCAAATTGGAACTTGGGAGTTTAGGCTTAGATGTCACGCAAAAAAATATTTTAGTGCGAAATGTTAAACTCGAAAAAGATTTGGTGTTTAGCGACTGGTATTTTTCTATAATTGATAAAAAAGCGGATTTAGATGGGAATCAAATTTCAGAGAATCCAAAACTCTTAAAAAGGATTCAGAATCACTATGAAGGTGGCTCAAGGACTATTAATTTTACTGAGCTAATAAATGATTTTAATATCTATACGACCGCAACTGATATTAACATAGGAAACTTCAATTTAAATAGTTTACTGCGGCTAAGTGTTTATGACATTAATTTGATCGATAAGAAGAAAAGCATAAGTGGAAAGTGGATTGATAATGTTGTAGATGCCGTGAAAGTAAAGGAGGCCCTTCACAAATTTCAATTTGAGCGGGCCATGTTAAAACTTTCCGAGGTCCAATTAAATAAAGAATTAGAATCTCATTTTAAAGAATTTTTTGAAACAGTGAAGAAGGGAGACACAACAAACGAGGGTTTGGTAGACCTAAATATCGGCAACGGAAAATTCGTGATTGAAATGAAGTTATCAAGAGAGGCTAAGAAATCCAGCGAAACAGATAGGGCTGTGGGTCAGGTTGATAAATATAAAAAACATTTCCCTGAACAATTTATGATAGTCGTTTTTGGAGATGACAGCGATCGTGAGGAAAAGGGAATTCACGCCCTGTCTCGAAAAGTCAACGAATCAAAGGGGATCTATCAATTCATTTCACCCCATCCATGACGATCTACCCGCACCTGTGGGCTGTCAGCTTCCAAGTGCTTTAGATACATCTTGCTACACGAATAAAGAGTGTAGCAAATCTGCGGTAATGTTTTTCCCGAACTCCCCCTAACTTTCCCAAACGCCATAGCTATTCGGTCATTCTATTTGTTTTTCGCTGCAATCCATTTTGCGGCATCGCGGTTTCTTGCGTAAACACCAAAACAAATACATATGGAACAAACCGAACAAGGATACATTAAATTCCATGTCAAGCCGTACACCATAACAGGTTTGGCTAAAATCTATGGGTTAAACAGAAAAACCATGAAGCTTTGGATCAAAAAGATTGAAATTCATGTTGGCGAACGTACCGGGTATTACTATACCCCCCGCCAGGTGCGCGTTATTTTCGACAGAGTGGCGTTGCCGGATGTGATATTTGAATACGATTCTGCCGAGAAACGAGCCCAAAATTAAGCTATTGTTAAATTTTTGACCTGATCTGGTCGTGTTCGGGTATTTGTGGGAAACCAGTTTTTCCACCCGTTGTTTCTTTGCCTCACAAAAAAAAGAAACAATATGAGTATCACCCGACACATCCTTCGCTTATATGCGAAAAATCAAACCCAGTCCGAAATTGCTGTTCAAACAGGTATCAGGCGCAGCGTATTAAAGACACTTATCCAACAGTTTAAAGGAAGCGGGCTTTCTTTCACTGAGATTGATGCCCTCAATGACAAGGATCTTGAGGAGCTTTTCGGCACCCTTGAGGATACTCCTAAAACCGAAAGGCTCCGCATCCTTTATGATCTCTTCCCGGTTATCGACAAAGAATTGAAACGGACAGGGGTTACACGTCGCCTGCTTTGGGAAGAGTACCGAAAGAAAAATCCTGAAGGCGCAGGGATAACAGCTTTCCTATTCCACTTTGCCAGGTGGAAAGCCCGTGTTGCCCCTATCATGCGGCGGGAGCATAAGGCAGGGGATAAACTCTACATTGACTTTGCCGGAGAGAAATTATCGTTTGTGAACAAACAATCGGGAGAATCAAAACCAGTGGAGGTATTTGTTGCGGTGCTCGGTGCCAGCCAGCTTGCCTATGCTCAAGCGGTGATGACACAGCAAAAGGAAGATTTTATTCAGGCCTGTGAAGATGCTCTGAATTATTTTGGAGGGGCTCCGGCAGCCATCGTACCTGATAATCTCAAGTCCGCAGTGACAAAATGTGATAAATATGAGCCGACGATAAACGAGACATTCGCTGATTTCGCCCAGCATTACAACACCACCGTTGTGCCAGCGAGGAAGTACCAACCAACCGATAAAGCCCTTGTTGAGATTACGATCAACATCCTATACACCCGTGTTTATGCCAAGCTTCGGGAGGAAACTTTCTATTCCTTGGATGAACTGAACAAGGCCATCCTTATACATCTGGAGGTGCATAACAATCTGCCATTAACGGGAAGGGATTATAGTCGCCGGCAACAGTTTGAAGAAATTGAGCAAAAAACGCTATTGCCGCTTCCGGCTATTCGCTACGAGTTTAAAAAACAGATTTTCGCCACAGTCATGAAAAACGGACATGTCTGTTTAAGCCCGGATAAACATTACTACAGTGTCCCTTATGGCTATATCGGGAAGCGTGTTAAGATTTTGTTCTCCCGTTATATTGTAGAGGCCTATATTGAGTGCGAGCGGATCGCTATTCATCAGCGGGTACAAAGTGAATGGAAGTACACAACGGATAAAGAGCATCTGCCTCCCACTCACCGTTTCGTTGCTGAATTGGAGTCTGATCGAATCTTACAACAGGCTGCTGAAATCCACAAAGATGTCCGGCTATATATTTCGAGGGTGCTTTCAAAAACACCTCATGAAGAACAAGGACACAAAGTTTGTCTCGGCATCTTACAACTGGGTAAAAAAAATGGAGCGGAGCGTTTGACAAAAGCATGCCAAAGAGCCCTTGACTATGAAATTTACAGCTATGATGTAATAAAGAAAATACTGAACAAAGGGCTTGATAAATTCAACCATGCAGAAAAAAAAGATGAATCAAAAATGCCGGAGCATGATAATATCCGAGGAACAGAATATTACAGTTAATAAATAGAACCCAAAAACCAATAAAAAAACCAAAACCATGAACGAAGAAACACTTGAAAAAATGAAAAAATTGAAACTTTTCGGAATGTACAGGCTGTTTAAAACCAGCCTCGAATCCGGAAAAATGGAAGATTGCACCCCTGATGAGATGGTCTCACACCTGATGGACTCCGAACTGGATGATCGCCGAAATCGGAGCATCGCAGGTCTGACCCTTAGAGCTGGCTTCCGTTATAAGGCTTTAATGGAGCAGATTAACTTCAAAATTGACAGGAATCTGGATCGTAACCAACTCATGCGGCTTTCTGACTGCTCCTATATTACAAAGCATGAAGTCCTGCTTATGACTGGGTTTGCCGGGGTAGGTAAAAGTCATATCGCTTCTGCCCTTGGCCATCAGGCCTGTAGTTTGGGATTTAGAGTCTTATACTACAACACCGCCAAACTCATTGGGAAACTTAAAATGGCCAAAGCTGATGGGTCATATTCAAAAATGGTCGCTAAAATTGAACGGCAGGATCTCCTTATTCTCGATGATTTTGGTATCCATCCGTTTGATTCGGCTGGCCGAGCAATGCTTATGGAAATAATAGAAGACCGGCATGGGAAAGGCTCCCTCATTATAACCTCACAGGTTCCCGTTAATAAATGGTCTGAGGTCATTGGTGAACAAACTATCGCCGATGCGATCCTTGATCGAATTGTCCATCAGGCTCACCGAATGGAACTTAAAGGAGAATCGCTGCGAAAGAAGAGTGCCTTACTTGCCGCCGCATAGATTCCATTTTTTAGCCATCCATGATGTCTAACTGACGTCACCTAACGTCTGGTGACGTCAGTTTCATTTGTCATACTTCGCTTTTAAACGAGCTTATTTTGGCTTTAAATCAGGTTGAGGATATTTGCCGGAAAGGGATTATATTTGCTTTGTGGTTCTTTGAAATATTGCCGGATAAAATTGGGGTAACAAAACCCAATGATAGCTAACAAAACCTAATGGTCTTTTCAGTAACAAATTAGGCTTGATTATGCAAGACTTGTTACCTGTTTGTTACTTTTCCCACCTCATCACCCCCTAAACCCTTTGATTTTAAAAGAGAATCGGCAATTTTTTAAGGTTGCAATTTGCGTCCTCCAATTTGAGACAAGATTTTTATGCTTTGTTATGGAATCCTTCCTAAAAGAAAATTATATTGAGAATAAAATAAATAAGCAGGATGGTCAGAGCATAAATAATCAAGCTCGATAAAAGCAGCCGGTTGGGGATATCTCCCATCAGATTCTGAACACTCTTGCGTTTGAGTTCGATCCCTTCTTCGGCGTGCTGAACGTGGTTGTTGTTTTTCATTTGTTTTCTTTAATGAATCCTGGCCGATTCAATTGCCCAGTTCCAATTGATTTTTTACAAGGTGGTAGTATTTTCCACGTGCGCTTGTCAGTTCTTCATGCGTGCCCTGTTCGGCTAGCAATCCTTTGTCGAGGACAATGATATTGTCGGCGTGTTTAACTGTACTGAGGCGGTGCGCAACGATGACCACTGTTTTTCCCGAAAAAAAACTTTCGAGATTCCGCATGATGATTAATTCGTTGTCGGCATCCAGGGCATTGGTGGCTTCGTCGAAGAAAAGGTATTCCGGGTTTTTATAAATGGCGCGCGCAATGAGGATGCGCTGTCTTTGGCCCTGGCTGATGCCTTGTCCCTCCTGGCCGATTTTTGTGTTGTACCCCAATGGAAGAGATTTGATGAAGTCGTGGATGTTGGCTGTTTTCGCGGCCCTGACCAGGCGCATGACATCGGGGTCGTCTTCAAGAGCTATGTTGCCGGCAATGGTGTCTGAAAAAATGAAGGAGTCCTGAAGCACGGTTCCGCATCTTGAACGCCAGTAATCGTTGTTGAAAGAAGCCAGATCGGTTTTGCCAATGGATATGCCGCCTGTTTGGACCGGATAGAATTTAAGAAGCAATTTGAGCAAGGTGGTTTTGCCGCTGCCGCTGACTCCCACGATGGCCGTTGTTTTGCCCTGTGGGATAAGAAGGTTTAAATCGGACAATACAGTTTGCCTATTTGTTTCGGTGTAACTGAAGCTCAGATGGCTTATCTCAATGTCTTTATTTTTCGGAAGCTGCTGGATTTTACTGAACGCATTTTCCTCTTCATTGGTTTGCAGGTGTACTTCTCCCAGGCGCTGAAGGCTGATGCGCGCGTACTGGCCCTCCATGATGAAATTGATGAACTGGGCAATGGGTTCATTCAGTTGACCCAGCACAAAGGTAACTGCCATCATTGTGCCTATGGTCATCTGTCCATGAAGCACCGCCATGGCGGTAATGAAAATAATCAGCACCCGCTGCAGGTAAGTGAAAAAGCGGTAGCCTTCATAAATCTGGTTGAGCTTTAATTTACCAAGATTCACTTTGAAAAGTGAGGCTTGTATCTTTTCCCATTCCCAGCGTTTTTTCTGACCCAGATTGTTCAGGCGGATTTCCTGCATGCCGGTGATGAGTTCAAAAACTTTGTTCTGATCCTGCGCATGCAGGGCAAAACTTTTGTTTTCCAGCACCCGGATCTTTTTCATGAATGCAAAGATCCAGACGAGCTCACAGACGGAACATCCAAGGAAAACAGCGAAAGCCAGGGTGTTGAACCAGATCAGGAGCGATGAGAGGATAATGAGCGAGAGGATGGCAAAAACACTTTTCAGGAGTGTTTCAGTCATGAATTTTTCGACTTTCGAATGATCCTGAATGCGCTGCGTGATATCGCCGATCTGACGCGAATTGAAAAAATTCAGGGGAAGCTTCATCAGTTTCATCAAAAAATCAGAAATGATGTAAACGCTTACACGGCTGCTGATGTGCATGAATATCCGTTCGCGCAGAAAGTCAATGGATGTTTTGCTGATGAAAAGCACTACCTGTGCCAGAAGCACCAGATAAATAAAATTTATTTGTCTCTGTCCGATGCCTTTGTCAACAATGGCCTGAGTGAAAAAGGGGAAGAGAATTTCCATGGTGCTTCCCAGGAGCAGGCCGATGATAAGCACAAACAGCTGCGGCTTGAAGGTGCCGAGGTAACGCATCAGGAATCGGAATGTGGCCCGGTTGCTTTCCTTGGATTCGTCGCGCTTGAAGAAATCGGGAGTCGTTTCCAGCATCAGAAGCATGCCTTGTTCTTTATTGTCATGCTGGGTGCCGGCCCAGGATTTTAGAAACTCATCTCTTTTGTAGGTAATCAGTCCGTAAGCCGGATCGGCCACATAGACCGTATCGCCTTTTATCCGGTACACCACCACAAAATGATTCTGGTTCCAGTGAACAATGACAGGCAGGGGAACTTCCTGCCGGAGCTGGTCAAAATCGGTAATGAGCATGAGCGACCGGAACCCGATGTTTTCGGCAAGCTTGCTGAGGTTGGAAACGGAAATGCCCTGGCTGGCGATGCTGCTGACGGAAGCCAGATCGGAAGCCGAAAACTGTTTGCCGTAATGACGGGATATCATTCTCAGGCAGGCAAGCCCGCAATCATTGCTGTCGAGTTGTGCGATATAGGGAAAGGCCATAGTGTTTGTATCGAATGGGGTGATTCGGTTTCAGTACATTATGGAACCGGCAATAGTTGATTTTTTAATGGCGTGGTTAAATCGGAGATCCCGGTTCCAGACAAATCCCGATTTACGTTCAAATCCAGCATTGTTCTTTTACCTTGAAGGAAAAGAACCAAAAGTTCAAGACAGCTTAATTCCCGCCGCACCGGCAACGCTGCACCGTAAGCCGCCAAGGCCAGCGCGCCACTTCGACAGGAGATCACGGTTTGCTTCAGAGACATTTGACAGAACAAATTTGTTGCTTGAAACGTTTCGAACGCGATTTGAAATGCAGTTTTTTTTAATCCTGGTAACTCAATTCCATGGCATAATCCGGTTCAGGGGTGAGGGGCAATTGTTCTTCCCGGATGCGAAGTGCCTCTTCATAGGTTAACGGAAGAACCTGCGATTCGGACAAAATATCCGAAGGCAGTTGCCCGACAACCTTGTTCTGAATGTGTGTGATGAGTTTGAGCAAATCCCCGCAGTAAACGGATGGATTGTTGAATCCGTTTTCCTTGCTGTAGCGGTTGTAAATGGAACCTCCTCCGCAAACTTCCCTCACCGGACAGGCCAGGCATTTTCTGGGCAGAAGCTGATGACTGAGGTGATAGATCCGCGCCAGCCTGGTTTGCATGGCTTCCTCAAAACTGTGCGTGCTTACATTGGCTCCGGCCTTGGTAAACCCTTCACCGCAACTCTTCAGGCTGTCTACGGCTTCGATGCCTCCGTCGGTTTCGATGACCAGGACCTCGTTGTTGAGCTGACCCAAATTGTCGGCCATGAATTCTCCCCCCAGGATGGAGTGAACGATATAATAGAACATGCGGACATCATAGCGTTCATTCTTTTCGGCGAACCAAAGATCAAAAATGGTGATGAGCCAGTCGGCATAAGGTGTTTCGCCGGCCCAGGCTTTATCGGGCGTGGGCTGAGGGGGGCGGTTGTCGTAATTCGCATCGGGAAGCAGCCAGTCAAGACCATGGACATTGAGTTCGCGGAAATGGTGATACAGTTTGACGGGATCGGCATTGATGTTGATCACCGAAAGCAGGCCGGTACCTGTTGTGATGTGGGGTGAATTTTGTGCCAGTTTAAAGGCTCTGACAATCTGGTCATAGCTGCCTCTGCCGGCATGGTCTACCCTGAACTTGTCATTGTCTTCCTTCATGCCGTCGAGACTGATGCCAATGCGGATATCCAGCTGGCCCAGAAGCTTGCACCATTCTTCATCCAAAAGGATTCCGTTGGTTTGCATCATGAACCGGTATTGAATGGTCTTGGGCAGCACTTCGCTGGCCCGGGTGACGAAGTATATGAAAAACTCCTTATCGGCCAGGAGCGGTTCGCCTCCGTGGAGGACAAAAGAAAAATGATCGACACCGTGTTTGGTGCAATTTTCAAGGGTACGCATGAGGATGTCATCGACAACCCGGGTGCTCATTTGTTTGGGTTGCGATTTGTAAGTTTTGTCGCCCAGGTTATACATGTAACAATAGCTGCAGTTCAGGTTGCACCGGCTGGCTACTTTAATGACAAGGGTGTCGCATTTCATTGCGGGCTTTTCCATTTTTGTTTGTTTCGGTTGTTCCATAAATTGTTGGGTCGATTGGGATGAAAAAGGGGGGCGTAAAATATCCCCCCTTTTTTTGATTCAACGGATCAGATTAGTCGATGTAGATCCTGCCCCATGAGCGGCCCCATGAGCGGCCCCAGCCAGTGGCTCCAAGCTCATCATTGTCCTGGATAAGTTTCGCTGCGATGCCCTTAACGGCATCGTTCTTGAAATCATTAATCGATTTACGCACAACGTTCTCGTGCTTGGAGTTCAATCTGAAATTCTTCATTTTCTGAATTTTGTTTAAAATTTTAACACAAATTACCCTCTGTTTGAGGCCCTGAGCGAAGTAATGGCCCGGCTTTTTTTTGTCTCGCCGGTGACATGCAATGCTTTCGGGGGTCTGCAGCCCGCAGAAAGACACTGCCTTTGCGCAAAGTATTATTTGACACGGTTTTTTTCTTCCGTGTTTCCTGTTTCTCTTTTTCTGTTTTTTTCGACGCCGGCGCTTCCGAACTTATAGCTGAAAGAAATACGGACTCCCTGCTGATCGTAGCTCCCGGTAATGTTGTTTTTCTGGCCGAGATAATTCGATTGCGTGCCGACATAGGTTCCCCTGAAAATGTCGTTGACAACCAGAGCCAGTGTCGCTTTCTTTTTCAGGATTTGTTTTTTTATGGCCGCCGATACATCCAGCATTCTTCCCAATATGAACATGCCCTGCACCGCGCCGGGTGTCGTATATGCTGCATTGATTTCGGCAACCCAATCGTGTTTCCCGGAAAGTGTGAATGAATTGCCGGTGCTTAAAGTAAATACAGTCGAATGGTAATCGAATGTGTTGCCCAGGAACCGCGATTGGGCGCCATTGTACATCAGCCAGGCGCTGCCATTGATCTCCCACCATTTGCTTACAGAAAGCGAGCTGGAAACGCTTGCCCCGTAATTGTAGCTGTTGTCGATGTTCAGCATTTGGTAGACATACGAATTGGTCAAGGGGTTTTGTGCAATGACCTGGGTAAACTGGGCATCGATCAGATTGCAAAAGACATCAAAGAAATACCTGTTTTTGACACTCAGCGAAAAATCAAAGGCATTCGTGAAATAAGGCTGCAGAAAAGGATTGCCCTGGATGTAGGAATAAGGGGTGATATAGGTTCTGAATGGGTTGAGATCCGAAAAGCCGGGCCGGGTGATGCGACGATTGTAAAGCAAACCCAACTGCAGATCGTTGCTCTTGTTGAATTGAACAAAAGCCGATGGGAAGAGCTGGAGATAATCGATTGTAACCAGGGCGGCATTGTTTTTATCGCTGCCCGTGGCATTTGTCTTTTCGGCCCGCAGACCAAACTGAAAATCAAATTGCCGGTAGCTTGTGCTCAGATTTCCGTAAAGGGCATACACGTTTTCTTTGTAATTGAAACGGTTGCTTTTGGAAGTATCGGTTTCCAGCATGTTTTTATCGCCGAGTGTTTGAAAATCAATTTCGTTGCTTGTAACGGTGGAGGATGCTTTTCCTCCCAGATCAAGTTTGGTTGGGCCTCCAAGGGAGCGCGAATAGTCGAGTTTGAGCGAATACACCCGAATGTCCTGAATGGTATTGCTCGAGAAAACAGTTGTCCGGTTCATCGGATTGTCGCCCGCATCGTAAAAGCGGGTTTCGTTAAGCGAGGAGTAAACGGGCACCTGATACCAGATATAGTCGGCATCGGCATTGATGGTTTGTCCGGAAGTATCCAGAATGCTTTTGTAGTTCACATTGGCGGTCATGTAGGAGTTAGTGCCTTTGAGATCGGTGGACGAAACCATACTGCTGTCTTTGTTGCCGGAAGTTTTTGTGTAAATGCCCGTATTGCTTCCCCGGGCATCACGCTGTGTGTAGCTGCCTTCGCTGAGAACCCCGATGGTATTGTTTTTGCTCAGAAAATAATCGGCGCCAAGCATATAGGTATTCGCACTTCGCTGACTTTTTGAGGCGGTTGTTTCGTTGTACAAGGTATGGCTGCCGGAAGCGTGCTGGTAATCCTGATCAATGTTTTCTGATTTCAGGTACGTGCCCGTGCGGCATGCATAATTGCCAAATAGGTTGAGCTTTCGGCTTCTGTAATTCAGGCTGATGCCGGTGTTGTATTTGGCGTAGGTTGTTTGTTCATAACCGGCGTTGAGAGATCCGTTGAAACCATACTTCTGGTTTCTTTTTGTCACAATGTTGATGATGCCTCCCGATCCTTCCGCATCGTATCGTGCAGGCGGGGTGGTGATGACTTCGATTTTGTCCACTTCATCGGAGGGCATGTTTTTCAAAAGGGTCATCAATTCTTCTCCGCTGAGGTAAACCCGGCGGTCGTTGATGAGTACAAGGGCTCCCTGCAGGGCCTTGATGCGGATGCTGCCCGTTTCGTCGGTGATGATCTGGGGCGCTTTTTTAAGCAGGTCCCAGGCCGAGCTCCCCACTGCGAAAGCGCTGTTGCCGGCATTGAATATAAGCCGGTCACTTTTCTTTTCTACAAGCAGCCGGTTTGTTGATACGGTTATTGTTTCCAGTGTTTTCGATTCCATTTCAGGTTCCAGAATCAGGAAGGTGTCGCGGCTGGCTTGTGTTTTTAGCAGCAACGGTTTGTATCCGATAGCTGTAACAGACAAGAGGTAAGCAGGTGAAGGGGACACGGTGAACTGAAAATTTCCAAGACTGTCGCTGATGCTGCTTTTGACCAACGAAGAATCACGGCATTGGAGCAGGGCAATGGAGGCGGATTCAATGGGCAGGTGTTCGGAGGCGTTTGAAACAAGCCCCTGGATGGTCACCTGGGCGAATGAGATGTGTTGAATCAGGAATAAAAAGAATGCGATTCTGAAAACTCTCATGGTTTCGGGTTACAGCGTTCAATTTGTCAATTCGCAATTCAATCGGTGTTTGAACCGATAGCGTTTCAAAGCGGTTGCAAATATATCTGAAATGGAATATCATATAACATACAAAGATGTTAAAATTTGAAAATGAGGAATAAATACGTGATTGTACTTAGAAGGAAAAGGATTTGGGGAAATCCGGAACTCGGGGTGGGTCAGAGGCTGTATGAAAACAACAATTTGACCACGGAGGCATGGAGAGCATGGAGGGATATGGAGAAAAAAATGGGAATGGCTCTGCCGGAAAAAGAAATTTATTTCCACTTGAAAGTTATTTTCGGCTCCTCCTTAGGGTGTGCTTCCTGCTTGTTTACATTTTCTCCGCTTTCGTCCTTTTCTGCTTTTGCAAGATATATCCAAAGACAGACGATGGTGAAGGCATAGAAAAAAATCAGAAGCAGATTAAACAGATAGATCCATGTGGATATGTTGCTTCCCACCGGTGCGGGTTCATGCATTTCGAAGTACGTGTTGAGCATCAGATAAAGAGAAAAGACAAGGGTGATGATGCCGAGCCTGTTTTTCCATTTTCGGGAAGCCGGCAGGACATCTTCCGGTTCTATGGGCGAGTCAATGATTCGGCCTTCGGAAAGGCTTCTTTCGGTTTCAATGGGATTGAAGTGTTTCAAAAACAACAAGCCGCTTATACTAAACAGGAAAAAAGAGACAAAGTAAATGAGATAGGGGATTGTCAGAAACGTTGACAAGGCTTGAGGGTGCCTGATTTTTATATCGATGAGAAGGCCAAGGACCAACAGGGCAATGGCGCCATTGGCTGAAAAGAAAATAAGCAGGATGCGCCGGATGGCGTTGTTTCCTTGTTTCATCTGAATGTTGCGAACGGCTCTTTGTAGGGACTGCTCAATTTAATTGGTTTAACTGTGCCCGGCCTGCGGTTCTTAAATTCACAGCGACGTATAAGGCGCTAAGTATTTGAGCAATGCTCAGAAAAAGGTAATACCCGTAGACCCCTACGGTAATCCCCCCACTGTATGTGTCCGGATAGGCGGACAAAAAATAATAACAAATACACCCTGAGAAAAGAATGGAGGTGGAGATACTGGCCATGCCAAGCAGTATGAACCTGGTAGAGTATTCCACTTTGGGTTCTTGTTCAAAAAGAGGAGAGTCAATAATTTTCTCTTTCAATGGACTCCACTTGTTTTGAGCCGTGTTCAGTTGTTTCAGGAAGAACAAGCCGGCAAGTGCTGACAGAAAGTACAACAGAATTAATTCAGATGCTTTGACAGGGTACGAAAATCTGCCTTTTTTTTCCATCAGATAGATGGACAACCCGATTCCGGAAACGCCCATCAGCCCAGTGAGTGAATGGAAAATGATAAGGAGTGTGCGAAGAAATTTATTTATGCGTTTCAAGTTCGGCGGATAAAAGGTTTCTGTAAATGTTTTTAATCTGATTTCCTTGCGTGAGGGATAGAGCCTCCCGACAGCTATCTGGATTTTCTTTACAGATCGGATCTCCTTTGAAAACGGTTTTTCACGTTGAACAAGTATTTCTGGTGAAGAATACTGCAAAGAGCGAGTGGCGAAAGCCCGACCTTGAAGTGACGGAGTGGAGCGAGATCTGCTTCAGGGGCACGTCCAAAGAGAAAATGCTATTTCGAAACATTCACCTGAACGGTGAAAAAGGAATAATGGTCATCCAGGGGAGTGATCTGGAAATCGATTTTGCTTTCGCTTTTTATCCGCATATCCACAAAACCGATTCCGGCTTTGCCTTCGGGCCGGACTTCTTCGTTGAGTGCTTCGGCCTGGCGTTCGTCGAGCATGAGAGCGGTCATGTTGTTGACGGCAGTAATGTGTTTGCGCAGCGCTTCTGTTTTGGGGTTGGCAACCAGATTGCTTGCCGTGAGTACATAACAGTCTTTTCGTTCGCCGATGAGGAACATGCCGGTCTTGCCCTCCTTTGATTTTTCGGGATCGTCGGCATGCTGAAACACATTCTGCAAGAGTTCAACAACGACATTGAATATTTTATTGCGAAGTAAAAAATCGCTTTCTTCCTGGATGACGGCTTCGGTCATCGACAGGATGCCTTTTACGATCTCCTGGGTGAAGTCGCCGTTGTAGATCAGATTCAGATTGTTGTCAATCATCAGCTGATGCATTTTTTTGGAAGAAGGCAGGTTGTTGCTGGTGGCGTTTCCTTCGGGATTTTCGCTCGAAATTTTTAACTGGAAATAAAAATAGGATCTGGCATCGTTGATGTCTGAAAAATCGAAGGCCAGTTTGTTGCCCGATTTGCGGGCCATCTCTACAAGACCCAGACCGGCACCTCCCTTTTCGGAAAAGGCGCCCTGGGTGAGGATTTCGTTGGAATATATTTTGAGCGCATCTTTATCCAGGCTGTTTACATGCTCAAGTTTGTCACGCAGCGACTCAATGTCTTTCTTTTCGATGGAATTGGCCGAAGTCAGATAGTAATCCTGGTTCAGCGACTGGATGATAAAAAAGCTGGAAGCGTTCTGCGATTTCTGGGTTGTGGTAACCTCGCTGTGTCTGGCCACATTCTGAAGCGATTCGACCATGACAAAATAAAGCTTCTTTTTTACTTTGGTGGATTCGGAATGAGAGTCGACAGCTGCTTCGGCAAAAGAAAGGATACGATCAGTCAGCGCCTGGGAAAAGTCGCCGTTGTAAACATAACTGAAATCACTCTGCTTGAGAAGGCAGTGCAGATCGTATACGAAGCTTAAGTTCACAAAAGGGATTATGGTTATCCAAAAATAGAATATTTTCCGGAACAAGAAAATTATTCGGGATAATTAACAAGTGCTGGAGTGATGGGGTATTGGCGTGTGGGTGTGGGGATTGTCTGCAAGTGCCATTTTTATTGCGTTTTGGGAGAAAAGGTCATTTCTTCAGGCAAATAACCCCAACGCGTCAATACTCCAGCACCTCAACACAGTTTCAGGCAGTAATCTTCTTCCTTTCGCTGAGCAATTCGAGGGCTCCTGCTGCAATGGCGATTTCGTCGTACCCGCATTCGGCATACAGTTCTTTTTGCTCGCCGTGTTCAACAATCACATCGGGGATGCCGAGCCGTTTTACCTCTGCGGTGTAGCGGTGATCGGCCATGAATTCGAGTACTGCGCTGCCCATGCCGCCCATGATGCAGCCATCTTCAACAGTGATGACTTTGCTGAACTTCGAAAAGACTTCATGAAGCAAATCTTCATCCAGAGGTTTCACAAAACGCATGTCATACAGAGCAGCGCTGACACCTTGTTTTTCGAGGTTCTGGCAGGCTTTCAAAGCCAGATTGCCGATATGTCCGATGCTGAGTATGGCAATGTCTTTGCCATCGCGCAGTTTCCGGCCTTTGCCGATTTGTATTTCCGAAAAGGGCCTTTTCCAGTCCGTCATCACACCATTTCCGCGCGGATAGCGGATGGAGAAAGGGAATGAATTCTTTTCCAGTTGTGCGGTAAACATCAGATTGCGGAGTTCTTCTTCGTTCATCGGTGCCGAAACAACCATATTGGGAATGCAGCGGAAAAAGGCAAGATCATAGGCGCCATGGTGAGTCGGTCCATCGGCTCCTGCCAGCCCGCCCCGGTCAAGACAAAATACAACATGCAGGTTCTGCAGCGCCACATCATGGATCACCTGATCGTATGCCCGCTGCATGAACGAGGAGTATATATTGCAAAAAGGAATGAGACCCTGAGTGGCCAGTCCTGCAGAAAAGGTAACGGCATGCTGCTCGGCTATGCCCACGTCAAAAGCTCTGTCGGGCATGGCTTTCATCATGATGTTGAGCGAGCAGCCCGAAGGCATGGCAGGTGTAATGCCCATGATTTTCGGATTCTTTTCGGCCAGCTCAAGAAGGGTATTGCCAAATACATCCTGGTATTTGGGGGGCTGAGGTTCTTTGGGAATGACTTTCAGGATTTCGCCGGTGTCTTTGTTGAAAAGACCGGGAGAGTGCCAGACGGTCTGATTTCCTTCTTCCGAGAATTTATATCCTTTTCCTTTTTGTGTGAGACAATGCAGGATTTTCGGTCCGGGAATGTCTTTCATGTCTTCCAGCACTTTTTTCATGCGGATGACATCATGCCCATCTACCGGTCCGAAATAACGGAACTTGAATGACTCGAACAGATTGCTTTGTTTAAGCAATGTGGTCTTGAT
Source organism: Bacteroidota bacterium (assembly GCA_003151415.1). Lineage (GTDB taxonomy): Bacteria > Bacteroidota > Bacteroidia > Palsa-965 > Palsa-965 > Palsa-965. Next base: position 16,779 of record PLXK01000170.1, read on the forward strand.
TCCATTCTCGATTTTGGAAGCGATTTCCTGGGCGTTGGGACCGAATTTACTGATCTTGCCCAGCAGGTTCCAGATATCGTCTTTGAATTTGTTGTAGGTATGCGATGTGGTGATATCGGTGAGATACTCCTTCAGGGCGCCGACATTGGGGTCGATGCTCATGCAATTGTCGTTGAGGATAACCAGCAGATTGGAGTTGGCAATGCCGGCATGGTTCAGGGCTTCGAAAGCCATTCCCGCAGTCATGGCTCCGTCGCCGATTACGGCAATGACCTGCCTGTCTTTTTCGCCCTTGTATTTGGATCCCACTGACATGCCCAGTGCAGAGGAAATGGAGGTGGAAGAATGCCCCACACCCATGGCGTCGTATTCGCTTTCCTTGCGTTTGGGAAAACCGCTGATACCTTTGTAGAGCCTGTTTGTCTGAAATTTCGAACGGCGGCCGGTTAGGATTTTATGTCCGTAAGCCTGGTGGCCGACATCCCAAACCAATTGATCGTAGGGGGTATTGAAGACATAGTGAAGCGCAACAGTCATTTCGACCACACCCAGACTGGCACCGAAATGCCCGCCTTTTTGCGAAACCACATCAATAATAAACTGCCTCAACTCTTTGCAAACCTGAGGAAGATCGTCTTCATTCAATTTGCGGAGATCGGCCGGATATTCTATTTTGGAGAGCAACTCTCCCGCCGGGAAATCCATCGATTGCGATATATCCCGTAAAGGTAGTGAATTTTGTCTTCGATTCGGCTGGCTTCGACTCCGCCCAGCCACCTGGGGGCTATCTGTTGGTTTGGTGAAGCCTACGGTGGCTTCGGCTTCCTTCAGCCACCGGGTGGATATTACCAGATCGGGTGCAATTCACCCCATCGGTCCCATTCTCCATGAAAAACACCTCACCCCC
>PLXK01000196.1 GCA_003151415.1 Bacteroidota bacterium
TCCCCGCTATCTTTCTACTCGATTTAAGGCTCTACTATACCACCAATGATTTCAAGTATATTTTGAATCGGCTCCCAAGTACAGTGGAGCGAAGCAAAGGCCTATTTTTGTTTAAAATGAGTGTCTATATAGTCAATGGCTTGTTGCTGAGTCAATATTGAAAAGTCCCTGTAGCGATGATGCACATCCACAATTTCGTCCAATGCCATAATTACGATTTCCGTGTTTTCCCAGAATTTCAAATGAGTAATAACCGTTTCAAGACAGCCTTTTTTGTATGAAATTTGTCCGAGGACATGCACTAACGTGTTTTTGACGCGGGCTGTTTTATCAAACTGGAGTTCTTTGAGCAGAGGCAAAATGTCTTGAGGATGAGTTCTTCCACGGAGTTCAATGCCATGACAAATTTCGCGGCGGATTTCTTTGTCCTCGTGTTGTAAGTATTTCTTTGCCCAACTTAAAACAGGTTCGGGGTTTTTCTCTCCCATTTTTTTCATTGAGCCGATGACTGCATTTCTGACAGAATGATGGGCATCGAACAGTCCAAGGTCAAATAATTGTTCGACGATGGAAAAATCCTGTTTCCCGATTTCTCCAGCCGAATTGATGGCTGTTTGTCTTGTTTTGAATTCCTCTTCTTTGACAAGGAAATGGAGTGTCTCAATTAATTTTTGTCTGAGTTTTTCGTGCGAGAGATAAAGTTTGCCAATGGCTAGGTAAGCAGATTTTCGGATGTAAGTGTCTTCATCAGAAAAATAGCCCTTAGTCTTGTTGTGTCTTCCGTTAATTAATTCCGTAAGTAAATCGCAGCTGATGCTTTCAGCCAGTTGATTTCTTTCATGTTTGGGCAAATCATAGAATGCCATTGTGGGCTTTTACCTGACAGGAATATTGTCGATTAAATCTTTCAACGACGCAAAGTCAATTGGTTTAACCAGGAACCCCGACATGCCGGTTTCAGCTGCACGCTGCCTCATACCTGCTTCTGAATTGCCGGAAAAGTAGATCACGGGCACATTGGAAAACCCCCGGATTTCTTCCATAGCAGCAACTCCGTCGGTTTCTCCATCCAAACGGATATCCATTAGGATAAAATCTGGGTTATGCTTGCGTACGGCCTCAATGGCAGTTGAGGCATTTGTCACTGTAGCCACCACTTCACAGCCAATTTTTTGAAGATACAACTTGTCTATCATTGTTAAAACAATGTCATCTTCAACAATCAATGCTCTCTTTTTCATAGGCCTCTTCTACATTGTTCGGTATTTTTTTATAAGGGAAGCAAATCCGGAATACAGCTCCATTTTCATTCCTTTTTTCGAGTGTCCCCTTAAGCTGTTGTACAAACGATGCGATCAATGTCATTCCCAATGACCCGCTTCTCATTTCATTTTCAGGTGGTAAGCCGCATCCGTCATCTCTTACTTCCAGAATCACAAAGCTTTCCTTCTCGGTTGCCGTCACCTGGATCAGTCCGCGGGTTCTTCCGGTGAATGCATATTTGTAGGCATTCGAAATGATTTCATTTACCAGCAATCCACAGGGAATAGCCTGGGCGATATCCAGTTTGATCGGTTGAAGGGTTGACCGCAATTCTATATCTGCTGCAGTGGCCGGATACAATTTGATGACTTCATTGAAAAGCTTTTGAAAATACTGATCAAAACGGATACAGGCAATGTTTTCACTTTGATAAAGCGACTCGTGAATGGCAGCCAGTGATTTTATGCGGTTGCGGCTTTGTGAAAAGACAGCCTGCACTTTCTCGTCGGTTTCTGACAAGCCTTGCAATTCCAGAAGACCGGAGACGAGTGCGAGATTGTTTTTTACACGGTGATGTATTTCCGATAACAAAACGTTTTTCTCCTGAAGGGATTCTTTCAGCTTTTCTTCAGCCTGAAGACGCTCGGCAATCTGATCCATGAGGGTATCTTTATGCAGAAGAAGGAAAAGATTTTGTTTTTCCAGAACATGGTTGTAGGAAGCGTTGTTGTTGGCAAAATAAACGATGAGCAGGAAAGCGAGTATAAGAGCAAAACAGAAATTCAGCCCATACAAAAAAGGAATGAGGCTGGAATCCGGAAGTTTGTAATCAAAAACCTGGTATTTGTCTATAAGGAAGATGGCAATAAAGGTGAACAGGTATGAGGCAAACGTAAGGATAATCTTGCCTCTTTGCTTGAAATCAAACAACAGATAAACAATTAGCGGAGATGTAAACAGATACAAGTGAATTCCGGAGGTAAAGCCCAAAAGTGAACTGAAATAAAGAACTGAAAAATTTGTGTTAATGACAATCAACAGGCAGGAAGCAGCAATAAACCCTTTCCGGTTGAGTGAAATGCAGAGAAGAAAAACCGCAATGATGGCGGCCATAACCGCTGTAGAGAGGTAGTCATGAAGTCTAACAAGAAAGAACAAATATGGAGAACCCAGAAGTGCCGTGGCCCCACAGAAGAGATTGACCGTTCGGATACGGGCTTGCTCGCTTTGAAGATGCATGTTTGCCTCCACTCCTGACATTCTTTCTTTCACATTAACAGAACTCTTCTTATCCTGAAAAACAGGTGATAAGAGAAGCGCTTCGGTCTGACAATCGGTGGATAAGTGGCACAAGATAATTATATTATCACAACACTGCATAAACGATCCGGATTATTTTCAAGTAGACAAGGTTTCTTTGGAGCGGAGAACCCTTGGCGGAAAAACAAATTTTCCTCAAAATGCAGATAACTGCACTGATCGCTTGGAATGCTGAAACTTGGCGGGATCTGGAAGTATCTATTTGATTAAAGTCTCGTTTACCTGATCTATCCAAATCTGCTTTCCGGCATCCGTCCAGTGGCTGTCTCCATGTTTGTACATTTTATCAGGATTCTTTAAGAAAAGGGAATAAATATCAATATAAGGGATCTGGCGGCTTTCTGCTTTGGCTTTGATTTTGTAGATAAGTCCATTGCCCTCTCGTTGGGGAAAATAATTGCTGTCAAGCACTGTTATAGTATTTGGTATGATCGAATAATACACTTCTTTGAACCCGCAGCCGAGAAAATGATTTCTGATCAGGGCCATGTGTGCAACCATGCTGTCGAGCTCTGCCTCCGGAAGCGGAGTGTAAATACCTGTGTTGAGCAGAGTATCAACGGTTTCCTCTAAAAGCAAGTATTTCCTGTCTTTCGAAATCACAATTTGTTTATTTAGTTTATTGAACAAGCCATAATTAAGGCCGGATTTCCATCCGCGCACTGGGGAGAAGGCTGCATAGTCAAAGAGATTGAATTCAAGATTGCTATTGATATTCGGATTGAAACGTTTTGCCAGGAGTGAAGTAATCCAGTTGGAGGTATCTTCCTGAATGTACTGAGCTTCTTCTTGCCTTCCTGGAATCTGCTTCGCGATGACAAGAGCATTGATGTAGTAAAGCGGATTCTGTAAACGCCAGCGGGCATACCGTTGGGCCGTTTCAATGATCAATACCGAAGCCCTTGCCGGATTCAGCACTTTTGTTGCAGGACGGTTTCGGTAATCAATCTGCTGAAGGCTGTCTATTCCCCTGAAATTGTTTGTGTTCAGAATATATTGCAAATAGCTGTCATGTAGGATGTACAAATCGGTGTTCTTCTTTTCGGTATTGTATTTTTTAAACACAGGTTCCGTAATGGGCTCCTTGTAATCCTGTATGAAACACAAATTGTATAAATCGCCATGCTTGTGCGGACCCAGCCAGTCCCATGGGCTGTAAAAACGATAATCGGCAATGGCTTCCATCCAGGGTTTGTTGCTGCTTATTACAAGCAAGGCAAGGAACAAAATGGCCAGTATTGAAAATAAAATCCGTTTCATCAGAATTGAAAATAGATAAATTGTTTTTGATCGTAAAGGCCAAATAAGTAACAGGTTAGAATCAGCAAGCCAAGTAAACTATAATACACCCATCTGTTCGCCAGGGATACGTGTTTGATGAAACGTTCTTTGATCAGTAACCCAGCAATGAGTAGAACACAAAGAATCAATTCATTTCTGTCCATGAGCAGTGCTATTGACTGGTTGAAGGAAACAGCCGTGAGTTTATGGAGAACCTCAAAAGCCTGGCTGATATTTTGCGAACGGAAAAATACCCAAAATAAACTGACCACTAGGAAAGTGACAAGCAAGCGGATGAAGGAAGAGATTTTTAATTTTGGAAAACATTTTCCGGCGAGCACTTCTGCGATCAGATACAATGCATGCAGAATCCCCCAGATAACGAAAGTCCAGTTGGCGCCATGCCAGAGACCGCTGAGAAAGAAAATGAAAATCAGGTTCCTGAAGTGTTTCCACCAGGGCCCGTGGCTTCCGCCCAAAGGGAAATACAGATAGTCCCGGAACCAAGTGGACAGCGAGATGTGCCACCGGCGCCAGAACTCGTTGAGTGATTTGGCCAGGTAGGGGGCATCAAAATTTTGCATCAGCCTGAAACCCATAACGCGTGCAGCGCCCAGAGCAATATCCGAGTAGCCGGAAAAATCGCAATAGATCTGAAACGAATAAAAAAGAACCGCTATCCACATGGTCAGTCCGTTGTGATGCTGTATATTTCCATAACATTCATCAACCACAAGCGAAAGACGGTCGGCAATGACCACTTTCTTGAAAAAGCCCCAGGCCATTTTCATCAGCCCGCTGCGGATGCGCAAATAGTCATAGGTATGATTTTCACGAAATTGGGGAAGGAGATTTTGAGGACGTTCTATAGGACCGGCCACGAGCTGTGGATAAAACATGACATATAATGCATAGATACCGAAATGTTTTTCTGCTTTTTGCCTTTCACGGTAAACCTCTATGGTATAACTCATGGCCTGAAAGGTATGAAAGGACAATCCAATGGGCAGAATGATCTGCAATGCAGGAACGGGGTTTTGAGTATCAAACCATCCAAAGATTTCAGAAAGATTAGCATTGAAAAAATTGTAGTACTTGAAAAAAGCAAGAATCCCCACATTGCTGATGATGCTGATGACGAGCCATGTTTTACGCAAAGGGCCTACGCTTCGTTCAATCAAAAGTCCAGCAACGTAATCAATGATGATCGTGACGAAAAGAATGAGGATATAGGCCGGAACAAAGGCCATGTAAAAATAACAGCTGCTCAGAAGAAGAAGAAGCCAGCGGACTCTTTGCGGCAATGCAAAGTAGGCGAAGGTTACAAACCCGAAGAAAACCAAAAATTGCAGGGAGTTGAAAAGCATCGGAAGTAAAAGTATTCAAAAAATCAGGAACTGACCAGGATCCTAAAAGCCTTGTTTCGAAAAAACAAAAAGGACGGCAGAATGTATTAAATTAGTGGCCGGGCCGGAGAGGTTTCAACATTCGTATAAAAGCAAAATGATTTATTTGTTAAAAGCATTTATAAAAAGTAAGGTACTTTGCGTTTCTTTCGGATGTTTCTTGTTCATATCACCCTTCGTAGATGCACAGGACGATAGTCTGCTGGCTTGTCGTTTGCTTAGCCGAATTGCCAATGAACAGATCAAAGAGGACAGCTATTTTTTGAAAGGAATTTTTCCGGCCTATATTTCAAAAAGAAAGAGACCCAGCAAGCTTAAAAAAGACAACACCTGTTTTTACAATTCTCTGATCGTTTATACCTTAAACGATCTCCAGCCTTTTTTTTCAGTACAGAGCAAAAAAATTGCTGATTCCATCAGGCAAGCTTCCAAAGAGGTATATACCAAGTTTAAAAATAAAAAGGGAAGAGACACATACAATTTCTGGAGAACAGACACTGCTTTCAGATTTCCATATGGAGGGCTATTCCGTCCGTTTCTAAAAACAAATGCGTTGGCGGATGACCTGGATGATACTGTGCTGGCTCTTCTTGCTCTGGATGCAAGTGATTCGGAAGCCTCCGTGGTCCATGACCAGATGCAGGGGTATGTGAATTCGAAAATGAAAGGGCTAGACTCGCCAGTTTCTTTTTTTTCTACGATGCCGGCTTATTCTGCTTGGTATGGAAAAAAATTCCCTGTTGTGTTGGATGTCTGTGTGCTTTGCAATATTCTTGTTTTTAACGAGATCCATCACCTACTTATGACTGGAGCAGATTCGGCCAGTGTAGATGTGATTGTAAATACCCTCGGGGGTAATTACCACCTCACGCAAGCAGTCTCTGTTTCTCCCTATTACCTGAAAACCTCGGTCATCCTGTATCATGTCGCCCGTTTGATGCAGGTAAAAAGTATACCTTCTCTGGAAGCACTGAAAGGTCAGTTGATTGCCGATGCAATGACTGAATTCGGGCACGCCACCACAATCACAGAAAAGGCGATGATTGCCAGTTCCATTCTGAAGTGGGGAGGGGTGCCACCTGAATTTGACTTGTCGTCATTGAAAGATGTGAGTTGCGCCGAGCGGGAGAATGAGTTTTCTTTTTTTATCGGAAATATGCCTTCCTATTTTTCAAAGGGGCTGAAAAAATACGCGACAAAAAGAGAGATTGGATTTTATTATCATTACTGTCCGGCTTTTCAGGATGTCTTGCTTCTTGAATACCTGGTCCTTAAAAACAAACGCATGCTTTGATCCGGCCTTCGGGCTGTCCGTATTCTTGGATTGATCTACTTTTTCAGTTGAAAACCGGGGTGTCCGCATTGCCACATGGCAAAGGCAAACTGGTCGGCAAAGTTGGCGAAGGTCACCGATTTGTCTTCTGTAAAGTGACCGTTGTTGTAGTTCACTTTCATCAAAACAGGTTTGCCCGAGATGCTTGCATTTTGCAGGGCCGCGGCGAATTTTCCTGGCTCCCAGGCAATTACACGGGGGTCGTTCCAGCCTCCGATGCATATAACAGCCGGATATTTAACATTCCCGGCAACGTGCAAAACTCCGTCCATTTCGGCCAGCGCCCTGCATTCTGTGCTGTCTGAAACGGTTCCGAATTCAGGTATATTGGCTGGGCCATTGGGGGCAAATTCCATTCTTAATGCGTTGGCACATCCTACGTTGCAAATGGCTGCGGCATACAAATCGGGTCTTTCTGTTATGGCTCTGCTGATTAAAATACCACCCGCACTTGTTCCTGTTCCTGCCAGTTTAGAGGCAGATGTAAAACCTTTGGAAATCAGATACTCGGCGCAGCTGTTGAAATCTTTCCACGTGTTGGGTTTTGTCGTCTTGTATCCAGCTTTATACCAAGCTTCTCCCTTTTCACTTCCTCCTCGAACATGGGGAATGGCAATGACAACTCCCTTAACGGCTAGGGAATTTTCCATCTCGTTGAAAAAAGGAGACATGCTTGATCCATATGCACCATAGCTATCCATCAGACAAATATTTCCTCCGTCTTTTTTGATTCCTTTTTTGTAAATAACCGAGAGCGGAATAAGTGTTCCGTCGTGGCCCCTTACTTCCACTTCTTCCACCTGCAAATCCTTGTATGCTTCTGGATACACGGGAGGTTTGTTAAATGGACTTTCCTTAATCACCTCTGTTTGGGCATTGAGAATGAATTCTGTCCAGGGTTTGACCCATGAAGAAATTCCTAGAATGCAGTCGTTGTTTTGGTTATCTATGCAGGAAATGAAAGCGCTTCCGGAATAGGGCAATTTGATTTCGGCAGTTGTTTTGGTTGAGAAATTGTATTTGAAAATATGACTGTTGATTCCGTCGCTATAAGTAAGAAGCAGATAATCCTTGCAATGGGTAATGTTTTCAAGGGTTTGATCCGATTTTTCGGCTGCAACAACATCGGCATGGCCCCAATCGGGTTGTGTCAAAGTGGTGTGAATCAATTTGTAATTTTTGGCGTTGTTATAGGTTATGGCGTAGACATCATTGCCTATAGTTTCTCTGGCTCTTACCAAGTGGTCGGATGGTGAACACAATAATTTCCATTGGATTTTCTTCGACTTCCATTGAGCGATGGGAGCGTAATAGGTATAGAGCTCCGGCCTTACATTATCCAGTTCGGCAAAGATGTAGTCTCTGGAATCTTTGTTTAAACCGGAAAAAGGAAGATCATTGCTTTTGATAGCCAGATTCGGGTAGCTTTCGTTGCTGAAAAAATCTGCATCGTTTTTTACATCATCTCCCAGGATGTGTAAGCGCGTTTTGGTATTGAGCTCAAATTCAGGGCTGGTATTATCACCTGTTTTTTGGGAAAAATAGGTGAATGATTTGTTATCGAATGTCCATTCTATGGGTCCGAACCAGCTTGGGTAAATAGTTTCGGGCAGAAAAGTCTTTGAATCCACATCCATCACTTTTATTGTTGATATTTCCGCACCTGATTCGGAATACGAGATAGCTATTTTTTTCCCGTCGAGACTTGGAAGAAGGGTTTGTAAGGAAAGGGTTTTCCCGGCAATATAGGTTGTAGGATTAAAAAGAAGCTCTTCTTTTCCTTCCATGCCGATGCGGTAATAAAGTTTAGCCACACTTTCGCCAGGCATTGTCTTTTTATAAAACAAACGGCCTCCTCTGAATATCCGACTGCCGATAGAAGGCGGCTGTAATTTGTCGAGCTTTTCCCATTCGGCGACCAGCTCATCGCGGCCCGAAATCTTATTTAAAAGGGCATCACTTGTCTCAGCCTGTTTTTTGAACCATGCAACAACCTCAGGATCTTTAAAATTCTCCAGCCAGCGGAATGGATCTTTGTATGTTGTCCCAAAATAGGTACTGCTGCTGTCGGTAGTTTTGTTGGGTAAGGAGTTTTTCTGGGCAAATGCCGAAAGTTGAATAACAAAGAGCAAAATAATAAATTGTATTTTCATTTTGTATGAATGATGTATCATAAAAAAAATATCTGATGCAAAGATATAAGTATTTGTCAAAAAAAAACACCCGATCCAAAACACTGCTTGAAGCGGCCGTTTGGCAAGGCAAAGGCATAAAAAAGCCCCCGATTAGTCAGGGGCAGATTCCAAAAGTATCGATAAGATTTACCACATATGTACGGTATACTGATGTCCGTTAATTGTTACGATAGCCACATCATCGCATGCCCCGGTGCCATAGTCGATGGTGCGCATGGGTTTGGAATTGGGTGTAAAATCAACAACACCTTGCACGAACCATTTTGGGCAGTTTAATTTACGGATTAACGGCGTCACGATATTGGAGGTATAACTGGCTCCGTTCGAACTGTTTCCATTTGAACTGCCGGTGTATGAATACACATCATCGAGCCAGAAGAAAGGTGTGTTTTCGCCTGCTATCCATTTGCGGGTGTGGTTCGCGTTCCAGGTAAAGGTCGTTCCATTGGGCTTGGTAATCATTCCCGCGTTAACAGTGACGTTGTAGGTCGACTGTCCGGCAACTCTGCCCATATTGGTGATGGTTTTTATTCCAGATACTCCGTAATCGTTTACAAAATAATTGGAGAAGGTGATAGTGATGACATCCAGAGAATCCCAGTAATGGGGTTTGGTGTAGCTGATGTTGATTTTGCCGCGGCGGAAACGCAGATCGTGGCAAAAACAATTTGTCGGACCGAAATCAACTACGATCGTGTCGGCATTGGTGTGATTGATGGTGTCAAAAGTAATTGTTGCACAGGAGCTCAGCAGATTTCCGCCGTCCTGACCGCCTCGGTAAGAAGAAGTGCTTCCCGATGCAGCCTGATCAGAGATCGTGCCCACCTCATTAAAGGTGGCCTGGGCAAATGAATTCTCGGTTGCCCCCGTTGTGTCCGTATCTTCTTCGGCAGTGGTCTTTTTGCAGCTGGAAATAATGAAACTCGTAGCTGCCAGAAACAGGAGTCCTTTAATAATTTTGCTCAATGAGGATGTTTTCATGATTTTGTTCAGTGTTTGAGTGAAGACAACATGATGTAATTGTAGGACTTTGATTTCTAATCCAGGTTTAATGAATGTCTAAATTATTTCAGAAATGAAGGTAAATGTATGATAATCAGTATTATATATTCAAATTGAGCAATGGCATAAAATGTGAGAACCATTGGAAAACCTGGATTTGAAATTAAATCAGTCATTCTTTCTGGGTTCTGGAACCTGCACAATAATATAGAAATGTAGGTTATAATTGGGGATAAACAAGTGGAAAGGCAAGAAATCCAGGAAAAAGGGTCAAAGGAAGGATAAAAATCAAGATCTGGGCTTTCGGTTGCTGTATCCGATGAGGATGATGACACTCAGGGGAATAGCAAAGGGTGCCGTGTAGGCAAGCTCTCCCCCGAAAACTACTACAATTGCTGAGATCAGGGCGAGAATCGCCAATCCCCAGAAACCAATACGTGTCAGTCTGCTCAAAACTTTGATTTTGCCAAAGGTAAGATTATCTCTGATTATTTATTCGCCGGCATTGAGGAATGAGAATCCTGTTCTGAAGTCCCAAGACATTCAGTCCAGGAAATCATTTCTTTTTCTTTCTGCGAAGAAAATTGAGAAGCAAGAATTCGATGCTTGCACCGAATTTCTTTGTTGTGACAAGCAACTCCTTGACATCTACTTCCAATGCCTCGGCGGCTTTTCGTAAAATCGAAATGCTTGGCTGGGATTTGTTGTTGCAATAATTGGTCGTTGTCGCATAGCTTCGGTTAATTTGTTTGGCAAGCCATGTCTGGCTTCTGCCTTGTTCGTTCAATATTTCTTTGATCCTGTTCATGATCTGGAGTTTTAAGTAAGGAAGCAAACGCAAAAAAACAAGTATCAAGGGCTTTCTGTTTGAATCGGAAACCGGCTTTAAACTTCCGGAGCATGGTTTTCAGAAACTTTCCTGCTGATGTTTTGGATTAAGGCTTAACAACAGGGCAAATCTAGTCCGGGCCAGGTTTTTATCGGTTTCTTTTCGTTCAGGAAGAGGTATCTATTGATCAGAAGGGATAAAAAGCAGTTTGTATCAACAGGATCGTATGATGAAATAGGGAGGCTGTATCTACCTGGGTAAATAACAACTGCACGTTTTTTTAATTGGTTTTGGAAGGAGGATGGTCATTTGCGGGTAAAGCTTAACCAGGAAAGGCAAATCTCTGGATTCAGGGATTGATGACAATTGGCATGGCCGATGCTGTTTGCCATCATATATTCTGAATTGTCTCCTGCTTACTTTTGGTTCGAAACAGAACTCATTTTCAAAAAAATCTCATGGAAACAAGAACACCACAAGGCGTAATTTGCCAAAGTTGCTCAATGCCAATGACAAAGAAAGAAGATTTCGGAACCGAAAAAGACGGAAGTCAAAGCAAAGAATACTGTCATTATTGTTATCAGGCTGGAAAGTTTACCGACGGCGGGGCTACAATGGAACAGGTTATTGAAAAAAGTGCAGAAGCCATGCGGCAAATGCAAATGCCTGAAAATCTGATCGAACAAACCCGCAAATACATTCCAACATTGAAGCGGTGGAAGATGAATTGATGTTGCCCTTTATTATTCGAAGACTTTATGCAAGGAAAGCTGCATTTATCATTTACCTTTGGTCTTCAAGAATAAAAGATGAAACCGCGAAACAACAAAATTCTGATTACCGGTGGTGCAAGTGGCATTGGCCTTGGACTCACTGAAAGGTTTGTACAGGAGAACAATACAGTTATCATTTGCGGAAGACGGGAGACCTCGCTTAAAGAAGTAGCAGAAAGGTTTCCTTCTGTGATTACCAGAGTTTGCGATTTGTCGGTTGAAGCTGATCGGATTGAGCTATACAAGTGGGTTGCAGAGAAGCACAGCGATCTGAATGTGCTTGTAAACAATGCGGGCATTCAGAAATGGATGGACATTTCAGACAGCGGCTTTTATCAAAAGGCAAATGAAGAAATGGCTACAAATATTGTAGCGCCCATTCATTTGACAACATTGTTTTTGAACTTGAAATCATTAAACACCGTTATCAACGTCACTTCCGGCCTGGCGTTTATTCCCCTTTCCAAAGTTCCTGTTTATTGTGCTACTAAGGCATTTATGCGCTCCTTCACACTTTCTTTGCGTCACAGCCTGAAATCCAGAAACATTGAAGTAATTGAGATGATACCGCCTGCGCTGAACACCGATCTTGGCGCAATTGGCCTGCACGACGGGCATCCTGCTGTCAGTGAATTTGTCGAGTCGGTATTCCTGCAAATGAAAGAAGGGAAAACAGAATTGACTTTTGGCACAAGCGAGGCAAGAGCAAAAGCCAATAATGAAATGACAACCGAATATTTTAACCGGATGAATCCGTAATCTGGAAAACAGAGCTATGCAGCCGAGCTCCCATTTCAATGAATAATGCCCTTGTCAGTTTACTCTTTTGCCCCTTGTTACATTAATCCGAATCGGTCAGGCAGCACATTGCCTGAATGAATGGAATACCATGAGGAGTAACATATTCGCTTTGATTTTGGTCTGCTTTGGATTGACCGCCTCTGCCCAAAAAAAAGGCGGTGCAGGGACTTCGTATTTGAAAAGCGTTAAGCCTCAAACGGATTTAAAAATAAATTTTACCTGGGGAGATACTTTTAAAATTCCGAATCACTATGTTTCATTGGCTCTTGTGGGAAGCCCCAATAAAGGTGTTGTGGAGATATTTAACAGAGAAATGAAAGCCTTTGTTCTGAAGCGACATGAAGGCAAATATAAAACGCCGGCTGTAACCACTGTGAGTCTCGATATGCTTCCCGCTGCAACGACAAGCGAGGTGTTCGTTACCTTGAAAGGTAGGTCATTCTGGGTTTATTCCAACTGGGAAAAGGAAAGCGCTGTGGAAAGGATTTACGCAAGGGAATTTGATTTTGAACATTTGGCGTTTTCCGAACAAAAAGTCCTGATTCAGTTTCAGGATAAAATTTCTGCATCTGAAAAGCCATTCTTGAACACTGACCCCAGAATCACATTCACTCAAATGGATGGCTATAAGGCCCGGAAATACCAATTTGCATTGTCTCAGGATACAACCCGATTTACAATCAAATACACATTGAAGTCCAATGCGGCGGACGGTGACAAGTTGCCGGAGACTTTTGGCCTGAGCATATTTGATGAAAACCTTCAAGCCGTCAAAGGGGGGACGTATACAATGCCTTATGCCAGGGAATTGATGCAGATTGTAGACTATCAGCTTGGGCCAGATGATGAACCCTGCTTTCTGGTGAAAGTGTTTGACAGCCCGCAGTCAACGCCAAGCGTGGAAGGGAAACAACATTTTGAGGTTTTGCGTTTCTCCGGAGACAATAGAAAGCCGAACATTTTACAGATACCTTGTGAGGGCAAAAGTATGATGAGTATGGGTATTTATAAAAATATCAATAAAGAGATTGTTTGTGCCGGAATCTATTCTCAACAAGAAAGAGGCTTGGAAGAGGGCATTTATCTGGCTAAGCTCGACTTAAAAGAAAACGTTTTCAGGTCTTACCGAAAGGGCAGTTATAGATTCCCTTCCGAACAAACCGGAGCAAACAAAGTGGTGCGCAACCCTTCAGCTACGAAAGCGAACGTCAAGCAGCCTGAGTCGGTTAAAACAATTGTGCATCTCAAAGATCTTTGGTTTCATGCCAACGGCAGTATGACCATTACAGCGGAGGAGCAAGCCATAACAGAAACTCTGATTTCCGGCAAGAAGGGAAAACCGGAAAGCGAACGTATTTATCATTTCAGGAATATAGTAATGATCACTATTGATTCGGCGGGGAGCATGACAGGATTCAAAAAGATTCTGAAAAGCCAGTCCGGAAATGAAAAGCCGGGTGAAATGTCCTTTGACCTGATAAGGAGTGGAAATGATCCTGTTCTTTTTTATATGGACAATCCAAAGAATGTAAAACTGCGCTCCAATCAAGCTCCCGCGCATTTTACGGATGGGGCGGGGGGGATAATTGTTTGCCTGGATATTGATTCCAGCGGGAAAGAAACGAAAAAGATTTTGTTTGACAGCAAGTTGAAGAAGCAAATGGTTTTTCCAACCCGATTTTTTCATTTGTCACAGACAAGGATAATGGGTGTTGCTTTTAAGGAAGGGACCGAAACCTGTTTTTTTGTTGAGATAAACTGAATGAGCTGATTCAGTGATTCAAATTGACCAGCCTGGCTGCATCCCATTTCAAGATGCGCAGTTTCCCGATTCTGAAATCAAACCGATCTGGATTAAACCCCGAATTGCCTCAAATGATGGTCAAGGTGTTTGTGCATGCCAATGCTCCATTCCGCTGGCCGGAGCTTGCCAAAGAAGGGGTGTGGATATGTGGTGCATTGGGCTTCACCTCCTGTCTGAAATTTCCGAATGGCCTCTTTTAGTTGTTGCTTTTCCAGTTCAAAATCCCTGTTGCCTTCTATTTTCAAAAAGGGGGCTGTTGGAGAGTTTTTTCGAAAAGGATGTTCATTGGAATAAACTTTTTTCAGAAGTGCCCCCAGGATCCCGGCAAAAAAAGGCCGTGGTAAACGCTTTTCTCCGGAAGCCATTTTGAATGAGGCTGCACAGTGTGCGAACATTTGATCAACAGACATTTCTCCCCAAAGCTTTTGAGTCGTAGGTTTAAGACGATCGATACGGGCAATGATGTCATTGGCATCGTTTTGATTAAACAGGTTTTTCATTTTCTTGGCTATTTGCCAACGAATTTACGAAACAGATTGTTTCGAGAGGTTTGGCGCGTCAATTCATCTTTTCAATCTGGAACCCTGCTTTTTTTACGGCAGCAATTACCTTTCCTGAATCAGAGTCTGCAATTTCAGCAGTTAATACCTTATCGGGAACAGATAAGTTTACTTCCCATTTTTTAATTTCTTTTTCTTCATTCAGGAATGGGCTTACTTTAGACAGGCAGGAGCCGCAATTGATGTTTGTTTTGAATTGGATTGTTTTCATTGGTTTTTTTATCAGAAAGGTTTCATTTTTAAACGTAAGCTGTTTGATACAACGCTTACGCTGCTCAGGGCCATGGCAGCGCCGGCAATCATTGGATTCAACAAAAATCCATTCATCGGATACATTATGCCTGCCGCTATGGGGATTCCAATTAGGTTATAAATAAATGCCCAAAACAGGTTTTGCCGGATAGTCTTTACTGTTTGTTTTGAAAGCTCAATGGCTTTTGGGATTTTAGTCAGGTCGTTTGAAAGAATGGTCATTTTGGAAACATCGACGGCTATGTCACTGCCTTTGCCCATAGCTATACTCACATCTGCCTGTGCAAGAGCGCTGCTGTCGTTAATGCCGTCGCCAACCATGGCCACAATTTTGCCCTGATCCTGCAGCTCTTTAATGAACTCATGTTTTTGTGCAGGTAAAACTCCGGCTTTGTAGTGTGCTATGTCTGCCAATGCAGCCACTGCTTCTGCCGTTTGTTCATTGTCACCTGTTAGCATAAATGTTTCAATGCCCTGGTGCCGCAATTGCTGAATGGCTTCAATTGAAGTGTTTCTTATTTTATCGGTAATTGCCATACCGGCAAGGAGTTTTGTTTCATCGCTGAAGAGAACCACCGTATTGGCTTTTTTCAATTGCTCACCGATCCATGCTCTGGCAACCGAATCGGGCTGGACATTGTTTTCTTTGAGCAGGCTTTCATTTCCGATTGTATATTTTGATGTTTTGTAAACACCTTGTATCCCTTTGCCGCTGATGCTCTCTATGGAAACAGCAGATAAATAGTTGCGTTTGTTTCCCAAATGATTCACAATGGCATCGGCCAGGGGGTGTTCCGAAGATTTTTCAATGCTGTATAAAACATTCTTGAGTTCTTCCGTTTCCGGAACAAACCATTTCATGCCGGTAAGCGAGGGTTTTCCCTCCGTAATCGTTCCTGTTTTGTCAAACACGATTGCCGTAATATGTCTGGCTTTTTCCAGACTTTCGGCATCCTTAATCAAAATACCCTGTTCGGCGCCCTTGCCAACACCAACCATAATGGCAGTTGGAGTTGCAAGACCCAAAGCACAAGGACAGGCAATGACCAGTACAGTAACCATGGCCAACAAGCCGTGTGTAAACCCGTTGGCCCCTCCAAGAATTATCCAGATTCCCAGACTTAACAACGCCAGGCCGATGACAACAGGAACAAAAATACCGGCAATCTTATCAACCAATTTTTGTACAGGCGCCTTGCTTCCCTGAGCAATTTGAACCGTTTTTATAATTTGAGCCAAAAGGGTGTCGCCTCCTACTTTTTGAGCCTTGAACTGAAAACTGCCTTTTTGATTGAGTGTTCCGGCAAATACCTGCTTGTCGGGCCTTTTTTCAACGGCAACGGGCTCGCCACTGATTGTACTCTCGTCCACAAACGAATTGCCAAGTGTAACCATTCCATCCACTGCAATTTTCTCCCCAGGTTTAACCAGGATAGTATCACCCACTTGAATATTTGCTATGGGCATTTCCATTTGATGGCCGCCTTCATGAATAACCGTAACTGTCTTTGGTTGAAGACCGATCAATTTCTTAAGTGCAGAGGAGGTGTTGCCTTTCGCCTTTTCTTCCAGAAACTTACCCAAAAGAATGAATGCAATGACAATAGCTGAAGTCTCAAAATAGACTTGTGCATGAAGCCCTTTGCTGTGCCAGTATTGCGGGTAAACGGTGTTGAATACACTGAACAAATACGCTACCCCGGTGCTCATCGCCACAAGCGTATCCATGTTGGCAGACCGATTAAGCGCCTGTTTGTAGGCCCCAATGAAAAATTGTTTCCCAAAACCAATCACTACAGGTGTTGCCAGGGCCCACAGGATGTAGTTCGCATATGGCATATCCATAAGGCCGGGTGTCATGGCGATAACGAGTAAGGGTATTGAAATAACAACTGCCGACAGGGTTCTGACTTTTAAAGAATTGAATTTTTGGCGGGTTATTTCTTCCAGTGAATTTTGAGCGTCTTCGCTGTCATTTATCATCAGATCATAGCCTACAGTCTGCAATGCGCTCTTGAGTTTATGGGCATCGGTAATTGTGGGAATGAATTCGAGGATTGCTGTGGCATTTGCGTAATTTACCGATGCCGACAGGACCCCGGGTTGATTTTCCAATATGGTTTGTGAGCTGCTGGCGCAGGAGGCGCACGACAAATTGAGCACCGGATAATTTTTTTTTACCGCAGTTACCTTGTAGCCCAAATCGCGGATTTGCTTCGTGCTTTTTTTGATGAGCCCGTTAATATTGTCCCCTTCAATCAAGACACGGTTATTGTTTAGTTCAACTTTGTGTTGGGCAAGCCCTTCCACTTTGTCAAGTCCCTTATCGATAATCAGTGCACAATGTTCGCTCTCGACGTTTTCAAGGGGTAAATAAACAATCTTATGTTCTGACTTTTCCATCTTGCTTTATTTGCCGTTACGAAGTTGCCAACAAAATTTCATCTTTGGGCAAATATATTCGATAAGGGCATTTCGGTTCAGCTGCCTGACTTACAGGTGTTGGTCAATGATTTTTTTCAATTGATCTACAGGTATCACACCCGACTGGCGCCATTTCACTTCGCCGTTTTTGAAAATAATCAATGTCGGTACTCCCTGAACGCGGTAGGCACTTGCAGCTGACGGGTTTTTGTCAACGTCCACTTTGAGAATGGTTGCCTTTTCTCCAATAATGCTTTTCAGCTGGCTTAGAATGGGCGCCATCATTTTACATGGCCCGCACCATTCGGCGGAAAAGTCTACAAGAACGGGTTTGTCAGAATGAATGATTTCTGAAAATGTCATGACATTGTCTTTATTTGATTTCTTCAAATCCTGTGCCAAGACTTTTGTTGTCAGGCAATGCTTTTTCATTTGGAAGGGGCTTCGTCTCACAGCCTGCAATTCCACAACAGCCTGGGTTCCATAGAGACTGAAACAACAACACACTTCCAATCAATCCGATGAACCAATCCGAGCTTTTCCATGCCTGAATCAAAATGAATACAGACAAGGCAAATCGGATGATCCTGAAGAGAGTCCAGCCCCTTGTAATCCTTTGTTTCCAATCCATATCCATCAAGATTCCCTTAAATGTATTGTTGAACTTTATACCAGGATCCGCCATTGTGAACGTGCAGATATCCTTTACCCTTGAGGATACTTTTTGCAGAAGCGCTCCGTATTCCCGAAGCACAGCAGGTGATAATGGGTTGTTCTTTGTTCTTTAGTTTCTGGAGATTGTTCCCCAGTTCGTCAAGCGATATATTCAATGATCCTTTAACGTGACCTCCCGAATATTCCCCTTTGGAACGGACATCAACGATTATGGCTCCTTGTGCAATCAATGCTTTGAGATCTGCTTTGGGTCCCAGACCCAACATTTTTCGGATTGTCTGAATCATCTTCTTTCGGATTAAATGAGGGATGCGGTTTATTCTCAATTCAAAGATACGAGGCATTTTTGGGCTGTACCGGAAATTATTGTTTAACCGGGGATGACATTTATCACTTATGAAGGTTTTAATTCTCAGCTTCCAGTCCTATTTCGTATGAAAGCTGTACTTTATTGAAAGAACATTCAATTCTTTGTACAGCGGCTGATCGCGCCCCGTCTGGTAGTCCAATCCAATACTTTGATTTTTTTTGAACTTCCAGCTGACATCTGCACAAAAATAGAATTGATACCCATTGGAAATAACCGCTTCATCATTTTGAATTTCATAAGCCTTGTACGTTGCGGTGATGCTGAAACGTTTAAAGGATTCATTTAGGGGCTCAGTGATTGTAATTGTTTTTTCTGCACAATCGCATTTCATTCGCCTGGAAATGGAAGCGATGGTATCTGAGAGGGCACTTGCGACCGAATCCAGGCAGGGACACTCCTCTTTGGGTTTGACCGTGCAGAAATCAAATTTCAGGCTTGTTTCAGCGGTATATCTGTAAAAATTGGAGTGACTGATTTTGTTTTGCAATCGGAAGCCTTCATCAAGACCGAGGTGGACTGTAAAAAGAAAAAGCCGTTTTCCATATTTCATGTAACTGAGTCCGGCTGTTGCCGAAGCATAACCGAGGCCCGTCTTTATATTCTTATCGGCGGTTGCTGTTGGTTTGAAGCTGTAATCCAGGATCATGCCCGGTCGTATGCTGTTTGAACCCGTCAACCCGATATCAAGAAGAATGTTGTTTGATGAGGTTTCGGCCGATGAGCCGATGTTGGCCTCAGCTGATGGTTTTAGTTTAAAAGTCGTGTTGTTGAAATGCCACAAATGGATGACCTGCAAAGGGTCATCGCTCGCCAAGGAGCGGTTGTACAGAAAAGAGGCACTCATACCGGCAGTGGTGTCCTTGAGGAAACTATAGCACGGTCCAACACTGAAATTTACATCTTGAGCATAAGCGACAGAGAATCCGGTCAGAACTCCAACAAAAAACAAAACAAACAACAAAACAAACAACAAAACAAACAACAAAACAAACAACCGGCTATGCCTGTTTGATGGTTTGGACAAGATCGAAAATTGTGACAATGCTGTTTTTGTTTATTGCGTTGACCAAATCCGTAGAATCCACTTTCGGAAATGTCTTCTTGACCTGTACGGCCAGAGAATCTATATAAGTATCAGTGGGAAGGTAATCCAGGAGTTTTTGATTTCCCCGGATGGATACGCCTGTTTGTACATTGGCAACAGATGTGATGATTGTTTTTACTTTGTTGAGGATATCTTCTGTATTCATAACTAGAATTCAATTGCCGGCAGATTATACGCCCTCCCGGTACAACAAAAATGAAAAATAAAATGCCCTCAAACAAACGCAGAGAGCAAAGAAAACATTTTGGGAAGTTGCGTTCCATGAAAAAAGGACCAGATTGCTCCGGTCCTTTTTTAGATATAGGTTGTTGATGTCGGATTAGTAATCCATTCCTCCGCCCATTCCGCCTGGCATTTGTGGCATGGCGGGTTTGTCTTCCTTGATGTCGCTGATCACACATTCTGTGGTGAGAAGCATACCGGCAATCGAAGCTGCATTTTCGAGGGCAACACGAGCTACTTTTGTAGGATCGATGACACCTGCATCATACAATTTTTCGAATTTCTCGGTGTGGGCATTGTAACCGAAGTCACCTTTACCATCACGAACTTTCTGAACGATGATAGAACCTTCACCACCGGCATTGGCAACGATCTGACGAAGGGGTTCTTCGATAGCCCGTTTGACGATGGCGATACCCGTGTTTTCATCTTCGTTGTCGCCTTTCAACTTTTCGAGCGATTCGACGGCGCGGATATAAGCCGTTCCACCGCCTGGGATGATGCCTTCTTCAACAGCGGCACGAGTAGCATGCAATGCGTCGTCAACACGGTCTTTCTTTTNNCCCGGGATGATACCTTCTTCAACTGCGGCACGTGTAGCATGCAGTGCATCGTCCACACGGTCCTTTTTCTCTTTCATTTCCACTTCAGTGGCAGCACCGATATAAAGAACTGCAACACCGCCGGCCAGCTTGGCAAGACGTTCCTGAAGTTTTTCTTTGTCGTAATCGGAAGTTGTTGTTTCGATCTGAGCTTTGATGTTGTTAACGCGGGCAGTGATGTCGGCTTTCTTTCCGGCACCGCCTACAATCGTTGTGTTGTCTTTGTCAATTGTAACTTTGGAAGCTGTTCCCAGGTATGATAAGTCAGCATTTTCAAGTTTGAAACCTCTTTCTTCAGAGATGAGCGTTCCACCAGTGAGGATAGCGATATCTTCAAGCATGGCTTTTCTTCTGTCGCCAAAGCCTGGAGCTTTCACTGCAGCTATCTTGAGTGATCCGCGAAGTCTGTTTACGACCAGAGTTGCCAGAGCTTCTCCGTCGATGTCTTCAGCAATGATCACAATCGGTTTTCCGGTTTGAACGGCTTTTTCCAGAACAGGAAGAAGTTCCTTCATGTTCGAAATCTTCTTGTCGTAAATCAGGATATGTGGATTTTCGAAAGTCGCTTCCATTTTGTCTGCATCGGTCACGAAATAAGGAGAAATATAACCGCGGTCGAATTGCATACCTTCCACGATTTTCACTTCTGTCTCGGTTCCTTTGGCTTCTTCAACGGTGATGACGCCTTCTTTTTTCACTTTCGCCATGGCGTCAGCAATGAGTTTGCCGATGCTCTTGTCGTTGTTTGCGGAGATGGTGGCAACCTGCTCGATTTTGTCGCTGTCTTCACCTACTTTTTTGGATTGTTTTTTCAGGTCTTCAACAACAGCCTTCACTGCCTTGTCGATACCGCGTTTAAGGTCCATCGGATTGGCACCTGCAGCTACGTTTTTCAGTCCGCCGGTTACAATGGCCTGTGCAAGAACGGTAGCCGTGGTGGTTCCATCACCTGCAATATCAGCAGTTTTGGAAGCTACTTCCTTAAGCATTTGAGCTCCCATATTTTCAATGGGGTGTTTGAGTTCGATTTCCTTGGCGACAGTCACACCGTCTTTGGTGATTGTAGGTGCACCGAATTTTTTGTCGATAATTACATTGCGGCCTTTCGGTCCGAGTGTAACTTTTACTGCATTTGCCAAAGCATCCACGCCTTTTTTCAAAAGGTCGCGGGCTTCGAGGTTGAACATAATGTCTTTAGCCATTTTTTATTTTTTTGTGGATTTTGAATTGATAGACCCGCTGTTGTTTTTCAACAGACAGTCCGGAATTTGATCGTGTTGAATTTAGATGACTGCAAAAATATCACTCTCGCGCATGATGAGGTATTCTTTGCCGCCCAGAGTCACTTCAGTGCCGGCGTATTTACCATAGAGAACAACATCGCCCACTTTAACGGCCGGTTTGTTTCCTTTTTCATCCACTTCGGAGATAGAGATTACTTTCCCTTTCTGAGGCTTTTCTTTGGCAGTATCCGGAATGATAAGACCTCCTGCGGTCTTTTCTTCAGCGGCTGCAGCTTCAACGACAACTCTGTTCTGAGTGCCGGCAATAGGTTTGATACTGACTTTTGACATGTTGTTTGTATTTTATAGGTTAAATTGAATAGCGATGACTCCCGGTCATTTTCCATGCCAAAACAGGTCAGGCGGGCTATTTGGGACAATATTACAGTTGAATCTTGTCCGAAAAAAGAAATGTCAGAATGCAGGTGACATCCTGACACGAACTTAATGAAGTGTTGAGGGGTTGAGGGGAAGGGACCTTTGGCATTCCAATGACCCTCTTGAGCCGCTGACTTTTCAGATGATGCAATCTGAAAGCCGCCGTCTGTTTTGATAGTCAGCTATTTGCGCCCCATAAGGAGTATGCAAAAGGCTATATAGAAAAAGGGTGCAAGAAGCACCCTGATTAAAAAATATGGTGAAATAGAAGATCATGTTGACGAACTAACTTCAACATATTAACATTTATTTTACCTTCTTTGGAGGTGTCTGATTTCCAACGGGAGCAGAATTTTGATTTGATTTCGGTACAAGATCGTGTTTGACTCCGGCAGGCATGTTGTATTCCTGAGCCTTTGATTTTGTTTCAGAGGTGCCGTTGACCGGTGTTTCGGTGGTTGTTCCCGCTTTGCTGATATTGGCAGAAGAAAGCAGGCTCAAAACGAGCAACAGGATTGCCAGCGTATATGTTGCTTTCTCAAGAAAGTCGGCAGTTCTTCTTACACCCATGATCTGGTTTGAACCGGCAAACTGTGAAGAAAGGCCTCCTCCCTTGGAGTTCTGGATAAGCACAACGAGAATGAGCAGAAGGCAAACGAGGATAATGAATACGGTGATTACGGTTGTCATTTTAAAGGGTCTTTTTTAATGATTCTGTTCTTTAATTTTTTCGGTTTTTCATCGAAATCAATCAGGCCCCGCTCTCCAGTTTTTCAATGAGGGACGCAAAGTAAAGCTTTTTTTCCGGATATCTCAAACTTAAAGTTTGATACGCCCGGATCGCTTTGGATGTATTGCCCTGTTTGGCATAAATCCCGGCTAGGGTTTCGGTGACGAAATCCAGATCTTCAACCACACTTTGTCTGGCGGCGTTGACGGGACTAAAAAACTCTTTCTTTGGCTTTGAAATCCGGGGTTCTTCCTTGATGAATTTTTCAATAAGCTCGGTTTCCTTTTGCTTTTTTTCTTCGTTTTGTTTGTCGGATACAGGGTCTGCAGGACTGATGCCGTGCTTTCCGGATTTTTTAATCCAGTCCGAAAAGCTGAGCTCCCCGCTTGCGGTCTCCTCTTCTTCCGTTTTCAATTCGTCCAGGGGCAGGGGAGTGGCCGTTTCGATTTCGATCTGGATCGATGCGTCAATGGCCGTGAAAATGTAGGTGCCTTTCAACGTTTCCAGATCTTCGGCCGTTCTCCGGGTGTCGTCTGTATTGATAGGTTCTGTCAGGTTTTCCGGTTCGGGAACAGCGCTTGCTTTCCGGATCTGGGGCCCCTGGTGGTTCAGTGTTTTTGATTTGATTTCCTCAGGAAGGATGCCCTTTTCTATTTCGGGAGCACTTGTTTCTGAAGGCGGCTCGTTTTCGGTTTTCTTTCTCAAATCCTCCAGCTCCCGAAGCCGCGCTTCAAGAACCTCTATAGGGCTTGGAGTACGCGTTGCCGTCTCCACTGCTGCCGGTTCCTCAACAGGCAGAGGCAAGGGTGTTTTTAGTTCAGCAACAATCTGTTCATCATTCCGGCTGACCACTCTCAACGGGGAAGGAGGGTGGATCAGACTGTAAAGAAGACTTCTGTCGGTTGCGTAGGCCGCTGCAATTTTCAACTGATTGTTATAATGAACACTGTTTTGCAGATGCAGGCTCTTGGCATAGAGCAATTGGGCCGTCTGACAATAAGGGAATTCTTTCAATACCTTTCCCAAAAGCACAATGCTTTCAGGCGGCAGTACCGCAGGCGATTTCATGAAGTCCGTAAACTGTGATTTGTTCATGATTACCAGTTTATCAATGCTTTATTGAAAATGTCCTGTACCAGTTGATCGTTGATTGTCTTGATAAGTCCATCCTCGGCAGCATTCAGATTGGTGGTGCTGGGGAAATCGGCATATCGGGTAAAGCTCGATTCAAAATTCTTTTTTTCATCCTTGTTATTCGTGAACTTGACGCTGACCGTAATGGTCAAACGGTTGAGCGCAGCCTGATCGGTTCCGCTTGAAATGGCTATGGGAGTTACGGCATAAGCAGTCACAGATCCTTCGAACTGAAGATCGGCGCCATGATTAGCCAGGGTAAGGGGAGACTGGGATGTCAGCGCATCTTTCAATGATTCCGTGAGTGTGGCGCTGTAAGTGGGTTTTGACAAGGATGCATTGTTCTGAAAATAATTCACAGAAACCGTTTTTGCAGCACCCAGATCAACCCCGCTCATGGACAGCCTTACTTTACAGGCCGGCAAAAGAAATGCCAACAGGATAAAACAAATCAGGATGGGGTTTTTCATTTCTTTTCTTCGATTCCGTATTCGTTGAGTTTGCGGTAAAGCGTCCGTTCAGAGATGCCCAATTCCTTCGCGGCGTTTTTTCTTTTCCCTTCATGTTTCACAAGGGCCTTGCGGATCATTTCCTGTTCGATTTCATGCAAGGAAAGAGAGGGTTCCTCGGCTGCCGTGTGTTTTTGCACTTCCGGGGAAATATCTTTGTTCATCTGGACAGCCGGCAGATTCGGCTGCGTATTTGACGGCAGATTGGTTTGTTCATAATCCAGCCGGATGGGGCTTTTTTCAGAACCGATTTCCTGAACTATTTTTTTGATGATATTTTCATTTTCAGGATGAAAGCCGAGGGTATTTTCCCCCTGGTTTTCCAGCAAGTCGATGACCACTTTCTTGAGATCGGTAAGGTCCTTTTTCATGTCAAAAAGGATTTTGTATAGAATATCCCTTTCAGAAAATTCATTGGATTGTGTTTCCCCTTTGATGATCATCGGCAAGCTGCTCGTTTTGTGCTCGGGCAGGTATTTGATCAATGTCTCTGCGTTGATGTCGCGCGATTTTTCGATTACGGATATTTGTTCGGTTATGTTTTTCAGCTGGCGGACATTGCCTTTCCAGTAATAATTCATCAGAATACCCTCCGCTTCCTGGTCGAGTTTAATGACCGGCATCCTGTATTTGGCTGCAAAGTCGGTGGCGAACTTGCGAAAGAGCAGATGAATATCCGGTTTGCGGTCGCGCAGGGGAGGAACGAGAATGGGTACGGTATTGAGGCGGTAATAAAGGTCTTCCCGGAATTTCCCTTTTTCAATGGCCTGCTGGATATTTACATTGGTAGCTGCCACCACGCGAACATCTGTTTTCAGCACCTTTGATGATCCAACTTTGAGAAACTCTCCCGATTCAAGCACACGAAGCAGACGGGCCTGCGTTGCAATGGGCATTTCTGCAACCTCATCCAGAAAAATGGTTCCCCCGTTTGCCCCTTCAAAATAACCTTTGCGGGCTTCGTGTGCTCCGGTAAACGATCCTTTTTCATGTCCGAAAAGTTCAGAGTCGATGGTGCCTTCGGGAATGGCGCCGCAGTTGACGGCAATGTACACTCCGTGTTTTCTGGCGCTCATCTGGTGAATGATCTGCGGAAAGACTTCCTTTCCCGTTCCGCTTTCACCGGTGATGAGTACGTTCAGATCAGTCGGTGCCACCTGCATGGCAATATCAATAGCGCGCTCAAGGGCAAAAGAAGAGCCGATAATTCCAAAACGCTGCTTTATTTCCTGGATAGTCATTCGTATAACAAATCAAATATTTGGTTTTGAAAGGCCGATTAAACAGCTTTTCCAATCAATGTTGCCACCGTGCATGTTTCGGCCAAAACGTTTACGTAATCTCCTTTTTTGTAATGTTCTTTGGGAAATACGACAACGGTATTCTGCGAGTTTCTGCCCGAAAGCATGTCTTCCGATTTTTTTGAGACCCTTTCTACCAGAACGCGGTGAATTTTGCCGACACCGGCGCGGGTGCATTCACCGGATAGTTTTTGCTGCAGGGCTACAATGTCTGTGAGCCGTCGTTTCTTTTCAAGTTCGGGCACATCGTCTTTGAACTTGCGTTCAGCCAGAGTTTTGGGCCGTTCGCTGTAAGCAAACATATAGGCAAAATCGTACCCCACCCATTCCATGAGCGAAACGGTGTCGAGATGTTCTTGTTCTGTTTCGCCGCAAAAGCCGGTTATGATATCTGTGGATATGGCACAGTCTGGAAGTATCTGCCTGATCGACCGGATGCGTTCCATATACCATTCGCGGCTGTAGCCCCGGTTCATTCTTTCCAGTACGTTTGAGTTCCCGCTTTGAACCGGCAGATGGATGTAATTGCAGATGTTGTCGTATTTGGCCATGATGTGGATTACATCATCCAGCATGTCTTTGGGGTGTGAAGTGCTGAAACGCACGCGAAGCAATGGGTCAACAAGGGCAACCTGTTCGAGCAACTGGGCAAAAGTGGTTGCGTTTATCAACTCCTCGGCCGAAGGATTGTCTTTTTTTAATCCCCCTCCGGTCCACAGATAGGAATCCACATTCTGACCCAGTAAAGTGACTTCTCTGTAACCCTGGCCGAAAAGCGATTTGGCTTCATTGACAATGCTCAGCGGGTCGCGGCTTCGTTCCCGGCCGCGGGTGAAGGGCACCACACAGAATGCGCACATGTTGTCACAGCCCCGGGTGATGCTGATAAAAGCAGTGACGCCATTGCTGTCGAGTCTGACCGGGTTGATGTCGGCATACGTTTCATCGCGCGAAAGCAATACGTTGACGGCTTTCTGTCCGCCTTCAACACTTTCAATCAGATCCGGCAAAGTCCGGTAAGCATCCGGTCCAACAACAATGTCGACTATCTTTTCTTCCTCCAGAAATTGTGCCTTCAGACGTTCGGCCATACAGCCCATAACGCCCACCATCAGAGAAGGGTTTTTCCTTTTAACGGAATTGAATTCTTTCAGGCGGTTGCGGACTCGAAGTTCGGCATTGTCCCTGATAGCACAGGTATTGATAAGAATCAGGTCGGCTTCTTTATAATCGCCGGTGGTGGTATATCCTTTTTCAGAGAGAACGGAGGCGACAATTTCGCTGTCCGAAAAATTCATGGCGCAGCCGTAACTTTCTATGAACATCTTTTTGCCCGGTTTTCTTTTGCCCGGTGCAACATGCAGTGCTTCCCCC
The DNA here is from genome assembly GCA_003151415.1 of Bacteroidota bacterium. Classification (GTDB taxonomy): domain Bacteria; phylum Bacteroidota; class Bacteroidia; order Palsa-965; family Palsa-965; genus Palsa-965. The sequence goes on from PLXK01000196.1 coordinate 26,927, forward strand.
TGCCGCTTTTCATCAATCACTTTGTTTTCCATCTTGTTCTAATGATTCCTCCTGGTTTCACCGGTTTTGGGTATCAGCCCTTCCGGCCTGGAACCATTGGTTCGCAATCTCCGGCCAAAACAATTGCCTGCCGGTGAATTAAGGACACAAAGATAATAAATCAAGCCCGTCTGACAAAATGTCATTTTCAGTAAAATGAATTTATTTTCAGTTATTTGTCAAACATTCAAAAATTATACATATATGAAATATATGTATGCGAAAACCAGATGATTTTGGTTTGGCATTTTCAAATTTCTTTGCTTTTCTTTGCGTCCCAAAATCGGTTCTGAGGAGAATCAAGCATCCGGAGAGCTGACAGAAATTTGGAAGATTATTGGTTTTACATCAGATCTAAACTCACCCAATGTCGAAAAATCTTGTTATTGTCGAGTCCCCTGCAAAGGCCAAAACCATTGAAGGGTTTCTTGGAGAAGACTTTATTGTCAGATCCAGTTTCGGACACATCCGCGACCTGGCCAAAAAGGGTATTGCCGTTGATATGGAGAACAACTTCACACCCACGTATGAGATTTCCCCTGACAAAGAAAAGGTTGTTGCCGAACTCCGGAAAATTGCCAAGTCAGCCTCAACTGTATGGCTTGCAACGGATGAGGACCGAGAAGGAGAAGCGATTTCCTGGCACCTGGCCGAAGCGCTCGGGCTGGATATAAAAAGCACCAAACGCATTGTTTTTCACGAGATTACCAAGAAAGCCATTCAAGAAGCGGTAGAACATCCCAGGACCATCGACAAGAATCTGGTGGATGCACAACAGGCCAGACGGATTCTGGACCGACTCGTTGGTTTTGAACTTTCCCCGATTCTCTGGAAAAAAATAAAACCTTCGCTTTCTGCTGGAAGAGTCCAGTCCGTTGCCGTCAGACTCATTGTCGAACGCGAACGTGAAGTGCAGAGTTTCAAATCGGTGATCTTTTTTAAAGTAGCCGCAGTATTTACTTCGTCCGGAAAAGAACTCAAAGCCGAACTCAACAAACGATTTACGTCACACGAAGAGGCAAGGGAATTTTTGCAGAAATGCATCGGTTCTTCCTTTTCGATTGTCAATCTGGAAACAAAACCAGCCAAGAAATCGCCCGCTGCACCCTTTACAACCTCTACACTTCAGCAGGAGGCCAGCCGAAAACTGGGCTTTTCTGTAGCTCAGACCATGACGGTGGCGCAAAGACTTTATGAAAGCGGTAAAATCACCTATATGCGAACCGATTCTGTGAATCTTTCGGATACCGCAATCGAACAGGCCAAACAGGAAATATCAAAAAATTACGGGGAGAAATACGTTCACATCCGTAAGTACAAAACAAAATCAAAAGGCGCCCAGGAGGCTCACGAAGCCATCCGTCCTTCCTACCTCGAAAATCAGGATGTTCCCGGGGAGCGGAATGAACAGCGTCTTTACGAATTGATCTGGAAGCGCACCATTGCTTCTCAGATGGCCGATGCCGAACTCGAGAAAACAACGGCCACAATTGAAGTTTCCAAGGCCACCGAAAGATTCGTTGCCCAGGGAGAGGTATTGAAATTCGACGGTTTCCTGAAAGTTTACATGGAATCATCGGATGATGAAACTGCGGAAGCAGACGAAGAAAAGGAAGGCATGCTTCCCCCGCTTAAAAACGGTGAAGTTCTGGGCATGCATGAAATTACGGCAACCCAGCGGTTCACCCACCATCCCGCCCGTTTCACCGAAGCCAGCCTGGTTAAAAAACTGGAAGAACTGGGTATTGGCCGCCCTTCAACCTATGCCCCTACAATCAGCACCATTCAAAAACGCGATTATGTCGTGAAGGAAGACCGGGATGGAGTGAAAAGAAATTTTTCGGTGCTTAGCCTTAGGGGAAGTTCAATTGAAGAAGAGATCCGGACCGAGGGTACGGGCGCGGAAAAATCAAAGATGTTTCCAACCGATATCGGTATGGTTGTCACTGATTTTCTGATCCTTCATTTTCCGACGATTCTGGATTATCAGTTCACAGCCAAGGTGGAGGATGAGTTTGATACAGTGGCCGAAGGCAAGCTCAGCTGGCAGGCCATGCTGAAAGAGTTCTACAGCCCATTCCACAAAAGCGTGGTGAAGACCCTGGAGACCTCCGAACGTGCTTCGGGCGAACGCCTGCTTGGTAAAGATCCGGTGAGTGGAAAAAATATCTATGTGCGTATCGGGCGGTTTGGTCCGTTGGCTCAGGTTGGAGAAAGCGATGAGGAGGTGAAGAAATTTGCCAGCCTGCGCAAGGGGCAGCTGCTTGAATCCATCACTCTGGAAGAAGCGCTGGAACTCTTCAAACTGCCTCGTGTTGCCGGTCAGTTTGAAGACAAGGATATGGTTGTTGCCATTGGCCGTTTCGGACCTTATATCAAATTCGACAACAAATTTATTTCCCTGCGTAAGGAAGACGATCCGATGACAGTTTCAAAAGAGCGTTGTATTGAGCTGATCGAACTCAAGCGGATCGCCGATATTGAAAAATACATCAAATCTTTCCCCGAAAACCCGGAAGTGCATGTACTCAAGGGAAGATGGGGTGCTTATATCGGAATCGGGAAACTCAATTTCAAAATACCCAAAGGCACCGAGCCCACTTCCCTGACACTGGAAAACTGTCTGGAGATCGCCGATAAGGCTGGTTATGGCAACAAGGTAAAAGCGGCCATGGAGAAAAAGGTACCCGTGAAGGCAGCAAAANNCAAAAAAAGCGGCAGCGAAAAAAACGGCCGTGAAGAAACCGGCAGTGAAGAAACCCGTGGTGAAGAAAGCGGCGGTCAAAAAAGTAACGGTGAAAAAAGCTGCTGCAAAAAAGGCAAAAGCCACAAAATAGGTTTGCGCATTTTTCGATTTTCAGAATGGGCCGGAAGAATTGAATTTTCCGGCTTTTTCGTGCAGGGACAAAAAAATAAAAAAACTTGTATCTTTTTAGCATCTTTGCGCTATAGATTCAGATTCGGGAAGAAACAGTCCTCAAAATCAAATGCACATGGAGCTTTCAGATTTTTTTCAACCTGTCAATATTTCCCAGATTCTGGAGACGGATAAGCTGCCTCCCTCGGCATTGCTTCATGTCTTTTCGATTCATACGGCATCCGAAGGGTTTCCTGATCTTTCCGGGCATCAGCTGGCATTAATCGGTATACAGGAAGACAGAAGAGCGGTGAATAACCAGGGCTGCGGCATGGCTCCCGATGCCGTGAGAAGCCATCTCTACAAACTTTATCAAGGAAGTTACGGCATGAAGCTGGCCGATCTTGGCAATATCGCCAAGGGGCATTCGGTGGAAGATTCCTATTTCGCGCTTTCAGCGGTTGTGGCCGAGTTGCTCAAGCGTGGAATCATCCCCATTATCCTCGGAGGAAGCAACGATCTGGCTTATGCCAATTACCTGGCCTATGAAAAGATGGAACAAACCATCAACATGGTTTCTGTCGACCCCTCCTTTGACCTTGGCACGGCAGAGAGCGATCTGGATTCGCAGTCTTACCTGGGGCGGATCATTCTGCATCAGCCCAATTTTCTTTTTAATTTCAGCAACATCGGTTACCAGACTTATTTCGTTGAGCAATCTTCGGTGGAGCTGATGGATAAGCTGAATTTTGACATGCACCGCCTGGGTCAGGCCCATGCCAAGATGGAGGACATTGAACCCGTCATACGCAATGCCGATGTGCTGAACTTTGATCTTTCGGCCATCCGGCAGTCAGACGCTCCGGGTTGCGGGAATGCCACGCCCAACGGATTTTATGGCGAAGAAGCTTGTCAGATTGCCCGTTATGCAGGCATCAGCGATAAACTGAGTTCTTTTGGAATCTATGAACTCAACCCGGCCCTGGATAAAAACAGACAATCGGCCCACCTGGTGGCCCAGATGATCTGGTATTTTATTGACGGATTCTGTAACCGGAAAAAAGATTTCCCCTTTGCCGAGAAGTCGGATTACACCAAATTCCGGGTTTTTGTGAAGGACCACAAACACGAAATTGTCTTTTTTAAAAGCATACGAAGCGACCGCTGGTGGATGGAAGTACCCTACCCCCCAAACCAAAGACTTAAATTTGAACGGCATCATCTGGTCCCCTGCACGTACAGCGATTATGAACTGGCCTGTAAAGAGGAGATGCCGGACAGGTGGTGGCAGACTTTTCTGAAATTAAGCTGATTTGCCCGGATTTAATACATAGCGCCCAAAAAAATTTGTTTTGAATTCAAAAAACCCTACTTTAGCAAACTATTGCTGTCGTGAAAACAACCCGAATCTTAAACCAATAAGACTCACTATGAAGAAACGTCTTACTACTCTGGCCCTTATAATCAGTGGCGTTGCCGGTTTTGCTCAGCAGGATCCGCAGTTCACACAGTTTATGTTTTCGAAGTTGTTCACGAACCCCGGTTACGCCGGTACAACGGGAGCCATTTGTGCCGATTTCATCGGACGCAACCAATGGACCGGATTTCCCGGTGCACCTCAGACAGGGGTATTGTGTGTGGATGCATCTCTGACCAAGAGTTTTGGAGTGGGCCTGTCGGTGGACTACGATAAATTGGGTTTTGATAAAACAATTGGTGCCAAGCTGGCAGGTTCTTATATGATTCCGGTTATGTCCGGTCTGGGGAAACTCAGCTTTGGTCTTGAACTGGGTATTCAAAGCAAGACCATCAGTGGAAGCTGGATCGCCCCTGACGGGACATCGACCAGTTCCGGCAACATCACCGATGCAGCTATTCCCGCATCCTTTTCAAGCACAAACTATGACCTTGGACTGGGGATCTATTTTGTTCATGCCAACGGTACTTATTTTGGTCTTTCCTCAACCCACCTGCCCGATGCGAGTGAAAGTTTGACCAGCAAGGGTGCCCAAACCTATAAATTTGACGTAGCGCGGCATTATTATGTAACAGCAGGAACATCTTTTGCCCTGGGATCCAGCAGTTTTGATCTTCGTCCGAATCTTTTAGTGAAGTCGGATGCTAAAGTGACCACTTTTGACGTTAATGTGAATGTACTGTACAACAAAATGTTTTGGCTCGGGATTTCATACCGGATGCAGGATGCCATCGCCCCTATGCTCGGGTTCCAGAGAACAATGGGCAATAGCCCTACCGCTATCACCTGGAAGATCGGATATTCCTACGATGTGACTACTTCAGAAATAAAAAATCACAGCAGCGGTTCCCATGAAATTATGATGGGCGCCTGCAAGAAACTGGATCATAACCCCAAGCCTGAAAGCTGGGAAGATGTAAGATTTTTCTAAGAATTTTGTCAAAATTGTAACCTATACAGATTAGAAGCGTTAAAGCAATTCCATCCTTTCACGAGATCATCATACTTTGTATGATGATTTTCTGCAAAAGATGGGTTTAACCAAAACCAAACAAAGTGGAGACTCAGAAGATCACAAAAACAGGAAGCAATATGAAAAAATTGCTCTTTTTCGGTT
>PLXK01000215.1 GCA_003151415.1 Bacteroidota bacterium
CTTAAGGCTTCCCTCACGCAAAAAAGATGAATGACCTGTAGCGTGGAACGACCTTCAGCTCAAATCATCCCTCTGGATTTCAGTTCCAGATATTTATTCACGGTATTGATGGAAAGATCTTCTGGCCGGGTGAGGATGGCCTGGATACCGTATTGACGAAGTTCGCTGACGATTTGTCTTTTTTCGGAAACATATTTTTGGGCAATGCTGTGCAGATAAATTTCTTCGACATTGCGGCTTTCTGAATTGCTGTAATCCAGCACTTCAGAATTTTCGAAGAAGACCACCACAAGCAAATGAATTTTGTTGATGCGACGGATAATGGGCAGGGCGCGCTCGAGTGCAAAATAACTTTCAAAATTGGTATACAGAAACAGCAGACTGCGTCCCCGGATGGAATTGCGGATGGCCAGGTAAAGCAATTCGTAATTCGCTTCCAGGCTGCGCTCCTGCTGTTTGTATAGGCCTTCCAGAATCTTTCGCAGGTGCCCCTTGCCTTTGTCGGCGCGGATAACCGTATCTATCCGGTCTGAAAAAGAAAGCAAACCTGTTTTGTCCTGTTTGTTCAGCGCGATATTGGAAATCACCAACGCGGTATTGACCGAGTAATCCAGCAGGCTGAGTCCATTGAAGGGCATGTGCATGGACCGGCTCGCATCGAGAATCGAATAAATCTGCTGTGCTTTTTCTTCCTCAAACTGGTTGACCATGAGTTCCGCTTTCCGGCTGGTGGCTTTCCAGTTGATGCTGCGGTAATCATCACCCATCACATAATTTTTGATCTGTTCGAATTCGTAGCTCTGTCCCAAACGCCGGAGTTTTTTGATTCCGTGGAAATTCGAAATCCTGCTCAGGGCCTTCAGTTCATAGGCTTTCATCTCAATAATCGACGGGTAGACGGGAACGGTCTGTGCAATGGCAATACTTTTTCGGCGCTCTGCAAAACCAAGAAAGGTGCGGATGAATATATTGACATTGTTGAATACATATTCCCCTCGTGTAAGCGGACGAAGCGTATAGTCAAGCACCCGTTTGTCGCCTGCATGGAGTTTGAGCCGAATGAAAAAATTACGCAGCTGGAACTGAACCGGTACCTCATCCACAACAACCAGATTCAGATCCATTCCGAAATTATTGGTAATCTCCAGACGAATATGATTGTCGCTGCCCAGGGAAAGCATTTTGGGAAGAACCCGTTTTGCTTTCAGATTGAATTTTTTCAGGAATAAAAGCAGGATGTCTGTCAGTGTTACGGCGATGGCCGATACGAGCGCGGTCTGAACAACGGGCAATAATTTTGGGAACGCGAAACACAGGCCAAAGGCAAGCACAATCGCCGAGAAGACGAAAAAGAACCTGTTGGTGAGATATATGTTCCAGCGCAATTTCAAGGGGTCGGATTGTTTTTCAGTGTACGGTGTTTGATTTGTTTAAAAAGCAATTCCGTATTACCTGGGCACTTCTATGCCCTGAATGATTTCGCGGATGACATCTTCGGGCTGAACACCTTCCATTTCCCTTTCGGGTGTCAGGATGATGCGGTGATTGAGTACAGGATAAGCCACGTGCTGAATATCTTCAGGGGTCACAAAATCCCGTCCGCTCATGGCCGCAATGGCTTTTGAGGTGCGCATAATGGCAAGCGATGCGCGCGGTGAAGCCCCCAGAAAAAGCGAACCGTTGTTGCGCGTGTTGTGAATGATAGTGGCGATATAATCGATCAGTTCCTTTTTGATGTGAATCTTTTCGATGGTTTCCCGGCAAAGCCGGATGTCATTTGCAGAGAGAATGGATTTGACGTCTTCGGTGGCCGTCATCCGGAAATCGTCCTTGAATTTATCCAAGATCATTTTTTCCTGCTCCAGAGTTGGGTATTTCATTTTGATGCGGAAAAGAAAACGATCCAGCTGGGCTTCGGGAAGTTTATAAGTACCTTCCTGTTCGACTGGGTTTTGTGTGGCAATGACAAAGAAAGGAGGGTCAAGGTAATGGGTGCGGCCATCCACGGTAATCTGCCGTTCTTCCATGACCTCGAAAAGGGCTGCCTGGGTCTTTGCCGGTGAGCGGTTGATTTCATCAATCAAAACGATATTCGAAAAGATCGGGCCGCGGTTGAAATTGAATTCGGCTGTTTTTAAATTATAGACCGTTGTGCCGGTCACATCCGTGGGCATCAGATCGGGAGTAAACTGAATTCTGGAAAAGTTTACGGAAATGGATTTGGCAAGCAGTTTGGCTGTCAGTGTTTTGGCAATTCCCGGAACGCCTTCAAGCAAAACGTGTCCTCCGGCAAAAAGACTCACCAGCATGAGGTCAATCATTTCTTCCTGGCCGATAATTACCTTGCGTAATTCTGCTTTTACCTTTTCTACCGATGCGTTCATGGTTTCAAGTGCAACAGTTTGTGTATTTGGCAACAGATTGTCTTCCATAGATTTTATTTATTTAAAGCGATTTCGTTTCCAGTTTTGAATTTCATTATCTTTTTCCCCGTCACTTGCAATTTCTGTAAAAGAAATCAAGTGCTTTGTGAAATGCGATGAGTTCATCGGCATCCACTTCCACCACAGTATGTTGATAGGCATTGTACAAAGAAAAGATTTTTATGACATGTTCAAGAGGTATTTGCGATTTTACTGAAATCTTCTTAAACAGTTGGTCGTCGAGAAGATTGGTTTGAAGATAGTATCTGCTCCGGACATACAGCAGGAACAATTTCATTTTTTGCAAGCACAGTTTCTGATGGTCATTTTGCTGGAAGTAGAGCGAACCTACCGTCTGCACAAATTCAAGGGATGTGTTTTCGTTTGGAAGAACAACAGGTATGATCCTTTGACGGCGTGCTGCACGAAACAGAAAATAAGCAAGAAGAAGCGACAACAAAGTATACCAGGCCCAGCGTAGCGGAGCCTGGGAGAGGAGATAAGTCAAAGGCCCTTTGGTCATGCTCTTGTCGCCATGGGTTTGCATCGGAATGCGGTCGTGTTCGTCCCAGTATGTTTTTTCATGCGGAAGATGCGAAAAAACCTTTTCGCAATAGTCCAGACAGGGTTCACTGAGCAATTCGTAATTCGTGAAAACCAGGGGATTCAAATGAAAGTAAAAATAGCCCTTTTCATAAGGAACGCGGATAAAGTTCAGGTGATTGGGTAAGCAATAGCCCAGTCTTTCATATCGCGGCAGGGTGTCGCAGGCGCTTTCGAAATTGAAATAGCTCCACTCGTACAGGCTTCCTTTGTTCAAATAGGCATGGCGGAATAGGTAAGGCTTTTGTGTGCCAAGCCTAGGATGATAAAAATTCATCTGGCAGGTGCTGTCTTCTTCGTATTCCGTTCTGCTTTCCGAAGAACCGCAGGTGCTGAAATTCAGCGCGCTGTTCAGTTCTTCCGGAATATACTGGGCTGCAATAAAGGCAATGTTCCCCTTGGCCACAAAGGCGAGAAGCGTATCGGCATCTTCTTTTTCCAGGAACATATTGCCTCCGATAAAAATGAGGTTTTTGATTCCTGAAGAATCGCTTTTTGCAAGGGCTTTGCGGAGTGGCTGTGTGCCGATGCTTAGTTTGCCCGCTCCGAAATAGCTTTTAAACAGTGTTGAAATAATGGAGGCGCCGTAAGGTTCTTTGTCGTCCGGTTTGTAGGTTTCAAACCAGTCGTGTTTCTGTTTTTCGCTGTATATATAAATAAAAAAGACCAGCAATGCCATAAGGGCAATGCCAAGGGTGATGATGATGCCTGTTCTGTTCTTACTTTTCACCCGGAGTACTCAGTTTGATTGTATCCGCAAATGATTTGAACCGTGGCCCGACACGTGAATAATCTGCTTCCTGTAAAAGAATATCGCCATACCATACCCGTTCAAACAACAACGTAAGTTCGCGGAAAATGCCGTAATGTGCCATTTCGCGCAATTCGGAAACATAGTCTCTGTTTGTTTTTTCTTTTTTCCAGCGGATGAGTTCTTTTTCGGAAAGTTCGCGGATGATAAAAACATAATAAATCCGGATGGCTTCATTGAAATCCTTGCGGTTTAGTGCTTCTTTTAGAAGGCGCTCCAGCTCCGATTCGGGTACCAGGCTGATGTCCTCGATGTCTTCGACAGAAACGATGCTTTTGTCGTTGACAACTTTCTTGTTGCTTAAGCGGCCTGAGAAAATCTTGAAAAGCAAAAAGGCCAGCAGCAGAATGACGATGGTGACAAAGATGAATTTGACGACATCCCCCGAAAAGAGGGTAGAGCCCGAAAACCAGGTAAATGTCTCTGTTTGTTTTTTCTTTTTGGGAGGATCCACATCGCTGTAGTCGATTCCTTTTTTTGCGGCCTTCCATTTCTCGCGGTCAAACTTGATGACAGTGAAAGGTTCTTTGAGATAGGTATCCGTGCGGGCTTCGCTGACAGAGTCGGTCAGTGCAGTTGAATCGGAAAGTATTTCTGCAAATGCCGAATCGGTTTGATGGTCGGATAGTGCAACGCTGTCTTTTCCATGCAGGCCCCCTGTCACGGCTCGTTTAGCCTGGTCGGTAATGCCCGAGCACAGAATCAGAACAAGCGCCGCCGGTACCAAAAGAATTTGAAAGATATGTCGGATAAATAATTTCAATATTTCCTCCTTAAACTTGTTTTTCTTTCTTGTTTTTTTGCCAACTGCCAACTTGAAATCGCCAACCTCTACTTCCTTTCTCTTCCACCGCTTCCATTGCCCAGCAATGCAATTTTAGAGCGGAGCGAAGTGGCAAATCGGATTTCAGAAAGGCTGTAGGAAAGCAAAGTCATGCCCGACATGATGATGGGCAGGACCAGGCCAAGGCCAACAATGGATACGAATGTCATGAATGCAAGAAAGACATTGTGATAGGTTCCCGAACTCATGATGAAATTCCAGCTGACAATTTCGAAATAGGTGACGACAAAAGGAGAGTCGATAACGACAAAGAACAGAACGACAATTAGACTAAGCAGATAAAACAGACCGATAAACTTCCAGAAATCGGTTCCGGCCAGGCCAATCATTCTTTTCAGGCTGTTCCCTTCTTTATTGCGCGGCTTGTCGTTCATGACGCCGGCTAAAAGAAAAATAAAGGGCAGGCCGATGATGAACAAAAAGACAATCCAGCCGTTTTGAAGAAGCAGTATGGCATTGATCAGGGCTGAAAGCACCAGGCATTTCCATAAATTGGTGAGTATGTATTTAAAGCTGAACCGGAGAGGTTCTTTTCCACTGCGTATTTCTTTAGAAATGGCAAAATTGATAAACAGGAAAAACAGGCCAAGCAGAATGAGATTCATCACGGCCAGGACCGGAAACAGGTTGTAATTGAAGAGCTGGGCGATGAAAAAGTAACCTGAACTCTGATGTTCGGAGTCCGTAATCGGATGACAAAGGATAAAAAGAGAAAGCGTATATAGGGCGGCTATGGCCATCGCACTGTAAAAAAAGAAGCGGAAGCGTTTTCTGTAAATGGTAAATACATCTTTAAAGATCTCCCCATTGCTGTGGATCTCTGTAACGTCAATTTTCAGATCGGCATTTGGACGCAGCTGTGCTTCGCGGATGGGTTTTGCAAACCCCCTGCGGGCCTTTCTCCAGGGGAGCCAGACGAAATAGCCCAGAATAAAAAACAAGGAAAATCCGATAACGCAAATCCGGAAGATGTTGGGAAGTTCAGTGTAGCGGGTGACAAAACTTTCGATAATCGCTGCAAAAACAACAATGGGCACGATACCCATAAGAATCTTCAGGCCCCGGCGCGCGCTGATCATAAAGCTTTGCATCCGTGAGAAGGTACGTGGAAAGACGAGTCCGTTACCCATCGTAATTCCCGCCGCCCCTGCAATGACCATGGCCGACATCTCCAGGGTGCCGTGCATCCAGATGGTCAGTGCCGACTCGGCAAAAAGACCCTGCTGGTAAAAAAAATACTGAAAAGCACCCAGCATAACGCCGTTGTAAGCAACGTAGCCAATGGATCCAATGGAAAAAACAATTCCCAGTATAAAAATCATCACAGAAACAATCAGGTTGTTCACGGCAATGCCGAAGAACATATCCACCTCGTGCATTTTTTTGTAAACGGCCATCGGGTCGTGCTTCTTGATATTTTCTATGGTCATGTTCACATAGTCATTCCCAAGAATGACCCTGAGAAATTCCGGATCTTGTTTGCAGGAGAGAATTCCGATGAGCATGGAGAGAACAAAAACCAGAAAAGAAACCAGAAAGGGTCTGCGCGATGACCAGACCAGCTGCGGGAGTTCTTCTTTCCAGAATTCGCCGAAACGGCGTGAACGGGTTTTCTTGTTTTTATAAAGACTTGAAAATATCTGTTGTGCGAGGGTGTTCAGATAAATGCGAACAGAACGGTTGCGGTAAAAAGTGCGGGAATACGAAAGATCATCCGAAACCTGGATGAAAAGATTGCTCAGCTTATCCGGATCTTTTTTATCCGAAGCCAGAATCTTTTCAAATTCATCCCATTTTTCTTTATTCTGGCTGATGAAATCGGTTTCGCGCATTTACTGATGCTTAGACGGTTTTTTTAACTGGTTCAAAGGCAAATCGGCTTGGCATCGGTTATGCAGGAGGTTCATGCTTTAAAATCAGGATCTTCCGGCATATATTAGGATTCAATGGTAAATATAAGAAATATGAGAACAGTTTGCAGTCTGCAATTGGCAATTTACAAAAAGAAAAAGGTAGCAGTAAACCTGAAAATAGAGCAGGCCATTTCCTTTTTTTCATTTTTATTATTGCCAATTTATTTTTCTTTTGCCGACTGCAAATTGCTAATTCATCATATGGAACCGAATCCTGACCAATCAGTTAGCCTCTAATTTCCAATATTCGTATATTCGTATCTGATTCAACTTTCAGGATTTGAGATCCATAGAAATAAATACGGCCCAGAATGTTACAATCGAGTATGAACTTGCTCCATTGTATTCGCGGTTACTAGCTTTTTTGCTGGATTTTGCGATTCTTGTTGTCGGAGAAGTGATCCTTTCTCTTTTGGGAGCCTTCATCTGCGGTGGGTACGGGGATATTTACCAATACTACACCTATCTCGTGCTCATACCGGTGTTTCTCTTTTATGCTTTGGTATCCGAAATCTTCATGAACGGACGGTCTGTCGGTAAGCTGGCCCTGGGAATACGCATTGTCAAACTCACCGGTAAGCAGGCCACGCTGAGCGACTATGTCATGCGCTGGTTGTTCAGGCTCGTCGACATCTATCTTAGCATCGGCTCTGTGGCTGCCATTCTGGTGAGTTCAACCGATAAAAATCAGCGGATCGGGGACATTGTGGCCAATACGGTGGTTATTAAGCTGCGGCCCACTCGTTCCTTGAAATTGAGGGATCTGTTGAATATACATACGATAGACAATTATCAGCCCCGCTACCCGGAAGTGCGTTATCTGAACGAAGAAGATATGCTGCTTGTGAAAAACGTGCTTGAGCGAAACCGGAAATACGGGAATGACGCGCACCGCGAAGCCCTGGAAGAACTGGTGGCTAAACTCATGACCTTGCTGAAAATTTCCAAACTGCAGCAGGAAAAACCGGATTTCCTGAGAACCCTGCTCAACGATTATATTGTGCTGACCAGGTAGACGGCCACAAAAAAGGCGGCAAAATTGATTTGCCGCCTTTTGAAAATCCTGAGTAAAAAATCAATCAGATCTTTATTTCATCCTCATTTTTGTTGAGGAAATGATATTCGGTAAAATGGTGTGAGGAAACGGCGCGCACATTGATTTTTCCACCCAATTTCATGGCCCAGCGGCGGCGTATGGAAAAGAATCCTCTGTTTAGATAGGCTTCAATAAAGGGATGTACAGCCAGGGTGATGTTTTTTTCGTTCTGTTCCTTGATCAGGTACCTCAGATTGTTTTCTATCTGGTCGACGATGAGAACAGCCGGCTGGATTTCTCCTGTTCCTCCGCAAGTGGGACATTTCTCGCTGGTCTGGATACTCATTTCGGGTCTGACACGTTCGCGTGTGATCTGAACGAGTCCGAATTTACTTGGCGGAAGGATGGTGTGTTTGGCCCGGTCGAGCCTCATCTCATCGCGAAGTTTCTGGAAAAGCAATTTCCGGTTTTCTGCCGAGTGAAGATCAATGAAATCGACAACGATGATACCGCCCATGTCGCGGAGTTTGAGCTGACGGGCAACTTCCACGGCAGCTTCAAGATTGACTTCAAGGGCGTTCAATTCCTGTGTATTGGATGATTTTGCGCGGTTTCCACTGTTCACATCAATCACGTGGAGTGCTTCGGTATGCTCAATGATAAGATAGGCGCCGCTTTTCATGTTCACGGTCTTTCCAAAAAGCGCCTTGATCTGACGGTCGATTCCAAAATGATCGAAAATGGGAACGGATCCGCCTTTGTACAGTTTCAGAATCTTTTCTTTGTCGGGTGCAATGGTTTGCAGATACTCCCGGGTTTCGTTGAAGAGATTCTGATCGTTGATGTGTATGCTGTTGAACGAGGCGTTCAGCAAATCCCGGAGAATGGAAGAGGTTCTGTTGAGTTCGCCCAGAACCCGTTTAGGGGGCTGGGATTTCATCAGTTCTTCCACGCAGCTGTTCCATTTGCTCATCAGATCGTTCAGATCCGCATCGAGTTCGGCCACGCTTTTTCCTTCTGCAACGGTACGTACGATAACGCCGAAGTTCTTTTGTTTGATGCTTTGAATCAGTTTGCGCAGGCGATCACGCTCTTCGGTACTTTTTATTTTTTGCGAAACATTGACTTTGTCGGCAAAAGGGATCAGGACAATATAACGTCCGGCCAGGGAAATTTCGGATGTGATCCGGGGGCCTTTGGATGAAATGGGTTCTTTGGCAATCTGAATCAATACATGCTGTTCGCTTTTCAGTACATTCGAGATTTTACCGTCTTTGGGTATTTCGCCTTCGAGTTTAAACTGAGCCAGCAAGCTGGTTTTTTGTCTGCCCGACTGGACCATGCCGGTAAATTTATTCAGGGAAGCCACGTTGGGGCCCAAGTCAAAGTAATGCAGAAAGGCATCTTTTTCATAGCCCACATCCACGAATGCGGCATTGAGTCCGGCCATGACTTTTTTGACCTTTCCCAGATAGATATCACCTACCGAGAAATCGGTATTGCTTTTTTCACGGTGTATCTCCACCAGTCTCTTGTCATTCAGAAGGGCAATAACCACTTCGGAGTTAGAGACATCAATAATCAGGTCGTTCACGAAGAATATTTTTATTCTTCTTCAGTACCGAAATACATGATTCCACCTGTACGGGGGATTTGGTATTGTCATGCGCAATCCCGCATTGCAGGAAGAGCACTGAAGAAAATGATTAGCAAGTTCAGGCGTAATGTATGGATGCAAAAAACCGGCTCCCAGAGGAGTCAGCAGCATGCAGGCGATCAGAATCCGGAAAATCCAATAAATTTTCCGGGTGATAAACAGAAAAGACTGTGTGGAGAGATCCCGATCGTCCGCCAGAGGCAGGCAATCGGGAATCACAGCCGTTTCATTTATTTCTTCTTATGTCTGTTCTTTCTGAGACGTTTCTTGCGCTTGTGAGTGGCCATTTTATGTCTCTTTCTTTTCTTTCCGCTTGGCATGATTGTGATTTTATGAGTTTTTCAATTTATTTATTTCATTCTGAATGGAGGTTCGAAGCATGACATCATCTTCCATTTTAACGTATTTTTCGAGATATTCGATGGTCTTCGCTTTATCTCCCAGCTTTTCGTAGGCTTCTGCAATCCGGACGTACAATAAGATGTAACCCGGTTTTAGTTTCAGAACTTTTTCGAAGCGGCTGATCGCTTTGTTATATTGCCCCGATGTCATTGCAAAATTACCCAGGTTTAGCAAAGCATCCACGTAATTCGAATCGGCTTTGAGTACTTCCTGCAAAAGTCCTATCCCCTGCATCGGGTTGGAGGTGCCTTCCACATAACAGACCCCAAGACCCGTTTTTGCACTGAGGTTGTTCGGATCCAACGCAAGCACCTTTCCATAAGCCTGTATAGCCGAGTCAACAAGAACGCGTGCATCAGGAAAATATTTCGAACCGACATAATAACGTTCGGCCGTTTTGTTCCAGTCTGCCTTGTTGTTTGTCTGCCTGGCCTTGATCTGCGAATAAAAGGCGGCAGCGGCAGGTTTTTGAAGCGTGTCCAGAGCTGAAACAAGATTGTCGATCGCTGCGGGTCTGGCAGCGGTGCCCGCTTTCTCGAAACGGTCGATCAGGCTCTTGACATGCCGCAAATCTTTCTCAGGAAGTGCAGCAAGGGAGGAGTCCAGATAATTCTTCGCTGAAGAATGGCTCTGGGGTCTCAGGTTTCCTGCATGACCGCTCATCATCAGATTGACATCATTGAGCTTGTCCGGGGTCCGGCGTGCATAACATAAAAGAACGGTAATCAATATTGTCCCAAGTACAAAAACGAATTGTGTTTTGTTCAAGAGTTTTTTCATTTTTTATTGTTCAACCTTAACGTTGTTTTTTACTTTTTCAACAAAAGTTTTTGCTGGTTTAAAAGCAGGTATATTGTGAGCAGGGATAATCACCACTGTGTTCTTGGAGATGTTCCGTCCGGTTTTTTCTGCTCTTTTCTTCACGATGAAACTTCCGAATCCTCTCAGGTACACATTATCGCCTTTTGCAACAGCAGTTCGGATGGATTTCATGAATGCCTCAACCGTGGTTTGAACAGCTATCTTTTCAATACCGGTTTTTTCCGCGATTTCGTTGACTACATCAGCTTTGGTCATCTTATTAATGAATTTAGAATCAAATGATTAAACCTTAATTTTTTCCTTTTACGGGACGCAAAGATACGTATTTAATCATATGGCAATAAAAAAATAAGGGAAATGCTTCAAAATGAGTCTTGTCCGTATTCAAATTCAGAACTTTCAGGCTTGGCCGTTTTTTATATTTGCTTGATTATTAGTGGAGTGACAGAAGGAAAAGGAATTCATCCGCCCAATCCGGAGTCCCTATCCTTTTTTCCTCTCCGGGGCCTATTTTTCAACCGGTCCTGCAACTAGCCAATGGAATTGTGTTTGCCCTCATGTTTTTCATGGGTTTATTCCTTCTCAGGCCGCATTTGACAAAGTCTTTCTGTAAGAGCTGAAACTGAACTGAAAATATGGGTTAAATTTGCGACCGCATATCCGATATTCCAAACGTGAACTTTTCCAAAACCCTTATTGCCTGGTATGATGCTAACAAACGCGACCTGCCCTGGAGGGGGATCAGCAATCCCTACCACATCTGGCTCTCTGAAATCATTATGCAGCAAACCCGGGTAGAGCAGGGCACGGCCTATTATCTGGCATTTATCAAAAAATTTCCAAAACCATCCCTGCTTGCCAATGCTCCTTTGGATGAGGTCTTGAAATTGTGGCAGGGTTTGGGCTATTATTCCCGGGCCCGCAATTTGCATGCGGCTGCAAAATTTATTGTTTCTGAATATAAAGGGTCATTTCCCAAATCCTATCCGGAGATCCTCAGTCTTAAAGGAGTGGGCGAATACACCGCGGCAGCAATCGCTTCTTTTGCCTATAACCAGCCTTATGCTGTTGTGGATGGAAATGTATACAGATTGCTCTCCCGGGTTTTTGGGATTTCCACCCCCATCGACAGCAACAAGGGCAAGACTGAATTCCGCGAGCTGGCGGCTTTGCTTCTGGACAAAAAAGAACCCGGGACCTATAACCAGGCAATCATGGAATTTGGCGCCCGCTATTGCAAACCGCGCAATCCGGATTGTACCACCTGCATTTTCTCTGACATCTGCCTGGCCAAAGAAAGAAAAGAAGTGCATCTGCTGCCCGTAAAAGCAAACAAGACAAAAGTGCGTGAACGCTTTTTTCAATACTTGGTGATCAGGTACAAAGATCAAACCTGGATCAGGAAACGAACAAAGAAAGATATCTGGGAAGGGCTCTATGAATTTCCGCTTATTGAATCACAGCACATGCTCGGCGAAACTGATTTGAAAAAACAAGCTGAATGGAAAAGCTGTTTTTCAGGCCTGAAACCTATTGTGAAGAAAGAAAGCCGTGTTTATAAACATCTGCTGAGTCATCAACGCATCTTCGCCGTTTTTTGGGAAATAGAGGTAGCCAAAGAGATCAAGGCGAAAGGCTGG
This sequence comes from Bacteroidota bacterium, assembly GCA_003151415.1. Classification (GTDB taxonomy): domain Bacteria; phylum Bacteroidota; class Bacteroidia; order Palsa-965; family Palsa-965; genus Palsa-965. The sequence goes on from PLXK01000215.1 coordinate 12,152, forward strand.
AAAAAAACGAAGATCAGTAAACTTCAGGATTTTGCAGTGCCTCGTCTGATCGATCTTTATCTTGAGCAATAACCAGTGTTGAAGTGAAACCAGCGAACCCAAATACCTCAACACCCCAACATTTTTTTCGTAACTTTGCTTTGAAGCCAATGATCGAATTGGGCTTGTTCAAAATCGTAAATCATCCATAAAAATGGCAGGAGTAAATAAAGTCATCTTGATCGGCAACCTGGGCAAAGACCCGGAAGTGAGACACCTCGAAGGAGGCGCAAGTGTTGCCAATTTTACCATGGCCACAACCGAATCGTATAAAGATAAAACGGGTGCACGCGTTGACCAGACCGAATGGCACAATATTGTGATGTGGAGAGGCCTGGCCGATGTGGCCGAAAAATACCTCAAAAAAGGAATGACCATCTATGTGGAGGGAAAGCTCCGCACCCGCATGTATGAAAAGGAAGGTCAAAAACATTACCGAAGCGAAATCATGGCTGATAATATGACTATACTTTCCAGAAAAGATGATGTCCGTGGCAATGAAGGAACCCCTTCTTCCTCCTCTTCCGGCGGAAGTTCGGATATCTCGCAGACACCCGGCAATGGCGGTGTTGCTGACGATTTGCCGTTTTAGTCAACTTCAGGAAAATGTCTTAAGATACATTTTCCGATTGTCAAAGCGATTGTTCCAAATTTATAAACATGAACAAGAGATACGAGATTTCAAAAACTGGTCCTTGTGAGCTTACTCCATCATCCCCGCAAACCCGTTGAAATTGGACGACCCTCTGAGTACTCATTCCTTTCTCCTTCAGCTCCAGGTCGGCAGCGGCGCGATATGGATGGATTGTATCCTGATTCTGTTTTTCTTTATCAGCGCCACCCTGCTTTCGGCCATGGAACGCGCCGCCCGTGCTTTGAGCGAGGAAGACTTAAGCAGGATCGAAAACACCCATGGGCTGAAGCTGCTTTGCAAATGCATCCGCGACTCAAGACGACTCCAGGCGGCATTCCTGACAGGCAAATACATTTCGCTGATCAGCATCACCTTGCTTTCGTATTTTTTTCTGCTTAGGTTCATTCCAGGTGAAGGAAATTTTGGTGTTCTTTTTGCTGCGGCCGGATTGGCGATCTGCTGTCTGTTTCTGTCCTTTCTTTTTTCCCGCCTTCTGGTTGCTGCATTTTCTGAGTCGCTGGTCATTGGCCTGGCTCCGCTGATTCTGCTGACTCATTTCATTTTTATGCCTTTCAGTGCACTATACATGTTCGCCGGCCGGTTTTTTGACGACAAGACAGAAACACAACATGCAAGCCTTTCCATGGATGAGCTATCCCGCGCGCTGGATCTGACTAAAAACGAAGAGACAAATTCGGAAGAACACAAGCTGCTCAAAGGTATTGTGACCTTCGGCAATATGGATATCACCAGGATCATGAAGCCCAAAATGGACATCGTTGCATTCGACTCCCATACCAAATTCAGAAAAATACTTTCCAATATTCTCGATTCGGGGTACTCGCGCATACCCGTTTATACCGAAAATCTCGATAACATTACCGGCGTACTCTATATCAAGGATCTTTTGCCTTACCTGGATGAAACCGATGAGTTTAACTGGACCTCCCTGCTTCGCCCCTGCTTTTTTATTCCGGAAAATAAAAAGCCGGATGATCTGCTCCGCGAATTTCAACAACAAAAAACGCATCTTGCCGTTGTTGTGGATGAATTCGGACAAACCACCGGGCTTGTCACCCTGGAAGATATCATTGAGGAAATTGTGGGCGATATCAAAGATGAATTTGATGAGGACGAAGTACCCTATTCCAAACTGGATGACCAGAATTATCTGTTTGAAGGTAAAACATCCATGAACGATTTTTTGAGAATCGTCGGACGCAGTGAAGAAAGCATGGTGGAGCTCCGGTCGGAAGCCGACACGCTTAGCGGCTTTATCATAGAACGGGCAGGCCGGTTTCCAAAGAAAAACGAAAAACTGAATTGGGAAAACTTTACCTTTAATATCGAATCTGCCGACTCCCGACGCATTAAACGTGTGAAAGTAACCATTCGCAAAAAAACAAGTCTCGTATGAAATCCATCTTCGCCTTCTCTTGTTTTATTGCCTGTGCCTTGTTTCTTGCTTCCTGCGGAGGTGACGAAGAATACAGCCCCAAACCCAAGGGTTATTTCCGCATTGACCTGCCGAAAAAAGCTTATCAGGTTTATGACAAGGGTTGCCCTTTTACTTTCGAATACCCCAAATACGCAAGAATTGTGGCCGACAACGAACGAATTGCCGAACCCTGCTGGCTCAATTTCGAATTTCCACGTTTCGGAGCCACGGTACATCTGAGTTACAAAGAAGTTAAAAAGAGCCCCGATGAATATATCAAGAACTCCTGGGATATGGCACAGAAACACATCGCAAAAGCCTCGGCCATGAATAATGTGGAAATAAACAATGCGAAAGACAAAGTATACGGACTCGTATTCAACATCGAAGGCAATGCGGCTTCTCCGCTTCAGTTTTACCTGACCGACAGTACCAAACATTTCCTGCGGGGTTCACTCTATTTCTATGCCGTACCCAACCGCGATTCCATTGGGCCGGTGTACGATTTCATTCATGCCGATATAGACCACATGATTGAGACCCTGAAATGGAAATGAGAAATCGATATACCTGAATGGAAGATTTGGATCAAGGCATGGATAGAAATCAGACATCATCTTGTCCTGTATTTCATTCTGAAATAGAATAACAAGGCTTCAGAACGTGCTAATGATTGCTACTGGCCGCCTTGTTATTATCGAATAAATCCCCCACCTTTCAGAAAAATGAAAAATTATGCACAAAATGCATCAGTCTGATCTGCATTGCTGTAAAATGTCTGCAGAATGTATCCATGTTAGACGCAATGCTGCAAAATGAAATCAGAATGCAACATTGTTACATCAGATTGTTGCAAAACAAATCGCGTTTGTAACAAAAGCATGTCAGATTGTAACAATCGCAAATGGAGTGCAGCATTTGCATCTTACTCTGCGTCAAAGTGAATCACTTTTGCGGCTTTCTGAAATCAGGTTGTGACAAAGTGAATCACTTTTGTTACAAAAAGGATTCATATTGCATCAACCATTAACACGATTGCATCAATATGATGTCTGATTGCATTAAAATGAATCGCTTTTGCAGCAATTCGCATTTATTTCGTTTCGGGATAGTCGGCATTCAAGGTGAATTGTTGTTTTCGCGCCGCAAAAGCACTACCTTGTATCCTTTCCTGATCCTTCTCTCATGAAAAGAAACCTCTTTTGCCTGGTCGTGGCTTTTGTTTTTCTTTTACCTCTGCAAATTCTGTCTCAGGCGAAATATTCCCGTGTTAAAATCTATGCCAATGACAATGGCCTTGCTAAGCTGGCAGCGGCAGGAGTTACCCTGGATCATGGCGAACACAAAAAAGGTTTCTGGTTCATTTCCGATTTTTCGGATGTTGAAATCAAAATCATTCAATCCCAAGGGTTCAGGACTGAAATACTGATTGATGATGTGTGTGCATTTTACATCAAACGCAACCTGGGAAAAAGCATTTCCACTCCCCCTGCAAAAATGAATTCCGCTTGTCAGGCACCAGTTAACCGGCCTGTTCCTTCAGGCTTTAAGTTCGGTTCGATGGGCGGGTTTCATACGTATATGGAAATCATTGCCAATCTCGATACCCTGGCCAGCCTCTATCCCAATCTGATCAGCGTCAAAACCCCGATCAATTCGACGGTTTCAATCGAAGGAAGACCCGTTTACTGGGTACGGATTTCAAACAGCCCGAATGTGAATCAGAATAAACCGCAGATTCTGTATACCGCACTGACGCATGCCCGAGAACCGGCCGGAGCTTCGCAAATGTTGTATTATATGTATTACCTCTGCGAAAATTACAATACCGATGCCAAAGTAAAATATCTTGTAGACAACACCGAAATGTATTTTGTGCCTTGCCTGAATCCCGACGGGTACGTGTACAACGAAATGACCAACCCTGCCGGAGGGGGCATGTGGCGCAAGAACAGAAGAAACAATGGAGATGGTACCATGGGTGTTGACCTGAACAGAAACTACGGTTTTGACTGGGGCTATGACAACGTGGGGTCTTCGCCTGTTACCAGCGATGACACTTACAGGGGAACGGCAGCTTTTTCAGAGCCTGAAATTGCCATGATGAAAGATTTTGATTCAAAACACCATTTCAGAATAGGGGTAAACTACCACACCTATGGAAATGATCTGATCTACCCCTGGGGATACAAACTTGGTTTTTACACACCCGACTCGGCCGTGTTCGTGGAGTATGCAAAACTGATGACCAAGGAAAATCATTTCGCTTCGGGTACCGGCGACCAGACCGTGGGCTACGTGACAAACGGCGATTCGGACGACTGGTCCTACGGTGATCAGACCACAAAACCTAAAATCCTTTCGATGACTCCGGAGATAGGAGCCACCTCCGATGGTTTCTGGCCGGCGCAGAGTGCAATCTTCCCGATTTGTCAGAACGCGCTTGCGCAAAATCTGAATGCTGCGCTCTGTATTACCAAATATGCAAAGGCCACAGACGAATCGCCTTACTATCTGACACAAAAAACCGGATTTCTGGATTATAAAATCAAGCGGCTTGGTTTGGATAGTCCCGCTGCATATACCGTCACTATCATTCCCGTCAGTTCTTCCATCAGCTCTGTTGGAGCTGCAAAGACCTACAACGCATTGGCATTGCTTCAGCAGCAACACGATTCAATTTCTTATAATTTGACCGGCTTCGTGACGCAGGGCACTTTGGTTAAGTACGTCATTTCAGTAAGCAATGGAATGTATACCGAAAGCGACACCATCACCAAGATGTACGGCAACCCGACTGTTGTTTTTTCAAGCAACGGCAGCACGATGAATGGCTGGACAAGTTCAACCTGGGGAACAAGCACAGCTTATTTTGTTTCTTCTCCGTCTTCGCTGACCGACAGCCCTGTTGGAAATTATCCGGACAATGTGGACGAAATCATCACAACATCAAGTCCGGTTAACCTGGGCAATGCCATCTCTGCCCGGTTGAGCTTCTGGGCCCGTTGGGAAATGGAAGCAGGTTACGATTACACCGAAGTGCAGGTGTCGGCAGATAATGGCAGCACATGGATACCACAGTGCGGAAAATACACCATTAACGGCAGCGGTAACCAGGATCCGGGAATGCCTCTTTACAACGGCTTTCAGCGAAACTGGGTGAAGGAGGACATCAGTCTGGACGACTATGTGGGACAAAATATTCTTGTTCGTTTTGAGCTGGTGAGCGATGCAGGCACCAATTTTGACGGGTTTTATTTCGATGACCTGCTCGTGGAAATGATTTCAAACTCAAACGGAATTACAGAATATAAAAATACAAACGGGTTATCTATCAGCCGAAACATGCCAAACCCGGCTCAGGATTATACCTATATCAATTACGAAATCAAAAACGGGAAACAAGGAGTGTTGAACGTATTCAATGCATTGGGCCAGTCGGTCATGACAGAAAAATTAAATGCATCTCTAGGAAATTTCCGTTTGAATACCCAATCACTGGCCCCTGGAGTTTATTTTTATCAGATTAATGCCGGCGAGAATTCAACGGCCCCCCTTCGGATGGTGATTGCAAAATAGCAAGTAAATTTAAAGTGAACCGGAAAAATTTATCCGGAATCCTTCTGTGCTTTTCTCTATGTACTCTGTAACCTCCGTGCCTCTGTGGTGAAATTTGTTGTTTGTTTTCACTCAGTAATGCGCGACCTCAATACCAATCCCCATTGCAACCCGAACAATAAAGCGGCCAGCAGCAAATGCACAGGCTGAACGAGTGCTGGCAAAGCAAAAAGTTTGAGGGTGGTGCCTGCAATCATTTCCAAAAGAAGTACAAAAGCGATACCAAGTACCTGTGGTTTGAGCAGGGCATAAAGGATTTTATCCCGCACGATTTTGATCAGCAAAAAGAGGTTCAACAAGGTGACAAAGAGAGCAAAGCTTGCATGAACAGAAAATTTCCAGCCGACGAAATTCAGAATGTCTCCTCGTGAATTGATGTCAAAATTTTTCATCAGTACATCCACACTTTCGCGGACCTGCGTACCCAGAAGTATTTGAACTGTTGTCATCAGAAAGGAAAAAATGATGAGATTCTTCAGATAGGGCTTTGCCTCGTAGAGCGGAGCCGCGGTGGGATGAGATCTTGAGGCCACCTGCGATAACGCATGGACCGTCAATGAAACACGAAAGACCAGAAACGATTGGGTAACCAGAATAATCAGCGACAGGAACATGTGAATGGTAATCACTCCGGCCTTAAGGTTGTTATACACAACAATGGCGCCAAGAACACCTTCCATGCCGGTGAGCAGGAGGGTGGCCAGGGCCAGTTTTAAAAAGAACGAATTGCTTTTTCGCATTCTGAATGCGGCAAGCACTTGTGCAAACATGAGCAGGCCCAGAACCGCACCCACCAAACGATTGCCGTATTCAGTCCAGGTTTTTAGTGCATTGAAAGGTTCTGCACTTTGTTCCTGAACCTTGTAAAAACTGCGGTAATTCGATGGGAGCTGAGAAGCATCCGTGGGCGGTATCCAGTGTCCGAAACATTTTGGCCAGTCCGGACAACCCATGCCCGCACCAGTTGCGCGGACTACTGAACCGGCGATGATGACCAGATAAACAAAGACAAGGGTGATTTGTGCAAGCTTCAAAAACCGGCGCATGGAGGGCGTATTCACAGGGGTGTTTTTAGGCCGTGAAGGTAAGGATTTTGAAGAAACAAGGTTTCAAACAGCTCCCCTCACAAAATAATCGCTTGAAAGTTCCGTTAATCAAGTATATTTATCCTGTAAATCCAACCATCCATGTTTCGAAAACTCATCCTCCTGCTTGTGCTATTGCCATTGGGCATTGCCGCGCAGGACACAGAAGAAAACAAAAATGCCGGCCGTTTCATGCTTGGTTTTCGAAGCACCATGAGTGCATTCAGCGATATCGGTTATACAGGTTTCGGAACGGGTGCACAGGTTCGTGTTCAGCTCGGACCCAAACTGAATACCGAATGGTATTATGACCATATTCAAACCGATATTGGCGGACTGGGCCGGAGGGTGGATGAACACATCGGCTGGTCGGTGATGTATTATGCCTTTGGCCAGAAAACGGAAAAGGGGAAATTTACACCCTATATGGAAGCTGGAAATTGTTTTGATTATACATCCGTAAGGGCAAATTATACAAACGGAGCCTTTGCCAGCCGGGGAAGTGCTGCTGTTCATCTGGGAATGGGAACCCATTTCAACCTGAGCGAACGTGCGGATATTACCTTTAAGGCCCAATACATGCTTCATTTGGGTTCTGGCATTGAAGAAGCCATTGAAACCAATGATATCACCCAGGCTAAAACCCTTGTCATCACCAAAGGCGGGGCAGCACTCGACGGGCATCTTTTGCTCACCTGCAGTGTAAACTTCCTTATTGCTGACCTGTGGAAAGGATATCTTTTCAAGAAAAAAGGTACAAACGAAACAAGCAAATAGAAAACCAAAACCCAATACCCAATACGGTCTATGAAATCATTCCTTGTATCAGCCTTTGTGTTTCTTGCCTTTTTCTGTTTTGGCCAGGAAGAACAAAATACCCGTTTTGTACGTGCCGGAATACTCAGTGGGGGCGCATCGCTTTCTCCGGGAGTGCTGCTTCAGCAAAATGTATCCACCATCAGTGTCCCCCTCACCGGAGAATACTATCTCGATGAATACATTTCAATCAAAAGTGATATTTACATTTCGGTGGGTTCCGGCATCACGGCCGATTCGCTGAGCCTGAAAACCAATCACCAGCTTTTTACGGGTCTGGCTTATCATTTCAAGACAAAAGGAAACCTGGATCCGTATCTGTGTTTTCAACCTGGAATTGCGTACACCCAGGTAAAAACAGAAAGCAAGGTTCCCCAGATCGATCAGACCCCCAGCGGAACAATAGAGTATACGCCTTCTGTCAATCCCATTCTCGGCTTTTCTGCGGGTATCAATTATTATTTTCCCCGATTCTTCCATATTTTTATAGAAGCCCGGTATGTTCACGGAACTGCTTTGTTCAATGCGCCATGGGCTTTCCCTCTGGATGAATTGAAACTTCAGTTTGGCCTGGGCTGGAACATGAATGTCCTGATGAAGAAGAGCTGATTTTTATGACTTGTTGAAACCGTTTTTATTCCTGTTTGTTGTCTGGTATAGATTTGTTGTCCAGTATAGATTTTCTCATCATTTTGCTCTCCCGCATCCCTGAAATATAATCTTTTGTGGAGATGACAATGACTCCCCCGGTCAGGTCGCCATATTCGGCCGGAATGCCTCCCATCAGAATATTTACCTGCTGAATAGCCTGGCTTGGAACCTGCGCGGTGCCGAACATGCGTTGTCCATCCACGACGTATTCAACAGTTCCTGCCCGGGCCCCGCGCATGACCAGTTGATGATCGGGTGTTTCGCTGCAGCTCGAACAGACTGCGGTAATCATTCCATTGATATTGCCGTGTTCCAGTTCGGTGGCGAGTGCTTCGGGTATGGTGACCATGGAAGTGTATTCGGTCGGAACAATTGGTTTTACATAATTTGAATAATCTTCAATTACTACGCCGACGGATGAAGCAACGGCTGCATGGAGTTTGAAGTTGAGGTAGGTGGTTTGATTTGACCCGATCTCGACATCGTTGATTGTGGACGCCTTTTTCCCAATATAAGAAGCCTTGACATCATATTTGCCCGGATTGATGCTGTGAATGGTGAATGACCCGTCGTCGGCAGTGCTGGCTCCGGCTCCGGTTCCAAGAATAACCACGTTGGCATAGGCAATGGGTTTGTTGTTTTCATCAGTCACGGTTCCTTTGATATCGCCT
>PLXK01000054.1 GCA_003151415.1 Bacteroidota bacterium
AAGTCGTTGTTGTTGCAAGCACCGGAGTTGTATAAGCCGCAGCGGTTGCAAGAAGTGTTCCGGCAGCAGGGGCGTCGTACCAGTTGTAGGTTCCTCCTGGTGCTGTTGCTGTAACAGTTGCTTTGTTGCCTGCGCAGATTGCAATTCCTGAGGCTGTTGGCGCAGTTGGTATTGGAGTGACGGTCACCACCACGGCCGTTCTGGATCCGGTACATCCTGCAATGGTCGCATCCACATAATAAGTTGTTGTTGAAACCAGTACGGGGGTCGTGTAGGATGAAGCAGTTGCAAGCAGTGTCCCTCCGGAGGCTGCAGTGTACCAGTTATAGGTTCCGCCGGGAGCCGAAGCCGTAAGGGTCGCTGCATTGCCTGCGCATATCGTCGTTCCTGGAGATGTCGGGGCGGCAGGTATGGGGTTTACCGTTATGGTGACTGCAGTCCGCGCACTTGTACACCCGCTGACAGTAGCATCCACATAATAGATGGTTGTGGAAATCAAAACTGGGCTTGTGTAAGAAGAAGCTGTTGCAAGCAATGTTCCTCCGGAGGCTGCAGAATACCAATTGTACGTTCCGCCCGGAGCGGTTGCTGTAAGAGTGGATGAATTGCCGGCGCAAATCGTTGTACCCGAAGCTGTCGGTGCCGCAGGAATTGGGGTTACGGTAACCGTGACGGCAGTTCTGGGGCCGGTACAACCGCTAACCGTGGCATCTACATAATAGGTGGTGGTTGAAACCAAAACCGGACTGGTATAGCTGGCTCCGGTTCCGAGCAGGGTGCCGGCTGCCGGGGCCGTATACCAATTGTAAGTTCCTCCGGGAGCCGTTGCGGTAAGTGTTGCCGTATTCCCTGCGCATATGGTTGTTCCGGAAGCGGTAGGGGCGGCCGGAAGAGGAGTGACAGTGACTGTTACAGCCGTTCTGGGGCCTGTACACCCGGCGATAGTTGCGTCCACATAATAGGTCGTGGTTGTCCCAAGCACCGGTGTCGTATATCCGGCACCCGTTCCGAGTAAAGTTCCTCCTGTGGATGCTGTGTACCAATTGTAAACACCTCCGGGAGCTGTGGCTGTTAAGGTTGAAGTTGTACCAGCGCAAATGGTCGTCCCTGCGGCTGTCGGGGCAGCAGGAAGAGGAATGACAGTGACTGTCACATAGGAAGGCCCCCCGGGGCAACCGCCGTTTTGAGCAACAACCGTATAAGTAGTGGTTACTGCAGGGGTACAAACCGGGTTTGCTGCATTTGGATTGTCAAGACCTGTTGCGGGCGACCAGTTGTATGTTGTTCCGAAAGGTCCTGTCGGACTGCCGCCCAAGGTTGTGCTGGATCCTGCGCAGACATTACGCGCTGCCCCGGCCACCAGAGTAAATGCGGTGGGTCTTGTTGCAGGAACAAGAGTGGCATTGAGGAACAAGCGGATAGCATTCAGGTATGTAATGTTGCTCCATTCTGCTGCGGAAGTGCCATAGTCATGTCCGCCAAGGTAAAATACATTCCCTCCTGCCGAATCGGCGGGAAGAAAATGTCCTGCGGCTGCAATGATGGTATCCGAATGAGTTGCATCGCTTACTCCATGATAAAAACTATTTACCCATGACGAACCAGCCGGCCTGTTGAGTACCCAGTTTTTTCCCGTTCCTGCAATGTTCGGAACTATGGTTCCTTCAAATTGCATAAAGGCCATGTCGTTGCTGAAATACGCATTTGTTGTAATGGAATTTGCATTGCTGACAATAACACCGGCAGTGGAGTGAAAGTGTCTGGGTGATTGTTGCAGGTTTTCATAGGTGTTCACGCCCGCACATTGTGAGAAAAAGTTCCCACCTTCATAAACAAAGTCCCATACCTTTTGTGTTATTGAAGCTACCGTTGCAGGGGCTGTAGGAGGAGTTGTGGCGACATCCCAATGTTCTTCGCAGCAAAAAGTATAACATTGGGAAAGACCGGGAAATACCCCGGCGTTGATCGTAACATAATTGGTGACGCCTGCACTGTCCAGCATCTTTGTGGCAATGCCCTGATAAGTCCCGTTGTTGAAACAAGCCAGTTTGGGACGCTGATCCAGAGTATATCTCACATTTACAGGTGTGTTTGCTGATAGTTTGTAAACAGTTACTTTGTTGAACCGCGCTCCTTTGGCATAGTAGGCATTGATAACCTGGGTGGCGGTAAGTCCACCGCTGTAAAACGATTTGTTGACATAAGTGCTGTCGATGATAAATGCACCAGCCTTGAATGTGATGGATGCCGAAGCAACCACAGTCGGGTAAACACGCGAGGCATTCGCCGTAAAATCTGCAGCATCTTTGGCTTTCCCGGAAAGAATGACCCATTTTACGGGAATATCGTTCATCAATAAGCTGTGTATAAGCCCATACGCTTTTACATTAAAAGGAGCGACCAATGCCTGGTTGGTGTTGTCCATCGGAATGACATAAGAACCTATGGGAACGGTCTGGACATTTGCCGGAGGATTCGGCATGTCGGGCATGTTGCAGGTTGTACTGATGATTGTGCGGGTTCCTGCGGGATTCGGTGTAGACATATTGGAAACTGTGTTGCCGTTAAAAACAAATGAAGCGATGGAGGCATCCAGTTTGTCACCAACGTTAGCTGTTGCAGGTACTTCATACGTTAAAAAGAAATAATAGCTTCCGGCCCCCAAGATCAGGGGCAGGGATCCGTTCATGCTGAAAGCTCCATTCGGGCTGTTCACAGAGGCAAACAATGTTGTATTCGCCCCGATAAGTGGAACGTTGTTGTTTGCCGCATAATACAGATTTGCCCGTGTAATATTTGTTGCCGGGTTTTGAGAGCTGCCGGCATCTCCGGCGGTGCTGAAATTGAATTGGGTAAGTAATGCAGGGCAGGTGTCGGAAACATTTATTTTAATACGAAGTATGACCTGCTCACTCATTGTACAGTTCCGGTTGATGTTGGCCGTTGTGTATTGTGAAACCGAGCTCGAGTCATAAGTCATCCCGATGCCGGAAGACATGTATCCGAAAGATTGTGTTGCCGTTGGATTCGTGGTGGCCCCGCCAACAGACAGCGTACCGCCGGTTCTCAGTAAATTTCCGCTGGATGCTCCAGAAGACCGGATCTGGAAGTTTTTAAAATAAATAGTATCCAGGAAAGTATTGTCTGCATTTGTGGTTACGGTAATGGTAAGCGCCGAAACAGTCAGGGTGGTCAGAACAGCACTGGTAATACCATGTGCAGCAGTGAAAGAAACCGAACCTGCAGCGGTATTGAACTGGAATCCTGCCGGAAGCGTGACGATAAAAGTCTTGGCGGCCTGGTTTCTGGCGATACCTAAGGGAACGACTTCATTTAAGGAAAAATTTACGGATTGATATGCACTTGGATAGGAGCTGGCACAGAGGTATTGGTTGCCAAATGGAGTCAGACTGTAATTTTGAGCCGAAAGCCTGGCAGTACTTCCAAGCAACAGTATCAGAACGATCGGAAAAAGGGCAGAATGTTTTTTTATTGATCTGTAAAAACGTTGTAGAAATATCCCCATGGTCCCTCCCCTTTTATCATGTTTATTTCCGACAAAGATTTGGCACTTTATACACCAGATGAAACGACTCCTTCAACTGCACTCTTTATATCAGGTTCCTGCCCCTTAAAAAGGATTCCAGCTCTTGTTGCAATTGTGCTCAAAGCCAAACCCTGGATGGCATTGTTCGATTAATCGAAATAGCCGGTCTTCGCATGCGATTTACAGATTGATATGAACAGGAATTAAAAAACATAAATGCTCTGTTTCGCAGGACTTACATCTTTGGTTTCTATAAGTATTCTGGATTTCTTGTATTCTTTAACGCAGGATCGTTTAATTAGTTTCCGTTATTTATAAGCAATTCCACTCATATGTAAGAAATTTCGGGTATTCGTTAAAATGAAAGACCTGATCTGCTTTTGAATGCCAAAAACGTGGAACGTCCAATTGGTCAGTTGCCGGTATATTCCAAAGAAGGCATCCTCGTTTGTTGTTCAGGGCTTTGTCGGACTGAGCAGATCCCTCACATCCACTTCAAGGGCATGTGCCATTTTGACCAGAATAGCAACATTGGGTTGGGTTTTATTGTTGCAGTAATTGGTCGTGACAATATAGCTGCGGTTAATCTGAGCAGCCAGCCAAATTTGAGTTCTGCCTTGCCTTTTCAGGATTTCTTTTATCCGGTTCATTGAAAGGATGTTTTTTTGTTAAAGGCAAGCAGCTGAAGAGTCTAAGGAGGCTGGGCGATTCGGAGACTTTATACTGAAACGGGGCAGACTCTGTGCTGATTGACTTAAATGTTTGTGTAAATAAATAATTGCCCAAACATATGCAAATAGTTTAAGCCTTGAAATGTTGTTGATAAATTATTTTCCGGAGAGTAAAGTCGTGAAATCTCCTTCTTGCAGTTTTTTTTAAAATCTTTGATAAGGAAAGGATATGATGTATTTGAACCGGTTCTGGTCAAATGAAAAGAAGAACGGAGCGCCGTTTTATTTCAAAGTAAAATAAAATGTTGTGCCTTTGCCGGGTTCGGACTCAGCCCAAATATCTCCTCCATGCTTTTCAATTATCTTTTTGCAGATAGCCAGACCGATTCCTGTGCCTTTGTATTTGTCCATTGAATTCAATCGCTGGAAAATGACAAATATCTTGTCCAGATATTCTTTTTGAATCCCGATTCCGTTGTCCCGGAATGCGAAAAGATAATGATCTCCTTTTTTTTCTCCCGTGATATAGATATGCACAAGCCTTTCACTTTTGAATTTAATGGCGTTTCCAATCAGATTCTGAAACACCTGACCAATCAATACCTGGTCGGCATAAATGGTCGGTAAATGGCCGTAATGAATCTGGGCCCCGCTTTCGAGAATTGTATTTTCCATATCCGAAAGCACTTCAGACAAAATGTCTCCGGCATTTACCCATTCAAATGGTTTGACCCGGTTTACGCGCGAGTATTCCAACAAGCTGTTAATCAGATTCCGCATCCGGTTGCTGCCATCGATGGCAAAATTGATGAAGTCATTGGCGTCCTCGTCCAGTTTGTCTTTGTAACGGCTTGCAAGCAACTGAACATAGCTGTTTACCATCCGCAAGGGTTCCTGCAAATCGTGGGAAGCCACATAAGCAAATTGCTCGAGTTCGGAATTGGACCGGATCAGTTCACGGGTCTTGCTGGCCAGCTCCAATTCCATTTGTTTGCGATTGGAGATGTTGCGGAATACGCCCCGGATAAATTGGAAGGTTCCATCCGAAAATTTGCAACTGATGTTTCCCTCCATGATCAGCAGCTCTCCGTTTTTGGCCACGAAGCCCGTTTCTATGAATTCCGTGGTTTGACCTGCAAGAGCCTTTTGTTCGGCATCGGTATAAGCCTTTATTGAATCGTGGTGTATAAACTCGCTGAAGGGAATGTTTAGGACTTCTTCCCGGGTATAGCCCAGGGTGATAAGCCATTTGTGATTGACAAAAAGGATTCTTTCATCCCTGTCAAGCATATGAATCAGATCGCTCGTATTTTCAAAAAAGTCACGGTAAAGATCTTCGTTTTGCCTGAGCTGGCTTTCCTTTTCCTTTTGAATTTTGCATAACATTTTGACGGCCCCATCCTGAACGGAGGTGTAAAAATCATCCAATTCTGAAATAATCTGGACCATTTCATCGGGTTGGTCGGTGTAGTTTGTAATGTGTCTGAGCATAACTTGCTTTTGAGCGGCATAGGGCAGAACCAAATCTGAAGGCTGAATGGTATAACTGCCGAGTCCGGGGACTTTGCCTTGCTGTAGCTCCTGAAGATATTCCTGCGCATTTTTCAGGGCCGAATTGTCCCGCAGGGAATTAAAAAAAAGCCTGTTGCCAGTCTTGAGCCTTTCCAGCAATTTTTTTTCAGGGATATCCCTGAACAGGCTCATCATGGGAATATTCATCGAGCGCATCAATTTTAGGCTTTCCTCAGTGAAAGTCTCCAGTCGATTCTCCGATAAAAAAACCGCATAGGTTTTCAGGTTTTTCATGCTTCTCTTCCTGATCAATTCGAGTTCGGCAAAACAACGATGTTTAGCCAGAACTCTTCAATTGATTTGATGATATTGATAAACTGATGAAAATCCACCGGTTTTGTGATATAACAGTTGGCGTGGTGTGTATACATATTCAAAACATCCTGTTCGGCTGATGATGAAGTCAGCACGATGACAGGTATAAGTTTCAGATCGGGATCTTCCTTAATTACAGTGAGCACTTCGCGTCCCTCCTTTTTGGGAAGATTCAGATCAAGCAGGATCAGATCCGGTCTGACAGCATGGGCATAAACCCCTGTTTTCTTTAAAAAAGAAAGCGCCTCTTCTCCATCTCGGACCACATTGAGCTCGTTTTTTATTTTTCCTTCCTTGAATACTTCCCTTGTTAGCCTGATATCACCGGGGTTGTCCTCGATCAGCAGGATACTGATGGATCTTTCTTTTCCGGACGTTTTCATGGCAGTATGTATTTCTATTTATATATATATGAAATACCAAATATGTAATAAATGTATAAAAGATACGCGGATTTAACAAGAATTCCATCAATGAATAATGTGTGGAGATCGAAGGGGGATTGTTCCGGAAGCCTGCTTTTAACGATATCTGTAAAAAAGAAAAACAAAGAGAGCTGAAAGTGTCAGAAAAATGAGCAAGGTCATGTAATTCAAGCGGACGTTTTCCTTTGCATTCAACGCTTGGAAATGATCATGGACCATCCCGTTCAGCAGATTTTGAAGGATCCCCATTCCGTTGCCGTTTTTCGCAACATAACGTGCAGCCCCGCTGCGAAGCGATTCTTCGATCACTTCTTTTTTCTCCTGCCCCGAAAGCATCACAACAGTTATGTCCTTTGAAACTTCTTTTATCTTACGCAAGGCATCCAGACCATCCAAATGGTTGCCGGCCTGGCTGTCCAGGTAATAGTCCAGGACAATGATATCCGGTTTTTCATCAATCCGCCGAAGACATTCTTCGGCACCCGAAAAGGTATTGATCTTAACTACTGTTTTGAATTTCCCATGCAATTTCTGTTTGAGGGCGGTGGTGTAGATCGGATCATCATCTACCAAAAAGACAGATAGGTAATTGTTCGTTGTTTTCATTTTATGTTTTTTAGATTGGAGAATTCTTTTTTTAGAGGCTGGTTATGGCTGATGTATGAAATTTTATTAATAAAAAAAAACGAACTTTTGCGATATGAAACTGTACTCAATGCCAATGAGCATGGGCTTTTAAAAAAAAGTAAAAGATATTCTGAGCTGTTGAGGCAAATGTAACAGGGAGAGGTTAGCCTGAGAGATAAAATCGGTAGACTGATCAAATCCAAAGCCATACTCTGTTTGTGAAGAGCTGTGGGCTTATTGAATTCGTTCAAATGTTGGCCCGGGGGACAAAAAAGAGAAGCCGGCTGATGAAAAAAATGAGTGGATTTGAGATGAGAATCGGATATTCACCTCTCATTGATCGTCAATGAGAGGTGATGCATCCTGAAAGTCTGTTTAAAAATCACTTCACGTCCTGCATCAGTTTGCGAATGAGTGGAGAAAGCAGAATCATGACGATACCGGCAATGAATGCATAAATGGCAAGTTGTTTGTATCCTTCGGTGTACGCCATCAGTTTATCAAGAAGCGAGGCATTTCCTGAAGTGGTCATCTCCGATCCGAAGATCCCTGCCGCATATTGTCCATAAGCGCTGGCTAAAAACCAAAGACCCATCATAACGCCCTGCAAGGGTTTTGGAGAGAGCTTTGTCATGATCGATAAGCCAATAGGGGAGAGGCACAGTTCGCCCAAAGTGATTACAAAATAAGCCAGAGTGAAAATATTAAGTGAAGTCATTCCTTGTGCATCGGCAAAAAAGCGTGTGTAGAAAAATACATAAAAGGCCAGGCTCAGAAAAAGGAAACCCAAACCAAATTTCACAACCGTATTGGGCTCGAATTTGCGTTTGTTCATCCAAAGCCATATAAGACCAATGAGCGGGCTAAAAACAATAACAAAGACCGAATTGGATGAATTGTTGATTCCGTTGGGATCCATCTCGATGCCCAATAAATGTTTATGCAGATTATGTCTGGCAAACAAGGCCAGTGAACCTCCGCTTTGTTCGAAAAAGGCCCAAAAGAAAATTGAGAAAGTGATCAGAATCAGGGCCGCAATCAGTTTTTTGTTTTCCACCCAGGAAAAAAGTCTCATTTCCCAAAATATATAAAGCAGCGTCAGGGGGCCTGCGATGTACATGAAAAGATCTGTATAGCTTTCGTGTTTGACCAGCAGAATAATAAGCGGGATGACCAGCACTGAACCTGCATATACAGCAATTTCAGAAATGTTTTTCCGGATCTTGGGTAATTTGGGAGACAAAGGAGAAAGTCCGATCGGACCAAGTGATTTTTGCGTAAAGATGAACGTGCCCAACCCGAAGACCATACAGATCCCTGCCAAGGAGAATGCTAGATTCCAGGAATACAGATCGGCAGCACGGATACAGAAATACCCTCCTGCCAATGCTCCTATATTGATTCCCGAATAAAAAAGTGAAAACCCTGCATCCCTTCGTGGATCTCCGGCTTTGTACAAAGTGCCAGCCATAGTAGAAATATTCGGCTTGAAAAATCCGGTGCCCACAATGGTGAAACTGATGCCGATGTAAAACAAATGTTCGGGAGAGAAGGCGAGAATAAAACTTCCGATAATCATCAGTGTGCCGCCCCAGAATATAGATCGTCGGAAGCCCAGTATTTTATCCGCAAACAGTCCGCCAACAAATGTCATGGCATAGGCAAAGGCCTGTATGGCCCCATATTTCAGATTGGCATCTTTTTCGACGATAAGTAATTTTTCGGTCATGAAAATGATGAGCATTCCTCTCATTCCATAGAATGAAAAACGCTCCCACATTTCGGCGAGAAAGAGATACCAGAGTTGTTTGGGATACTTGCCTTTGAAGTTTTGAATTTCGGCTACCCCTTTATTGTACTCGATTTCATGCAGGGTCAGCGTGTTTTCTTCAACCAGGTCTTCGGGTGTTCTTTCCATGTTTATTTGGGAAGTTTATGGAGTATAGTCATTTCCAAAGTCTGAACCGGTTCGTGGCTTTCATCCAGAAACTCGTAAAACCAGGTTACTGCCACCACCCGTTTTTCAGGATTGGGTTTCAGATCGGTAATGGTTACATACGAATGAATGGGTTTGCCCGGATAAACGGGTTTCAGGAATTTCCAGCTTCTCAGTTCAATGCCGCAGACAACCGTGTCCTTGAACAAGGGAATCCACTGGGTGCGGTGAACCAGATTGAAGATGTGCGGTCCGCTGGCAATAATGCCTCCGAAATAACTTTTGCGGGCCACTTCAGGATTCGTATGAAATTCCAAAGGATCAAACAATTTCGCGAAATCGATGATTTCTTTTTCGGTAAGAACAGTAACACCCAGATCGATCCGGGTGTTTACTTTAAAGTTATTGAATGTAAGGGTTTCCATTGTATTCTTTGAATTACCTTATTCCATGCATCATTCTTGTCAGCACGGGCGTTAACGAGAACAGCAATATTGAGGCGACTCCGCACATAACGACAAATACCATAAAAAACTCGTACAGGTTGTGAAGCGTGAAACCACAAAAAACAGGGTATCCGGTCCTGATTATTTTTTTGTCTTTGATGAGTTGATATTGTTCCTGTGTCAATTCTGCTTTTTCATCTTTCATGATTTTTCCGAAATCAAGATTGTTTGCTTTGGCAGCACTTTCATCGACTTTGGCCGATTTGATTTTAAGAAGCATAAATAAATCCTTGCCGGATGTTTCCACTTCGCCTTTCAATACTTTGTCAAGATCGATATTTAATTTAGAAGCATCCTGATATTGTTCACTTGTCGGTGGCAAGATAGAACCGAGTGTGCCGGCCAGTGCATAACCGGCGGCGTTCGATAAAAAGAAAACGCCAAATAATAAGGAGGCAAATCGTTTTGGGGCCAGTTTTCCGACCAATGAAAGTCCTATCGGGGAAAGACTCAGTTCACCGAGGGTCATGATAAAATAAAGCAATGCCAGCCACTTCACAGCCAACATTCCGTTGACACCCAGATCCTTCACGTTATGCGCAATGATGAAATAGCTGATTGCAATAAGCATGAGTCCGCAAGCCTGTTTTACAGGGGAAATAGGTTCTTTGCCGTGTTTACGGAGTTTATCCCATAAAAGACTAAACGGGATGGCAAGAAAGACAACAAAAAGACCGTTGAATATCTGGACCATGGAAGAAGGCATTTCCCATCCCAAAATGTGGCGGTCGGTTTGATTGGAAGCAATAAAAGTGAGTGATGTTCCGGCCTGCTCAAATGCTGCCCAGAAGAAGATAATGAAGAAGGATACAATATAAATAACCAGGATGCGCTGAAGTTCGACTTTTGTAAGGGAACTGTCGGATATGATCAGCCCGGCCAAAGTCAGACCGCTGGAGTATATGACAGAATAAATGGGATTCTGACCGAATACATAGTGAAAGGTTAAAACAAGAACAATAAATGCCAAAACAGCCAAAACAAGAGAGGTCGTTGAGAATTTTGCCTTTTGTGATTCGCCTTCTTCAAAATCAGAATGTTGACTTTTGGATGGCAAGTCGCCAATGGCCCTTCCTTCGGGAGTGACCACATATTTGTTTTTGAGTAAAATAAATGTAATGGTACCCAGCAGCATCGCACAGCCTGCTGCAAGAAAGCCCCATTTAAAAACAAATGGATCCTGAACCCCATTCGATTTGTGATCGCCGATCAAGGGGCAGATAAATTGTCCCAAAATAGCGCCGATATTGATTCCCATATAAAAGATGGTGAATGCAGTATCGAGTTTGCTTTTTTCTGCCTTTGGATAAAGGCTGCCTACCATACTGGAAATATTGGGTTTGAAGAAACCATTGCCAAAAATAATGACTCCCAGTGCCACATATAAAACCGTTTTGGCAAGATCTAAATTGCTGCTGAATATAGTGGCACTGAAAAACAGCATAAACTGACCAATAGCCATGAGTATACCACCAAGCATAATGCAGTATCGGTTACCCAGAAATCTATCCGAAATAAAGCCTCCCAACATCGGGGTCAGATAACATAGACCTAAAAAACCTCCATAAATGAGCGAAGATTGTTCCTTTGTCAGCATCAGTGCACTCACAATAAAAAGAGGGAGCACAGTCCGCATTCCGTAAAAATTGAATCGTTCCCACATTTCCGTGGCGAATAATACAAAAAGACCCTTTGGATGCGCTGGTTTAGCCGGTGTAGTCATAGATATGCATTAAATATTGAGTGCGAAGATAGCAAAATCTGTCTTATAGGTTTTCCGTCAGGAAATTGGTCATTTTGGTGTACAAATGCAGTTTTGTACTGCCCCCCGAAATGCTGTGGTTCTTATCCGGATAAACCATCAGATCAAACTGTTTATTGGCTTTTACCAGTGAGCTGATCATTTCAACGGAATTCTGAAAATGCACATTGTCATCGGCCGTACCATGAACAAGCAGGAATTTGCCTTTCAGTTCCCTGGTATGGTTGATGGGAGAATTGTCGTCATAACCGCTGCCATTTTCCTGGGGAAGACCCATGTAACGCTCGGTGTAAATGGAATCATAAAACCTCCAGTTCGTGACCGGTGCCACGGCAATGGCAGCTTTGAAAAAGTCGGAGCCTTTGGTGATGCAAAGCGATGACATATACCCTCCGTAACTCCATCCCTGGATTCCTATTCTCGCTTTGTCCACATAGTTCAATCCACCCAGGTATTTGGCGGCTTCGATCTGATCCTTTGTTTCCAGATTGCCCAGTTGCTTGTAGGTGCATTTCAGAAAGTCGCGTCCCCGTCCGCCGGTGCCCCGGTTATCGACCGAAACGACGATGTATCCTTTTTCGGCCAGCATCTGATGCCAGAAATAATCAGATCCGGTAAATGCATCATTCACCGTATTGATTCCGGGGCCTCCGTAAACAGTCATAAAAACAGGATATTTTTTAGTGGCATCGAAATGGGCCGGTTTGATCATCCAGCCATTGAGTTCTATGCCTTCGGAGGTCTTGAATTTAAAGAACTCTTTCTTGCTCAGATAGAATTCTTCCATCCGGCTGCGAAGATCCTTGTTTTCTTCCAATACCCTGATTTCCTTTCCGCCGGATGAATTGAGTGTGACAAAGGAAGGGGTGTTTGCATCTGAATGTGTGTTGACAAAGTATTTCATGCCTTCACTAAATGCCGGTGAATTTGTACCTTTTCGTGTACTCAGTTTCTTTTTTTCGCTTCCGTCAAGCCTGATGCTGTAGAGTTGTTTTTCCATCGGAGAGTCTTCAGAGCTCAGGTAAAAAAGCGTATTCGTGCTTTCGTCAATGCCTTCGTATTTCATCACATCCCAATTCCCTTTTGTAACCTGGCTCAGCTGTTTCCCATTCAGATCGTACAAATAGATGTGGTTAAACCCGTCGTCATCGATCCAGAGCGTGAACCTCTTTTTATCCTTCAGGAAATGAAAGAAATTACCGGCATCTTCATGAATATCCACATAGGCAGGGCTTGTTTTTGTCAGAATGGTTCTCGTTGTTCCCGACGAAGCATCTCCCAAAAGCATTTCCATTTTGTTCTGAAGACGGTTCATGCGGATGATGCATAAGGTGTTCGGGTCGGCCGTCCAGTCGATACGGGGAATGTATTGGTCTTTTTCCGTACCGATATCCATTTGTTTGGTTGTTTTGGAAACCACATCGTACATCAGGATTTTCACATCCGAATTCTTTTCGCCGGCTTTGGGGTATTTGAAGCGGTATTCGGTCGGGTAGAGGGCGCCGTACTCGTTCATGCTGAATTCCTTTACTTCGCTTTCATCAAAACGGTAAAAGGCAATTTTCTTTCCGTCGGGAGACCAGAAAAAAGCGCAATCGAATGCAAACTCTTCTTCGTAGACCCAGTCTGTACCTCCATTGATGATCTTATTGAATTCACCATCGGGGGTTATCTTTTCTTCTGTTCCGCTTTTCAGATCGGCGATGAAAATATTGTTCTCACGCATAAAAGCCACCTTCGATCCATCCGGTGAAAAACTGGCATAGCGCTGTTTTCCGTTTTTCGACAAACGGCTGAGTTTGCGGCTTGCCATATCGAGCACATAATATTCTTCTTTTGTAGAATGCCTGTAAATTTTTTCGGTTTCGCTTGAGATAAGTACCCTTTGCTCATCCGGACTGAATTTGTAATCATCCGGACTGATGGCTTTGTCCTTACCTTCTGCAATCAGTTCATTTGATAAAAACACCATACCCACCTTTTTTCCGGTTTTGTATTCGAACTTGGCCAGTCCGTCTTTTCCATCCGTATTGTCAAATGCTGTATAATGCAAGCCATCGTTCATGGAATTGAGTCCTGAAACGCCTTTGCCCCTGAATGTTCCTTTGGTCCAGATGTCTTCCAGGTTGATGTCGCGTTTGCTTTGCTGGGCGGTACTCTGAAAAGAAGGGCTGAGGATGAGACAGATCAGGCTTGCGCGGAGATATAATTTATGCATCGTGTTTGTGTTAGAACGTGAAAGTAGTAAAATCTGCGATATTTCAGGTTGATATGGGATGAGCGGTTGTATACAGGTAGTGATGGGGTGTTGGAATGCCGGTAAATGAATGCATACGGTAAACCTCAAAATCGGGATTCTTTGCAAAGCGGGAAAGAGTGAAAAGGCTAAATGAAAGACACGATCAACTGAATTTTTACTCTGTTTCTTCGCTCTGTTTCTTTTTTCCGGCAGAATACGTGTTCGTGAGAAATGCTAAAGGCAGAGTGCTTTTTCCTTACTTTTACGGCAACCGAAACACCCAAAATGGCCTTCAGGAAAATAACCCCTCAGATACTCGAAGAATTTAGACTGATTCTTGGAGAAGACTATGTTTGCTTTGATGACGACAGCATCCGCAATTACGGGCATGATGAAACCGAAGATTTCAATTTCCCTCCGGAAGTGGTGTTGAAACCGGTTACATCGGAAGAAATTTCTTCCATACTCAAAATTTGCAACAAGGAGATGATTCCGGTAACGCCGCGGGGCGCCGGTACAGGTTTAAGCGGTGCCGCACTGCCGGTTTTTGGCGGCGTCATCCTGTCCATGGAACGTTTCAGCAGGATTCTGGAGATTGATGAACGGAATCTGCAGGCAACCGTCGAGCCGGGTGTTATCAATGAAGTGTTTCAACTGGCTGTAAAAGAAAAAGGATTGTTCTATCCCCCGGATCCGGCAAGCAAAGGAAGTTGTTTTCTGGGAGGCAATATTGCCCTGTCTTCAGGCGGGCCCAAGGCCGTAAAATATGGCACTACAAAAGAATATGTATTGAACCTCGAGGTGGTTTTACCTACCGGAGAAATCATCTGGACCGGGGCCAATGTATTGAAGAATTCAACCGGTTTTAACCTGACCCAGCTGATGGTAGGCAGTGAAGGTATGTTGGGAGTGGTTACCAAAATCGTTTTTCGTTTGATACCCATGCCCCAAAAAACAATCGTGATGCTGGTCCCCTTTTTCTCGGCCGAGAAAGCTTGCGAATCGGTCGCGGCGGTATTTAAAGCCGGGATCATTCCCAGTGCCATGGAGTTTATGGAACGCGATGCGATAGACTTTGCCATGCGTTTTGTGAGCGGGCTCAGTATTCCCATCAAAGAAGAAGTGCAGGCTCATCTGTTGATCGAATTGGATGGAAACGATCTGGATCCGATGATGAAGGATGCAGAAAAGATCAGTGAAATCATGACGATCTTCGGATCGGATGAGATCCTGTTTGCAGATACCGAAGAACAAAAACAAAATCTCTGGCGTATGAGGCGTTGCGTGGGCGAAGCCGTCAAATCGCATTCGGTTTACAAAGAAGAAGATACCGTGGTGATGCGCGCTGAATTGCCGCGTTTGCTCAAAGGGGTTAAAGAAATAGGGAAGAAATACGGTTTTCGTTCGGTTTGTTATGGCCATGCCGGAGACGGAAACCTGCATGTGAATATCATTAAAGGAGACATGACAGACGAACAATGGTCATCCAATCTGCCTGCCGGAATTCGCGAAATTTTTGAATTGTGCGTAGAGCTCGGTGGTACCATTTCGGGAGAACATGGCATCGGCTGGGTTCAGAAAGAATTTATGGACATCGTTTTCACCGAAAAATCGCTTCAGATTCAAAAAGGCATCCGTGATGTATTCGACCCCCATGGAATCATGAATCCCGGCAAGATGTTCATTTAACGAATGGATGAAGTTCCGATTCAGGTCTATAAATCGGCTTTAAAGAAAGTGACATATTATTGAGAATAGAGGACAATGAACAATATTTCAATTGCTGTATTGTTATCTTTGTTGCTGAAATTCAATATATCATGAGGCTTCGCTTTTTTGCCTTAGGCTTGGTTCTTTTCTTGTCACCCTTCCTGCTTGCCCAGCAAGGCATGTGGACCTGGATGCACGGCAGTCCCACACTCAATCTTGCCGGTAATTATGGCATTCAGGGCACCGCTGCCGCAAACAATGACCCCCCGGCACTTTATGAAGCCTGTGAATGGACTGATCTTTCAGGCAATTTCTGGCTCTTTGGCGGCGTCGATGGCAACTACAATTTGCAAAACACACTTTGGAAGTTCGATCCGTTGCTGAATATGTGGACCTGGATGAACGGCTCCTCTACAGCCAGAAACAGCCCCGGAATTTATGGCGTACAGGGCATGCCTGCTTCAGGAAACATTCCCGGCGCAAGAGGATGGGGTGCCAATACATGGACCGATGCAGGAGGAGATCTCTGGCTCTTCGGTGGAATTGGCTATGATGTAAGCGGTGTCAACGGTATGCTTGGCGACCTCTGGAAATACAACATTGCCAGCAATACCTGGACCTGGATGAGCGGTTCGCCGGTGTATTACTATGCAGGTGTTTACGGAACCCTGAACAAGCCTTCGGTTTCCAATTCTCCTCCTTCCCGCCGTGAAAGCAACGCCAGCTGGACCGATGCCGGTGGAGATCTCTGGCTTTTCGGCGGGCAATCGTTTGCAGGCGGAACGCTGAACGATCTTTGGAAATATACGGTATCTACAAATCAGTGGACCTGGATGCATGGATCCAATAGCCAAAACTCTTCCGGTAATTATGGAACGAAAGGTATCGCCTCGTCCACCAACGATCCGCCAGCCCGCTGGGCTTATTCGAAATTCAAAGATGTATCGGGCAACTTGTGGCTCTTTGCCGGTTCTGACGGATTCAATGCTTATAACGACCTCTGGAAATACAACCCATTCACCAATCAATGGACCTGGATGAGCGGATCCAACCAGCTCGGTGATATGGGATCTCCTGGGACAACGTGTATACCTGCAGCATCTAACAATCCGATCTCCAGGCTGGAGAACAGGGCCTGCTGGACGGATGCCTGCGGGAATTTTTATGCCTTCGGCGGCATGGAAAACTGCGGCTGGAACTCGACTTTCAATGACCTCTGGCATTTCAACGTAAACACAAATGACTGGGCTCTGGTAAATGGAACCAACCAGATTAACCTGCCTGGAAATTGGGGGAAAATGAATGTTCCTTCTTCATCCAATATCCCTGATGGAAGATGCGGTTCTTCTCCTTTTAAAGACAATCAGGGAAACCTTTGGCTTTTTGGAGGGGCCATAACCGGGCTGATCGACAAGCACAACGATCTCTGGCGTTTTGTACCCGATACCAGTTGCGTCAGCGGAAGTGACTGTCAGGTTGCCCTGGAAACGAATTTCACGGCGTCCGCACAAGCCGGCTGCGCTCCGCTGCAGGTATTCTTTACCAATGCCAGCAGAGGAGCCAGTGCGTATACCTGGCAATTTGGGGATGGTTTTTCCAGCAATACATCCAATGCCGTTCATATGTACAATTCTCCGGGAACCTATACCGTATCGCTTACCATCTCCAATGGATCTTCATCCGACTCCCTGGTACGCCAGTCTTTTATTTCCGTCGATTCTTGCATTGTTTGGAACTGCGGAAAGATGTTTGTTCCCAATTTCTTTTCTCCAAATAATGATGGAGTAAATGATGAACTTTGTGTTTACGGACAATGTATTGAAAGCCTTTCTTTTTCCATTTTTGACCGGTGGGGAGAAAAAGTTTTTGAAACAAACGCTCAGGGCGATTGCTGGGATGGAAATTTCCGCGGTTTGCCAATGAATAACGCCATTTTTGTCTATTATTTAAAAGCCACATTGGTCACGGGTGAAATTGTTAGACAAAAGGGAACGATTAGTCTGGCCAGATAGCAGCCACCTCAAACCAAGAAGGACAAATATGAAATTCAATTTTCTGATTTTCTTTTTCTTCCTGCTTTTTTCTCCGATCCTTCGGGCACAGCAAGGAATGTGGACCTGGATGCACGGCAGTTCTGTTCCCAATTCTTTAGGTAATTATGGCGTTATGGGAAAAGCGGCTCCGGGTAATGACCCTCCTGGGCTTTATGAACCAGCCAACTGGACCGACCTGTCGGGTAAGTTCTGGATTTTTGGAGGTTTGAACAATTTCGGACCAAGTTCCGGATCCATGTGGATGTTTGATCCGCAGACGAACAATTGGACCTGGATGCACGGTTCGTCCTCTGGCGGTACGGCTGGAGTATATGGCATTCAGGGGGTGCCGGCCGCAGGCAATATCCCCGGAGCCAGAAGTTTTGGTTCGGCAACCTGGGTAGATGCGGCAGGCAATCTCTGGCTCTTTGGCGGACTTGGATATGATGTGAACGGCGCAAGCGGGATGCTGAGTGATTTGTGGAAGTACACAGTTGCAACAGATATGTGGACCTGGGTTGCGGGCCCCAATACAATAAACTACGGAGGTTCTTATGGGATGATGAATGTTCAGTCACCATCCAATGCTCCTCCTGCCCGCTATGAGACCAATGCCACCTGGGTGGATGCCAATGGAAATCTTTGGCTATTTGGAGGAGCAATAGCGACCGGGACCGATGCAATGAATGATCTTTGGAAATTCGATTTATCCGTCAACCAATGGACCTGGATGCACGGTTCCCGTTTTCCAAATCCTTCCGGAAACTATGGAATAAAAGGGCTTCCTGGTATTGCAAACGATCCCCCGGGAAGAGAAGCTTATTCCGCCTTCAAGGATGGTTCCGGTAATTTCTGGTTCTTTGGCGGAGGCGAATTCACTTTTCCTTCGGCCAATGATCTCTGGAAATTTGATCCTGTTTCAGCAATGTGGGCCTGGATGAAAGGAAGCAACATTTCCGGCGATAGCGGAAGGGTTGGCTCGCAATGTGTATTGGCTTCATCAAACAATCCTTCTTCCCGTTTAGAAAACAGGGCCTGCTGGACAGATGCTTGTGGTAATTTCTATACCATGGGAGGCGGCAATGGAAATTCATTCAGCGAAACCTATAATGATCTTTGGTATTATAATGTTACGGGCAATGAATGGATTCTGGTGAATGGAAGTGGCCACGTCAATCCAGCGGGTAACTGGGGGGTAATGACGGTGCCATCGGCAAGCAATGAGCCGAGCGGCAGGGGGGGCTCTGTCGGATTTACGGACATCAAAGGCAATCTCTGGTATTTTGGCGGAGCGGGTACGGGCTTCGGTCCGAAATTCAATGATCTCTGGAAATATGTACCCGACACGAATTGCATCAATAGCCATACGTGTATTGTTCAGTCAACACTTCAATCTGCTTTTGTTTCCTCTTCACAAAAAGGGTGTGCGCCGCTTCAGGTCTTTTTTACAAACCAGAGCCTTGGCGCTGCAACGTATTCCTGGAATTTCGGAGACGGAACGGGCAGCAATGCTTCCAATACTGTTCATGTTTACAACAGTCCGGGAACTTACAATGTATCACTTGTTGTGTCGAATGGAACACGTTCCGATTCGCTCATCAGAATGAATTGTGTCGCAGTTGATTCCTGTGTGGTTTGGGATTGTGGAAAACTGTTTGTTCCCAACTTCTTTTCTCCAAACAATGATGGAATAAACGATAAACTATGCGTATACGGACAATGCCTTGAGAGCCTTTCTTTTTCAATATTTGACCGCTGGGGAGAAAAAGTTTTTGAAACCACAGATCAAACTGTTGGCTGGGATGGCCGCTACAAAGGACAAATGGAAAATGCAGGCGTGTTTATGTATTCATTCAATGGAACACTTACAACCGGAGAAAAAATAAATAAGAAAGGAAATATAACTTTGATGAGATGAGAAATATTTCCATTAAGCGTAGTTTATAAAAATAAGATGAGCAGATAGGCGAAGGCTGCGCCCATAACTGTTCATCATAATCCTTATCTTTGCAACATGGCGGATGAGAAAAAAAATAACAAACCCAAAAACACCGAGGTGAATGAGCCTGCAGCCGAATATGTTGCACAGACAAAACTGGGTGATGTATTTAAAACCATTACCATTTCTTCGCTTGAAGAAATGGATAACGACAATTACCGGCACTGGAACAGTTTAACTCCTGAAGAAAGGTTTGCTGAGCATTATGAAATGATCTCAAGAATGTACAGGGACGAACTCGAAAAAAGTAAGGGTACTTTATTTGACAAGATCTATTTTCACGAATGAATATTCTGGCTGAAAAGCACAAGGAAATACTCTTTGCATTGATGGATGCCAAAGTTGATTTTATTCTCATTGGCGGATACGCGGTGATATATCACGGATACGTGCGCACAACAGGCGACATGGATGTTTGGCTTAAGCCGGACAATGAGAATAAAAATCGTTTTATTGCAATACTTGAAAAATATCTGATAGATAAAAGCGGAATTGGAAAAGTTAGAAAACTTGATTTTACAGAAGTAGTAGCATTTCACATTGGAACTCCTCCTGACCGGGTGGACTTTTTAACAAAGATGTCAGGTATTAAATATGATGAGGCCTTCAGTCATCGGAATTTTTTTCAGTTACGAGAACATCAGATTCCAATTCTGAATCTTAATGACCTGCTGATAAATAAACTTGTCAGTAATCGGTCTAAAGACCGTGCCGATGTGGACGAACTTCAGAAGATCCACAAACTAAAGAAAAAATAATTCCGTCTGAGTTTCAAGGCCCTTTCAAAATTACTTCAGCAACTGCTTAATAATATCATCCGAAGAAACATTTTCGGCTTCGGCTTTGTAGTTACGTACAATGCGGTGGCGAAGGATAGATGCGGCAATAGCGCGCACATCTTCAATGTCGGGAGAATATTTTCCGTGAATAACTGCGTGTGCTTTTGCGCCCAGTACAAGATATTGCGAAGCACGAGGGCCTGCGCCCCAGGATATATATTGTTTCACCTGCGCAGGTGCATCGGCATTTTCAGGGCGTGTGCTGGCGGCCAGGCGCACAGCATATTGCAAAACATTATCCGTAACCGGCACTCTGCGGATCAGGTTCTGGAAATAAATTATTTCCTGGATGCTTAAGATAACTTTCAACTCGGCATTGTAATCGGAAGTTGTGTTTTTCACCACTGTAAGTTCTTCTTCAAATTTAGGATAGGTGAGCCAAACGTTAAACATAAACCTGTCGAGCTGCGCTTCGGGCAAAGGGTAGGTTCCTTCCTGCTCTATCGGGTTTTGTGTTGCCAGCACAAAGAA
>PLXK01000122.1 GCA_003151415.1 Bacteroidota bacterium
GGAGGTGAAAGGATACGGAACGTTCGAAGCCTATGCGAACCGTGATTCTCTTTCGTACCGCAAGCCTTACGGACTAAAAAAAATCCCCACCATGTTCCGCGGAACCCTGCGCATGTCGGGTTACTGCAAGGCCTGGAATACTTTCGTGAAACTGGGTTGGACCGATGATACCTTCCGCATCGTTGATTCTGAAAACCTGACTTATCGCCAAGTCATGGAGGCTTTTTTGCCCGGTAAAGGAGAGGTCAGAGAAAGGTTAAAAGCTTTTATGGGCAATGACATGGATGCGGTCGTTCTGGATAAACTCGAATGGCTCGGCCTCTTTACCGACCGCCCTGTCGGACTCGCCAATGCCTCGCCGGCTGTTATTCTGCAGCAATTGCTGGAGGAAAAATGGAAGCTGAAAGAAGAAGACAAAGACATGATCGTCATGCAGCATGAATTTGAATACACCGAACCCGATGAAAAAGAAGAAGGAGCATCGGGCGGTGAAAATCCATGTTTTGGCACCACTGTCGGAGTCCGGAAAATCACTTCCTCGCTGGTTGTGAAAGGCGAAAACTCTGTTTATACAGCCATGGCCAAGACCGTTGGGCTTCCCGTTGCCATTGCTTCAGGCCTTATTCTGGAGGGTAAAATAAAATCACAGGGGGTTGTTATTCCCACCCTGAAAGAAATTTACGAACCTGTGTTGAAAGAACTTGAGCATTTCGGAATCTGCTTCGAAGAGAGAAAGTATTGAGATGTTGGGCATTACCTCANNAACACCCCAACACCCCAACACCCCAATACTCCATATGGTTTCGTATTCCACATTGCAAATTTCTTTTCTGCAGACACTTTTGAAAGAGCGGTATGGCATTGATTCTGCTTCCGTTGTTTTTTTAAAAAGAGGATTCAACGATACCTATAAAATCAACACGGGGACCGGCCGTTTTATTTTGCGGATCTACCGTGCCAAACGCAGAACCATTCAGGAAATAAGATCCGAACTGAACTTCCTGCTCTTTTTGAAGGAAAAACACATATCCCTTTCCGTTCCTTTGCCTGACAGAGACAAGCAATACATTCAGGAAATTGCTTCCCCGGAAGGGTCCAGATATGGGGTGTTGTTTTCTTTTGTTGAAGGAGAAAGCCTCCGCAGACCCTCTGTTCATCAATGCAGAAAAGCCGGAGAAGCGCTTGGAGCCATTCATCAAACACTTCTCGAGTCCGAACAGGGTTCTTTATCCTGGAATTATGAGCCGGATAAGATCTTTAGCTATGTGCGCAGTTCGGTGAGCAAAACACTGAGCGGATTTCCCGAAGATCTTGTTTATCTGGACCGGCTGGAACAGGAAATTCAAAAAAGGCTTTTGGATGCTAATCTGAAAACGGGGATTTGTCATGGAAATCTGCAGCCGGAAAATTTTTATTTTTTGAGCAGCGGTGAGGTCAGTTTCATCGATTTCGATTTTAGCGGCCGCGGACCTTTGCTCTATGATTTGGGTGCCTATATGTGGTATGATCACCAGGGAAAGACCAAAGAAATGCTGGAATCCTTTTACGCCGGTTATGCCTTGTATTTCCCCTTGAGTCAAAAGGAGAAGGATCTGATTCCCGTTTTTGGCACTCTTCGTGCCCTGTTTCTGATGGGGATGTGGAACAGGTTCAACGATGGAGAATCGAACCCGGTCTGGCCGGCCGATCAGATCAGTGGTTTTGTAAAAAAACTGAAAGGCTGGGCAGCGAAAGAATGCGGCATGAAATTCTGAAAAACCTCCTTTTATTTGCTTTTGGAAAAAAAAGCGTCTTCATTCAATTCCGAAAATTTATTTTTTCCCAGCAGGTAGTAATCAATCACGATGCATTTTCTATAGAGCGCAGTGGTGGAGTAGCGAACAATTTGTCTCCTTTGTGAATGGCGTTTGCTCATGGTGCGTCCGAAGGTCTTGTAAAAACTCAGATGCGCATGAACAACGGCCAGACAGTGCCTGACATCTCCTGCAAACAAAAATTTCAGTCCCGCCACGCAATCCAGAATCATACGAAACAGCAGTTTAAGCCAGAAAAAACCGGGCGCATGATTCTTGCACAAAAGAATAAGGCTGTTTCTGAAATTAAGAAAGGTCTTTTTGGGATTTGATTTGGATAAAGTGCCTCCTCCAATGTGATAAACCGTTGATTCGGCGCAATACATGATTTTAAAGCCTTCGTTTTTGAGTCGCCAGCAAAGATCGATTTCTTCCATATGGGCAAAGAAATCTTCATCAAGACCCTGCTGGCGATGGAAGGCATCCGAGCGGACAAACAGACAGGCGCCCGTTGCCCAAAAGACTTCACGGGTATCGTTGTACTGGCCTTCATCGTTTTCGAAACTGTCGAATATTCGCCCTCTGCAAAAGGGATAACCGAATTTATCGATAAACCCTCCCGCGGCTCCGGCATATTCAAAGCGGGATTTGTTTTTATAATCCAGGATTTTAGGCTGGCAGGCAGCTACAGTCGGGTCGCTTTCTGCGAGACGGATCAGCGGGTCGAGCCAGTTGGGAGACACTTCCACATCTGAATTAAGAAGGACGTAATAGTCGGCCTTGATTTCCTGAAGCGCATCGTTGTAACCTTTGGCGAAGCCCCCGTTTTTGCTGTTCTGAACGATTCTTACGGTTGGAAATTTCTCGCCGAGCATAGCAACGGATCCGTCGGTAGAGGCATTGTCAGCAACGACGATCTCGGCCTTGCCGCTGTGCCGGATAATTCCCGGAAGAAACCGGGAAAGCAAATCTTTTCCGTTCCAATTGAGGATAACGACAGAAACGTTCTTGTGTGGCATAAATGCTGTTTAATTCGTGCCATCAAGGCCAAAAATGCTCATTTGGGATGGTTGAAATCATCCACGGCATTGCTGCCATAAGGATCCGGAGTTTGCTCCACGTCGAAATTGTTGCTTTGGGTACTGCGTTGTTTGAGCTTCATGCTCCAGTTGGCATCATACACTTCGCCAATGGCATCGGAATGAATCAAACGGTAATTGTTCGTGGCCAGATCCGGATCGTAAAAAACAAATTTCCGGTTCGTCTGGCTGTCTCCCAGTTTGTAATAGGTCCAGATCTCGTAAGGATAAGAGCCGGGTTCTTTGTCCATGACATTGCGCACACTCGGTTCTCCGTATTTCAGGTAGATACGGCCCCGGTCGGTATTGTATCCGGGCATGATGCGGGTGCCAAAGGAATGCTGAACGGCCATGACCTGTTCGTTATACCTGACAAAACCGGCTTCGGGGTCTTTGGGATAATGGTTGGACCAGAACATGAGCAGCCGTTTTTGCATGGTCAGCACATTTTTTGTTTTTATATCGCTTTCGGCCAGTGAGTTTTCGATTTCCGAAGCAATGGGACGCGTTGAACGAATGTATTCGGCCAGAGAGTCCGCCTTTTTAAACCGGGAAACAAATGTATTCTGGAGATTGTTTTCTGAGGCATTGTTAACAGCATCTGCATTCACTTTTGCAGAATTGATGCGTTGGAAATAGGTCTTTTTGTATGCCACAATTTTGTTCAACTTGTCATGCACTTCCAGGACCAGATTATAGCTTCCGGAAGGAAGCAAGGCAATGGGGATTTCGGAAAAGGCCACATTTACTTCTTTGCTGTTGGCCCGGATATGCCCGCCGAATTCGTCAAGTTTTTGAGCCGTTTCATAATTTTCGAGATAATAGAGAACAATAAAATCCGCATTCTCGCCGAGGCTTTTCAGGGTGTGATAGATCTCGGCATAGAAAATAACCTTATCCATATTCTGAGGATAAAAGTTGGCGATGTATGGAACAATGTCATACCCGTTTTTTGTTAAAACTCCCGGTGTTTCTGCTTTTTTATACGATTCCAGAAGTTCGATACCCGAAATGCTAACCGTTTCGGCAGGGAAATCAATTTTGATGGCTTCCTTTTTGCTGAAAGGTTTGGCTCCCCTTAGATTATTGTCGAGAATGGTCAGTTCGAGCATGTATTCACCCGTGTCGAGGTTGAAACGCTGCTGATCAATGAAATTCGGAACATTTACCGTATCCGTCACTTCCGGACTCAGCAACTTGTATTTTTTATAGGCTTTAATCGTCTTTCCTTGCGAGAAGGTGATTCCGATTTCAATACATGCCTGCATTTTGCCAGAGCTGTTCTTCTTGAAAATTGCCGTATTGCCTAAAACGGAAATGTAGGTTTCCGCGTATGGTTTGTTATCCGGGGTACTGAATGTGCAATAGGTAAGAAGCGCAGATAATCCATTGGATTTTGCTTCTGTGAAGAACAGAAAAAGAAGAAAAGTGGCAAATGCTATCCGTTTCATAGGGCTAAGACAAAGGTATAAAGAAAATGGACACTTTCCGGGTATTGATAACCGAAGAACAGGGACTGGAGCTTTGGGATTTTGGCAAGCCCCAACACGCTTGCGGAAGGTTTTAACCCTTAAAAACAGGATATCAACGAATAATAAAAGAGACAGTCTTCTGACGAAGTATATTTAAATCATAAAATCTGGAATTTGCATGAGGCAAAAAACGAATTGAAATACCCGTTGCCGGTATTTGAAAGGATGCCGGATGGATTTGCCCGGTTTTTCAAATGGTCAATCATGATTTAAGCAAGTATTTATGACAAATGCAAAAACCATTTTAATTTGTGATGACGACAAGTTCATCACCGAAGTTACCCGAAAAGTTCTCGAAAGACAGGGGTATGTAGTTTTTGCCCTGGAAGATTGCAATGATCTGTTGGAGAATGTGAAAAGAATAAAGCCCGACCTGATTATGATGGATCTGATGATTCCCGAAATCGGGGGTGACCATGCCATCCGTTTATTGAAGCATACAGATGAAACAGAACACATTCCTGTTCTGGTTTTTTCCGGCGATTCGGCCATCAAAAAAATTGCTTCCCAAACCGAAGCCGATGGATTCATCAAAAAACCTTTTGGTTTGCTTGAACTCGAAAACAAGCTCAGAAGTTTGCTGGCCGAGAAATGCACGCCTAACTAGAAGCAAAAATGGATATTGTTTGAGAGGACTGGTGGAAGTGGATGGCAACGGTATCTTTCCTGTCCTGTGTTCGAATTATTTATAGTACAGTGATGTCGAAAATGAGCACCGAGTAGGCGGGAATATTCGCCTGGGCTTGTCCTCCATAACCAAGTGCCGAAGGGATAAGCAAAGTTCCGCTCCCCCC
>PLXK01000042.1 GCA_003151415.1 Bacteroidota bacterium
ATTATTAAGACGTTAAGTATAGTTTGATACTCAAACCCAAAATAGAAGAAAACAACAATCAGTTGCTCATTAACGTAGACAAAAATGTACACCCGTATATTCTTGCTGACTCTGTTCGCCTTGGTCAGGTATTGATAAATCTTGTGGGAAATTCTGCGAAGTTTACTGAATCAGGTATTATTTCCATTTTCTTAACTGCACTCAGTAATGGACCAGAGATTGAAACAATTCGTTTTGTTGTCTCCGATACGGGAATTGGTATTCCGAAGGATAAGTTGGCAGGGATTTTCGAAAGCTATGCGCAGGCACATACAGGCTCGGTTGCATCGCAATATGGTACAGGTCTTGGATTGAGCATTGTAAAGCAATTAATCGAAGCAAATGGGGGGGCGATATCTATTGTAAGTCAGGAAAAGGTTGGAACGAAGATTGTTTTCGTCCTGCATTTTAAGAAATGTGGCAAGCAAGAAATTGCTAAAGATGACAAAAAGCATTATAAAGCAAGCGATTACAATCTTCGGGGGCTTCGGATTCTACTTGCTGAAGATAATAAAATGAACCAAAAGGTAACGAAAGTAATATTGGAGAAGTCGGGAGCCATTGTTCAGGTTGCGGAAAATGGTATTGAGGCCTTGCAATTACTGAATGCCAATTTTTTTGATTTACTTTTGTTAGATATCCGAATGCCGGAGATGGGCGGCATCGAATGTATACAAGCAATTCGTCAAATGACAGATCCGGAAAAGAAAGACATTCCTGCAATTGCTCTTACAGCAAATGCAATAAAGGAGGAGCGGAATAAATGCCTAAAGTCAGGGATGAGCGATTATTTAACCAAACCATTTAATGCTTCGGATTTACTGGACAAGGTTATTGCCGTGTCACAAAAGACAATGGGGATAAGAGCCGTTACAATA
The DNA here is from genome assembly GCA_003151415.1 of Bacteroidota bacterium. Taxonomy (GTDB): domain Bacteria; phylum Bacteroidota; class Bacteroidia; order Palsa-965; family Palsa-965; genus Palsa-965. Next base: position 918 of record PLXK01000042.1, read on the forward strand.
AATAAGTCAGCTGAACCGGCGAGTTTAGATACACTAAAAAAGATTGCGAACGGGGATTTGAATTTTCTGAAAGATACCATTTCCATCTATTGTGCTGACATGCTCGAATATTATTCAAAAATGAAAGCATTTTACAATGGCAATGTTCTGGAAAGCGTTCGTGGAATGGCACACAAAATGAAATCTTCGGCGGGGTTAATTGGGGCTAATAATTTATTAATGCTTCTTGATAAAATAGAACAAAGTGACGGATTACCTGATATTGAACTGAGTTCTTTAATTAGCCTTGTTGGAGAGCAATTGGATAATACAATTGCATGCCTACAAATGAAATTAAATGAAGAACTAATAAGTAAAAAATGATAATTAAGCACTGTGTTCTTAATTTGGATTGAGAATTGTTATTAATTCGACGATTCTGTATTAGGGGATCTCTCGAATCGAAACCGAAAAGATCAGCCTTATACCTTCTACATCGTCATTCGGTATTAGCAGCAGCGAGCTCACACAATAAAGAACCGTACGTAGAAAGAGAGTGATTTGTACTCTTTCTGCGTACGGTTTCTATTTTATTTGCCTTCTTCACTTTAGGTGGGGTAGGCACAGTTTCTTCCTTTACTCTGTTTCTTCCTCATTCTCAATAGTCCTAATGTTTGTTTTGTTTAAACCAGATAAGGGGATTTTCTCATATATCAAACCATGCATACATCTCCGAAAGCGGCAATCTCTTTTTCTCTTCTTCAGAAACATCTCTTACGATTTTCCCTTCGCTCATTTGGAGAAGTCGGTTGCCATACAGCTGTGCCTCTTTGAGATTGTGTGTAATTAAAATGGCAGTGAGTTTGTATTGGCTGATCAGTTCAGAGGCGGTTTTTAGGATGAGCGTGGCGCTCCTCGGATCCAGGGCCGCCGAGGGCTCATCGAGCAACAGGATCTGCGTATCGTCCATCACACTCATCAGCAATGTGAGCGCCTGACGCTGCCCGCCCGACAAGGTGCCGATGGCTTGTTCGAGCTTGTTTTCCAGTCCCATGCCCAGTGTGGCTATGCTATCGCGAACCTTCTTTTTAAAAACGTCGTTGATCCCGATAATCAGATTTTTCGGTTGGGTTCGTATGGCAGCGAGCCGGAAATTGTCGAGTATGCTCAATTCCGAAGCTGTTCCTTTGAGCGGATCCTGGAACACACGGGCAATCCAGCGGCTGCGTTTGTATTCGGGTAAACGGGTTACATCAGTTTCGGTGATCCGTATTCTTCCCGATGAAGGAAGCACAGCACCGGAAATAATGTTGAGCAGCGTGGTTTTGCCCGATCCGTTAGCTCCCACCACAGATACAAACTCTTCCTTTTGGATGGTCAGGAAAAGATCGGTTAACGCGCAGACTTCGTTGACTTGTCCTTTGTGAAAGACTTTCGATATGTTCTGCAATTCAATCATTCGCTTTTCTTCAGTCTGGGTATAAGGACAATGAGCAACACGAATGCAGCAGTCACCAGTTTCAGCAGGTTCGGATCCACCCCGATGGATAGTGTAAAGGCCAGCACCAGCTGAAACAGAATGCTTCCGCTAACCACAACGACCAGTTGCCAGAGGATAGAACGGATATTCCACCATTTGATCAGCGCTTCGCCGATCAGTACCGACCCCAAACCGGTAATGACAATGCCGATGCCCATATTGATATCAGTAAAGTTTTGGTATTGCGCAACCAGGTATCCGCTCAGGGCAGTGAGGGCGTTGGCCATGGCAAGACCAATGACTTTCATCTTGTTGTTGTTGATGCCCAGAGCACGGGTCATTGGTTCACTATTGCCTGTTGCGCGCATGGCAATGCCAAAATCGGTTCGAAGAAGATAGGCCATGATGCCAGTGATGAGCGAAATGAAAACGAAGCCCAGGGCCAGGTTGTTAAACACCGAAGCGGAAAAAAAAGTGAGCGATGAAAATATATTTTGTACATCAAGCAAAGGCAGATTGGAACGGCCAAGCAGGGTGAGGTTGATGGAATAAAGGGCAGTCATGACCAAAATACCGGATAGAAGGGCATCGATTTTAACAAAAGTATGGATGATGCCGGTGACCATTCCGGCCAGAGCCCCTGCAAGGAGCACAGCAGGAATGATGAGCATTGCGCTGCAATGATGGGTGAGAAGTATGGCCGTGAGTACGGCGCCCAGGGTATAACTTCCATCGGTTGTGATGTCAGGAATGCGGAATATTTTCATGCTGATGAAAATACCCAGCGACATAGAAGCCAGGCAAAGCCCAAGAACAAGTGCGGTGAGGTAAAACTCCATCAGGGTAAGGGGGCAAAATTTGCCGGTAGCACGATGCCAAAGTTTTTGGCTGCCCGAACATTGTAAACTCTTTTCCTCAACTTAACCATTTCCCAATGGAGGCCTTTTGCCGACTTGTTTTTAAGAAACAAAGCGGTCTGTTCTCCGGCCTGATATCCCCATTGGTAAATATCAGCTCCGTAAGCGGCCACTGCACCGCGTGCCACCAATCCAGACTCACTGGTAAAGACAGGAACTTTTAAATCGTTGCAGGCTTTCAAAATGGTCTCGAACGAGCTGAATACCGTATTGTCGGGGTTGGCAAAAAAAGCATCGATGTGTTTGGCCAGCAGCACCTGGGTGACCAGCTGCACTTCGGCTGTGCTGTTTACGGGTAAGGTCACCAACTCCACATGCAGCTGGTTTGCCAATTGCCGGATCCGGTTCAGCGCTTCAGACGACTGGGGTTCGCTTTGGTTGTAGATCATGCCTACAGTCAGTTTGCCATTTTCTTTTTTCAACAGTTTTGGAATCAGTGAAAAAGAGGTGTCGATATACGCCAGGGATTCGGCCACTCCGTAAAGGTTAGAAGGGGACTTGCCTGCTTTGTCTTCCACCTTCATCAGATCCGGGGTGGGTGATACCATCATGAATACCGGAATGTCTCTGGTGTTTTGAATGGCGGTAATGGTTGACAGCGAAGGACAAGTGGCCATGCAGGTCACTTTTTCGGAGATGAAATATTTGATGGAGAGGGCTAGTTTCGGAATGTCTCCCTGAGCGTTGCGGTAGATTATCTTCAGGGTCTTGTTTTCTTCGGAATAACCGTTCTTTTTGAGCGCATCGAAAAAGCCCTGTCTGGCTTGTGAAATGGTGTTGTCTTCGAAGGCATCGGCAAACCCGATAAGCGGGACATTCGTTTTCGGACTATTGCAGTCGCATAACAGAATCAAAGCAAACAAAAGTCCTGTCATTGTTCTCATACCCACAAATGCTTAATGGTTTCTTTTGATGAAACAAAGATAGGTTTTCTGAGAGAACACAAGGTCAAGAGAAGGTAGGAAAAGGAGAAGTCTGAAGGAGGAGGCAGGAATCTGCCAATCAAATGCTAGGCATGGCTTTGAAATGAATTCAGTCAACTGCAATACGAGCATGAGCAACTCTCCCCTCATCGCTGCCGGAGCAGGTGCAATAAATATACTTTATGAAAAATCCTGTTGATGGGCCAATATTGACATTTATCATTCGGGCTGGGAGGGATTGCCCTTAAATTTGTAGTATGCAAAAAGAAGAAAACAGGGATTTGAGTGAAAAGAGTGTGAAAGACTCTTTTGGTAAATTAAACGAGGCTGACCGGTTACTTTTATATATGGCTCCTGCCCTGGTTTCTGTTCTGGCAGCCACCACCAATAACAGGATCAATAAGAAACAAAAAGCAGATGCTTTTAAATTGATTAGCCTCAAAACATATACAGCCCGCCCGGAATTGATTTTCTATTTCAAAACAGTGGAAAAGAATTTCAGGAAAGATTTTGAAGAGCTGGAAAAACGGTATTATCCCTTCGATGAGCCGAAACGGGAAATGCTGAGAAATGAATTAGACAAGGTCAATGTAGTTATCAGTAAACTCGACAAAGCTGTTGCAGAAATTTTGCATAGAAGCCTGAGTGAGTACGCCACTCATATCAAAAGATCTGGAATTGGTATATTGGACGACTTTGTGTTTCCGCTTCCAATCAAAGGTATAACTTATTGACCTTTCGACACATGTTTATGCAAACAATGCTGTCCGAAACAACCCGATTGGAGTAAGTAAGCGAAGAAAGAGATGGATTTATCACTCTTTCCCGCTTACTGAAGGGTGCTTTTCTTACTCAGATTTTAGTCCATTCTTCCAGTGTGTTGACATCAGCCTGGCGTGGGAAAATTTTGGTGGTCACTACCCGGTGTACCTCTTTGTCTGAGTCTGCACAGCAATCAGAGAGTACGGTTATCTGGTAGTCTTTATCAGCCGCTTCCCTCAGAGTTGACAATACAACGCCGCTAGTGGCAATCCCGGTGAGGATCAGATGCCCGATTCGCTGAGCCCTGAGTATGACTTCCAGATCACTGCCCGTAAAAGCGCTAATCCGGCGTTTGGTTATGATCAGGTCTCCGTCAACAGGGGCCACCGAGGGGTCGATTTGCATCCAGTCTTCCATGCTCATACTGGCCAGCCTTTCCTTGCTGGCAGAAAAACCTTTGTTGTTTATTCCGATTTCAGGCATACCCTGACGAAACCCAACGACCACATAAAAAACAGGGATGTTTTTTGCACGTGCATGTGCAACGGCTTTACTTACTTTGGCACTAATCTCGGAGCCATCGGGAAACATGCGGAGTATAGCCGTTTGCATATCCATGACAAGAAGTGCTGAGTTTTGTTTGTTTGGTTCCATTTTTTAGCGGTTTTGTTTGATTGATTCGGATTTGTTTTAATTATTCTTCGGGATGATCTCCTGAGTTTCTTCAATAACTTCGATTCCATTTTTATTCATGTGTTCATTTTTAAGAAAGTTCGTAAACACAAGAGCAATGAGCAAGGCCGATATGCCCTGACAAAGCATGGCATTTGGCGCTCCGATTTGCTGAGACAGGCTGCCGACAAGCAAACTACCCAATGGCAACATCCCAAAATAAGACATGGCAACAAAGCTCATCACGCGACCCCTCATGTGAGCGGCCGCCTCCAATTGAATGATGGTAATGCAGGCCGTCATCGGCAACAAAGAACCAAAGCCAACCAAAATAGCAAAGGCCATGGCGGCCGGAAAATAAGTGGCATGCGAAAAGAAGATCAGTCCCAGGCCAAGGATGATTATGCTCAGGAGCAAAATTAGTTTGAGGCTTGCACCCTTTTTCATCATGGCCAGGAATAAACTGCCTAAAATAGAACCCAGGCCAATAAAGCTCGTGATGTATCCAAAAGTAGCGGCATCGCCCTTGAAGATTGTTTTGGCGAAGACGGGCACAATGGTGTCGTAGGGCAAAACAAACAAGCTTAAGAAAACAAGCATGAGAATGATGATATAAATGCTTGGCGTTTGTTTCAGGTAATCAAATCCTTCGGATAGTTCAGTGGAAACATTTTTCTTTTTTTCTGGGGTTGTAAATTTGGGGAGTTTCATGAACAAAAGAGCTGTGATCACCGCTATAAAGCTCAATGCATTCAATGAAAAGCAGACACCGGCTCCGAATTTTTGAAGAACGATGCCTGATAAAGCAGGCCCAATCAGTCTGGCCATGTTGACCAATGCAGAGTTGAAGGCAAGAGCATTGGCAATATCTTCCTTATTATTGACCATCTCATGAACCATGGGCTGTCTTGCCGGCATGTCAAAGGCATTGATTATGCCTAATAAGGCGCTCAGCGCAAGAATCTCCCAAATGACATAATGATTGGCGAGAATGAGTATGGCAAGCAAAATGGCCTGCAACATCGAGGCTGTTTGTGTGATCAGCAATATTCGGTAACGGTTGTACCGGTCAGCGGCAATGCCACCTGCCAGAGAAAACAGAAAGGAGGGAAACTGTTGTGCAAATACCGCAAGACCGAGCATAAAAGCAGAATGCGTCAGGGTATAAATGACCCAGCATACGGCAGTTCGCTGCATCCACGTGCCGATTTGCGAAACGGATTGCCCGGCAAAAAAAAGGGCATAGTTCCGATTCCGGAAGGCCCTGAATATACCTGTTTTCGTATCTGCATTCATGATTGAAAATCGTGTTCTGCCTCCTGTGGCTTTATGCAACCCTTGTCAGTTTGGATAAAACGGGCAAAGCCTTTTTGAGCAATTGCAGTTCTTTTTCATTGAGGGATTTCCTGATCACTGCATTGAGCCACTCGTCTTTATCATATTTTGTTTTCTCTACCATTTTTTTGCCGTGGGAAGTAAGGGAAATATAGGTTTTTCGCTTATCTTCTTTGGAAAGAGCTCTTTTGATAACGCCCTGACCCTCCATCTTTTTTAAAATCTGAGACATGGACTGTGTCTTCACCTTTGTCAAGGCGGCGAGTTCCGTAGGCAGGAGGCTGGGATTCCTGAATAAATGCCCGATGGTTTCCATTTCGGTCATGGAATAGGTGTTGACCGAATGCATCTGCTTGCGCAAGCCTTTGTGAAGGGCAGAAACGACCATCCTTAAAGACGATGCTAATTCCATTGTATCCATGTGTGCAGTGTGATTTGGTTATTTAACTTGTTAGGTTACCTTACAAATATAGGAATTATGTTAAGCCTGACCTTCTGGGAGTGAAAAAAACTGAAGCAGCGTCCTGCCGACTTAAAAAAGACAGAGCGGAGAAGCCGGATTAACCGCCTTTCTCCGCTCTGTTTCTTTGCCCTTTGGGCGATCCCGACCGGTCTGTTATTTATTCAGTTTCTTTAGATACGCTTTCATCAGTTCCTCGGGCTTACCTGACCGGTATTCCTGGTAAAAACTGCCGCTCAGGTCTCCGGTCGTCAAAACATCGGAAGGGATCTTGTAGGGCCCTGAAAATCCAATGTAGGAAAATTCCTTTTTATCCTGTTTGACCACCATTTTAAAAGCGCAAAGCGTGTAGCTTTTTCCTTCCAATTCTACGGTGTGTTCTCCCTCATAAATCAGCTTGCCCGTGTACGATTCTTCATCATAGGTCAGGCTTTGATACAGAGATGCCTCTCCAAGGGCCGGACGTGTTGCGTAACGTGAAGGGAAAAGTTCAGGGCGCTGCATTTTGTGAAGGGCATTGTAGAAGTCAATACGTGTAGACAGGTTGGCAGCAACCCCTTTTATATCCTTTTTACTCACGGGAATGTTTTTCTTTATCTGGAATTCCAGCGCTGCCTGCATGGCCGATGGGTCTTTGCTTTGGAGCATTCGGCCGGCAAGTTCATCTCCTTCCTTCCCCTCTGCATAAGACAGAATTCTCAACGCGTGGTCGTCTACACTTGCATTCCGGCCTGATTTTTTGTTGGCATCAAATTCATTCATCATGTGCTTGCCGCTGGCTGCTATTGCTTTTTTATACGGAGTAAGATCAGCCGGGCGAATTTGTGCGGAATCAAGAAGTTTCAGGGTAAGCGAGAGCATTCCATAGTTGTAGGTGGTGTCCATCACAAGCGAAAGCAAATCCGGGTACAAACCGGCTGTGAGAATAAGTGAATCTCCGAGCTTGTAAAATGCGTTGAAATTTTTCAGAAATAAAGCAGGATCGCTTTTGATCATATCTCTTATTAAGGAAAATGAAGCTTTGGTTTTGATATAGCAAAGGGTCGACAGGGCGGTGGATCGGATTTGTGCCGGGGAATTTATGTCGGACAGGAAGTCTTTCAGGAAAATAACGGTGCTGTCGGTGTGTGTTTTTTGCATGCGTCTGAGCAATTGTTGCCTTGTGCTCGCATAATGCAGGGTGTCATCGGGGTAGCTTTTTTTTAACGCATTGTACATCAACGGGAGGTCTTCCTTTTCAAAATCAAATCCAGCAAGATATTTGTCGGCTCTTTGCCGATCTGATGTGTCTGCAGAAGCCAGATCGTTCAAAAGCAGATTGGTATGTTTGATAAAAATGTTCCTACCTGGTTTCTGATCGGTAAATGAAACGGATTGAAAGATGGAATCATTGTGTTCGTTTCTCAGATCCGATTCCGGAAAGCTTGCATAAATGGAATAGATAATGTCTCCTGTCAGAAAGATCCGTTCCCGTTTTTGGCAATGGGTATTTTTGTTTTTGTAAACAACTTCAACGCCTCCCGATTTGCCGGCTTGTATGGGATACTTTTCCACGATACTGTCTGTGTATTTCGTGATGGCTTTGACGTGTTTGGCATAAAACGCACTGTCACTTTGTGTCCAGTAATAGCGTGACAATTGCTCGCGGGCTACGTAATACGTAATGCCCGTCAGGGTATCATACGAGGTAAAGGTTTTCAATCCGGGATCGCTCAGGGTTTTTGTGGAATCATTGGCGTAGGGCTTCAAGGGAGCAACCAGCTTCATTTTCATGCCAAGACCTGTGATGGTTTGTTCGCTTAAAGGAAGATAATGATAGGAAGTTGTATGAAAAGAGTTGAAAAAGGAATTGACATCATCGCTGTTGAGTGTGGCCCTGGTAACCACAGCAAGTAAGGTGATGTTGGTGGTTCCCCTGAGATAGGACCTCACTTTGATCATGCTGCTGTCTTTGTAATGCAAAAGAATTTCCTTGCCTGGCATGCCCTGACTTTTGAAGTTGGAGGATTCAAACTTCAGTACTTTGGTTTTGCTGCTTAACAGCTCAACCTGTTTTTCAAAGGTGAGGCTGTCATTGGGATATTGATAGCCTTCTGCCAGATTGAGATGTTGTACAAGGTATTGGATACCGGTTTTGTTGTCCGAGCTGAGATATTGATGGATCGGGCAAATGCTTTTGGATCCCCCTGGAACGGGTGTTACCGTTTCGCGCGGAATACCGGGCATGTCAATTTCCAGGGCACCTTTTTCGCATACAAAATGCTTCCATCCGTTTCTGGATTTCTCAACCAGGTTGAAAGATTCCAGAAACCGTTTAACATCTCCGGGATACATATTGTTACGGGGATAGATAGCTGAAACGGCATAAATGGTATTGCCATGGATAATGAAACGTATCGTGCTCAGATACTCCTGCGGGGCATCGCTTGACAGTTCAACGGCAGCGCATCCCTGAACGATTATCTTCTTTTGTTTTACGTGTAGAAAAGATGGATTCTCTTTTATTTTTGTTGTCAGTTGATTGAGAAGTTTGTCTTCATCACGGGTGCGTTCTTCAGGTACGGTGTATCCATAAGCACTGTATACACAACCTGTGCCTGCGTCATAATACATGTACAGATCCAAAATATTGGTCATTTTCTGATACAATTCAGGTTTGCCGGGCGTGCTGAATTCATAACCCTGTTCGGGGAAAACTGCCTGGTGCCATTTTAGTTTATCTTCCTTGATTTTGAAATTTTTCGAAAGACCGGTATTCACCATTGAAACCGGGGTGACCGAATATCCTTTCTTTTTTAAAATCGCAATAAGGCCTTTGTCTCCGGGTAAATGTCCAGTTCCCACGGCAACAAAAAGACTGTTATTCCTGACCAGGCTGTCGATTGTTGCAGCCATTTTTACATTCCGCCGGTTTAGAAGAATATCCTGGCTTTCTTCATCAAGGGAACTGAAGAGTTTATACAAGTCGTCGATCTTCCCCTTGTTGTAGTCCTGGATCATGGTTTCAAGCAATTCGTCTTTTTTGCTGTCGGTCTCGGTCATGCGCAGCAGGTTTTCTTTGGCCGTTTGTTCATCTTCACCGGGTAAGGTCTTGAAAATCTGTTTTTGCGATTCCACCGATTCCAGGCCCAATGTTGTTTTTCCGAGACGGTGGGCCACATTGTAGAGATAGGCATCCATAAATGTGGGCATATCATCCTGTTTCGCTTTTCCATGGCTTAGAAGTAAGCGCAAAAATTTAAAATTATTCCCTTTTACCTGGTCCAGTGTAACGCCGGCATCTTTTACAAGCTTATTGTTTACTTTTTCATATTCTTCCTTGGAGAACATCGAACGGAAAGATGAGGTGTCATTTGGATTTTCCTTGAACAATAAACTGGTCAGGCTGTCGGGGTCGAGCTCCATGGCGAATGACCGACATTTTTCAATGCTGGGCAACACCGAGTCGGCAAAATTAAAGACCCTTTTGTCCTTTATATGCATCGTACCAAAGAGATAGGAGGGAGCCATTAATCCGTTTCCCGATATCTTCCAGAGTACAGAATTGTTGGTCTGGGCGTTCATTCCCGCTAAAAGAAAGAATGCTGGCAATGAGAATTTAAATTTCATAAAAGAGGGGGTTGGGAATTGATTAAAGCCAAGGTATTAATAAGGATTATCAGCATATTTAAAATAGGGTGACAAAAGGCCATATCAGGAGTAACCGTCATAAAGGGGTGATATTATACAATAATATGTAAAATTATCGGGTAATGTGTTGCTGACTTCATTTGAATTTTTACTTTTTGCTTTTATTTCAAATCCTTTCGTTTGTTTCCGGTAAATGAAGGCCGAATTCCGGTCTTCTGCCTCGGTTTATACGCTTTGCCGAATATTTGTCTTTTAATTTAAAAAGCCAGCCATTTTTTATAGATTTAATTGTTCGTTTACCACTCATTCATTCGCTCTCTGTTGCCTTCTGAAAGAAATCATGGTAAGAAAAAATGTCAGCCTCTTTATCGCATTGAGCTCGTTGCTTGTTTTTTCATTCATGTCCTGTCGTCAAAAGGCTACGTTGGCGGATGTCAAGCACTTGGCCTATAGGCAGGGACTTCAAATTCTGAATGAAAACGCACATTCGGGTATTGCAGCCTGGACGCTTCTTTCAATTGATACTTTGGATATGCAGATTTACAAGGGATGCTTTTTGAAAGCAGGGGACACGATTTTTTTTATTTCAATTGCCGGAAAGGCAAGTGCCTCTTCAGGTAATGCCAATCGTTTGAATTTGATCGCCCATCAGGGAGACTCGTTGAATGTGGATTGTTATGAACAGGGCACTCGTCCGGATACAATACTTGATTTTAACCACGATGGCGTCGACGATTTGTTTTTTCATGAGTTCTCTTCTGCTAAAGGCATTTGCCTGGACCAGTACCGGATAAAAAGCTACACACACAAGCACATGCATACATTGTTCAATCTTCTGGATAAATCTACCCTGAATTGCGGGGCCGTATTTGATGAATCGAAACCGGGCGATACTTTGGCTGTTTCCCGCATCTTTGGATTCAGCAAAAATAGAAAGGATCAGAGGTACCAATTGATCGTATCCTCTGAATTTGAAATACAAAGCGGAAGAAGCTACAAAATGTATGGCGAAAGGATTGCCCGGGATCTGGCTTGTTCTCACAGTTTGGTGAAACGGGAGGATACGTTGACATTGACAAACGGCCAATACGATTTGTCCGGGCACCAGAAATCTGTGAAGAACTAGTTTGACGAAATAGAAAGAAGCATGAGAAAAAAGATCTCCTTGTTTAAATGCGGAAGAAAGCGGAAGTTTTTTATCCTCCTGGGTTTGGGACTTTTGCCCGGCTGGTCTGCTTTTTCGCAAAGCAGTTCCTGGGGCAAACTGATTCCGGCGGGTTACGAAATGATCGACACGCTTTCGGGCGATCTGAATGCCGATGGTCGCATGGATCTGCTTATGATTATAAAGGTGTTTGGTGAAGATACCATTGAGAACAGCATTGATCTGAAAAGACCCTTGTTGATTTTTATCCGGCAGCGCGACGGAACACTGAAGCTGACGGCTCGCAATGACGAGGTTGTCTTGTGTCTTCAATGCGGAGGGTCGTTTGGTGACCCTTATAGAAATATGGTCATTACAGATTCCTCTTTTTCGGTGGAGCATTATGGCGGAAGTTCATACCGGTGGTCTGATGAGATCATCTTTAAATACAATGAGAAAAAAAAGAGTTGGTTTTTGCTTTCCTGGGGAGGAGAGGGGAACCAGATCAATGAGCCGGACAAAGAAAGCAACATCTGGTTAAAGACGACCAAGAATTTTGGTGTTGTTGAATTTGCGAAATTCAAACGGAGCATACTGCAATAGACCGTGCGTTTTCCCTGAACTGAAATGGTTCTTTTTGAGCACTGAAAGATTTGCCACTCCGCAAATGCAAAAATGATCTTAAGATGATGCCGGCTTAATGTTGAGCCCCGAATGTTGGAATATCTTTACCGGAGAAATCAGCTCAATATTATGAGATCCTCAGATAAGAAAAGCATTTACATTGCCGGAGCCGGACAGTTGAAAGTAGAGAAACATTCTTCTCTGAGTATACGCGAGATGGGGGCCGAGGCAATTCGTCTTGCTATGGCCGACGCCGGAGTCGAACGGGTCGATGCCATTTACCTGGGCAATATGCTTTCGGGTGTGTTGTCGAACCAGCAACAGCTTGGGCCACTCATTGCGAGCAGTGCCGGGTTGAAAGGGACAGAGTCTGTTACCCTTGAAGCGGCCTGCGGATCGGGTGGAGCGGCGCTACGTGCCGGTGTAATGGCAATTCTGAGTGGCTTGTCAGATACGGTTGTTGTCTGCGGACTTGAAAAAATGTCGCATGCAGATAAGGACTTTGTCACGCGGTCAATCGCAACAGCTTCCGATTGGGAGACCGAGGGCGGAAAGGGCGAAACTTTTGTCACCCTGAATGCACGTCTGATGAAAATGTATATTGAGAAACACAAGATCTCGCCCGATTCATTCGGCATGTTTGGGGTCAATGCACACCGAAATGCAAATACAAACCCCAATGCCCTTTTTCACAAAGAAATAACACTCGAAGATTATCTTCAGAGCAAGTTCATCGCTGACCCTGTCCGAATCTATGATGCATCACCCGTCTGCGATGGTGCAGCTGCCATTGTGCTCTCTCGTTTCAGGGCAGGCAACTCTGCAGACAGGCCTCGCGTAAAGATTACCGGTTCAGGTGCTTCCACAGAATTTGTCGGCATTGACAATCGATGCAATCCGCTTGCAGCAGAGGGCATCCGCCGGTCTGGCGAAAAGGCCTACGCCATGGCAGGAATCAATCCAAGAAATGTGGATTTTTTCGAATTGCACGATGCCTATTCCATCATTTCCACTTTATCTCTCGAAGCCATGGGTTTTGCTGAGCCTGGTAAAGGCTGGAAACTTGCCGCCTCCGGAGATATCCTTTCTGACGGAAAGTTACCTGTTTCCACTTTTGGTGGACTGAAGGCGCGCGGACATGCGGTTGGAGCTTCTGGGGTCTACCAAGCCGTAGAAGCATACCTGCAATTGACAGACAGGGCCGGTGTCAATCAGATTAAGAAAGAAGCCCGGGTCGGTCTTATCCAAAGCATAGGGGGGACTGCTTCAACGACGATCACCCATGTGTTCGAAAGGGAATAACAAGACAAACCAATGTTGAAATCCATCCAGCATTTGCTTTTGCAAAATACTCTTTCCCTGATTGTAAATTCAATTTGATCTCATCGCATCCAACCGGTCACAGAGCCTTGCCAGGTTTCATCAACACCCTGACATCAATGCCAGTAATGGTGGTGATGATGATGACCTTCATGAACAACGATGCAGGAAGGAAGAAGAGTCAGGCAATAGAAAAGGACAAGAAGAGGGATGCTTTTTCTGAGATCGGCACCCCATTGTTTCCTGATGATCTGGTCATTCTCTTTTTCATCAGGGACACCTTTTTTCGATGTTTTCATTTTGGTTTTCTTTTAAATTGTTGAGCGATTGCCGCATTGTTTTTTGAAGAGTGAAATGAACCGGTATCTGGGTGAAGCAATAACAATGCCATTCCCTTGTGATGTTTTGTTAAATAATTCATTCGTTGCTGTTTTTTAAGGCTTTATTGACCCTTTTGCGCCTTTTTTGTATTCAGACGGAATTCTTTAATTTTGAATCGTCTGATGAAACTGAAGATTTTGTTCCCTGTTCATTCTTACTTGTATTTATAAACTTATCCTGAATCATATGAAAAAAATGCTTTTTGTATTACCGGCTGTTTTATTGGCACACATTTCTTTTGCACAGACTGTTCCCCTCGACAGTGTTTCAAAGTACGAAGGCAAAACAATTACCGTTTGCTCCAAAGTAACGGGAACCCATGTTTCAGCGGGAGAGAAGAAAAACATCAATCTGAACTTCGGAAAACCTTTTCCAGACAATTCTTTCAGTGTGTTTATTTCAGAAAGCGATCTGCCCAATTTCAAATACAATCCGTCTGAGTTTCTGAAGGACAAAAATGTGTGTGTTACAGGTACTGTAAAAATCTACAAAAACAAACCTGAAATAGTTGTTACAAAGGAAGAACAGATAAAAATAAAATAAGCCCGGTTCATTTGGTCAGAGCCTTGTTTTATCATACTGTATGTGCCTGCAAAATGGTATCGGTTTTCCTTGAAATAAAAAAAGTACCGCTCCTGGAATTCAAATCAATCCGAAACTTACCAGATACATGCATTTCGAGCCCGGAGATCAGCCCCGGGGGGATTTGACTCAATAAGATTGCCCCGTCAATCGAGTATCACAGGGATTTAGGCAAATTCTTCTTTGGAATGTCTTTATTCGTGTTTCGCACTGTGTTAAAAAAATACAATTTCCGAACTCTGGATCGATTTTGGCTATGACCTGATATGAAATGCCAATAAGAAACAGGAAAACGGGGCAATTGCCTTCAATTATACCGTAAGTTAGCGACAGATCAGGCCATTGAGAAAACTTAATAAGCAATTCAGACTATGAAAAAAGTAATCCGGACACTTGGAATGATGAGCATGTTAATGGGCACGATACATATTGTGCGGGCTCAGGGCAATGATCAGGTCATGATGAAGCAGATTCAGCATGACAATCAGGCCACCGTTGATGCCATAGCCATGTATCCGTCGGGTACCCGTGGAGATATTCTCGAAGCAGCCAAGTATCCGGAAGTCATCGTTCGTTTGAATTCCATGCAAAAACAATCCAGGGATCAGTTTTCTGAATTGATAGCTACGTATACTCAGGACGAGCAGGAAAAGATTTGGAACCTGACCCGTTATCCCGCTCTCATTTCTGAACTTGTCAACGGCCGCAGAAAGTCGGATGCTGAGATAGATGCTATTGTTAGTCGCTATCCGGTAGAAATCCGAAAAACGGCAGCCGATGAAGCAGCAAGAAACTACGATTTGCTTGTCCAGATAGACCAGAGCAACAACGCTTATCTGGCTAATCTCGATAAAATGTTGTTGAGCTATCCGTTGCCAACTGCCGGGGCTTTCAGGAATCTGATCAGACAACCGGATATTCTGAGCATCCTTTTCGACAACATGCAAATGACTGTCGTGCTTGGGGATTTATATAAGACCGATCCTCAATATGTATTGTTTGAAACCGATTCGCTCAATCAGGTACTTACCCAGCAGAATGCACAAGGTGCACAGGACTGGCAACAAAGCCTGAGTCAGGATCCTCAGGCTCAACAGGAATACACGCAGGCTGCGGAAGAGTACGCTCAGGATGGCGGTTATCAGAGCTCGGAATACAGCCAGGAATTGACCCCCGATGTCACCAATTATCAGACCTATCCTTACAACTGGTGGTTTGGCTACCCAACCTGGTACACCACGCCATGCTGGGATCCATATCCTTTCTGGTACGACTGGGGATTTTATTACGGTCCAGGAGGAAGACCTGTTTTTTTCGGTATGCCTTCTTCGCATTTCATGAACTGGTATTTCTACAATCCTGAACATTGCAGCCGTTACTCTGCCTTTGGAAATCATTGTTATGGATATTATGCCACACACCGCGATGGACGATACAGTAACCCCGTCAGCAGGGGCGTCAATGACTGGCGTCGGAGAAACAAGGATGTCGTAACCAAGGATTGGGATAAAGACAATGCAGGACGTACCCAGCGATTTAAGGAGTACGGGCAAATGGAAACTGAACGGGCAAAATACAACAGTTCCAATCCCCAACATCCCATGGAACGAAAGGACTATTTGGAAAAGAATCAGGCCCGGTTCCCGCATACAAATGCTGTTGCCGTAACGGCGTCGCATCTGTCGAAGGACAGGCCATATGAAAGAACTTTGCCTCAGCAGCAAGGCATGCCGGTGAAGCCGCATACTAAAATTCCGGATTCGTTTTATCAGAATCAGACCCATATCGGTTCTGGATCGGGTTCGAGAAACAATGAACAAGTCGGCGGAAATCAACAGAGCGGAAGCTACCCGGCAAAAGGAAATCAGCAAGTCCGGCCGGGCGGCCAAGAGGCGACTCCTCCGGCAGAACGCCAGACAAACAATTCTTACAGAACCAGCACACCGCAGGCAAGATCCATTTCGAATGAAACCCGTTCTGCGGAGCAATTCCACAAAAGTTCATGGCAGGAGGTTCAGCCGCAGCCGCAGCAGCATTACCAGCCGCCGCCTGCACGTTCAGAACCTTCGTCAAGACCATCTAACCCGGCTCCATCAGTAGGAGGTGGCGGCAGAAAAAAATAAGAGGGTGTTTCTCAGTTGGATTTCATCCGGGAGATGATACCCGCAGCATATTTGGTGTTGGAAATGAATTTGTCTTCCTTGCTGCTGTATTGAATCAGGGCCAATGGAAAATCAATATGCATCAGTCCAGGGTGTGTGTCTTCCTTGTACATTTTCAAATCCAGGTCATAGCTTGATTTCGCATTCTGCTTTTCGCCGGATGGCATGTGCGTATCGAGCAGCACCATATAACTCACATATCCCTGTTTTGAAAAGGAGATCGTATACCTTTTGTTCACTTCCATTGTCAGGTTCGCCGATCCGTCCGTCTTCAGCCAGTCGTCCGGGGCTGAAGTCTGGGCCTCCACAGCAGCCAAAGTATCTCTGAATAGTTTCAGGGAAACTCCCGTCAGATTGACGCCCTTTTCATCGCTTGTTTTTATTTTGAAGTGAAGAACAACTCCTGCTCCATTTGTCTGGGCACATGCTGAGAGGATGGAAGCAAGAATGAATGCTGATGCGATAAAGAATATTTTGACTTTCATGGAAATCAGGTATTGGGGAGAAATGCAACTTTGGTTTTGTTTGCAGGAATGTTTAACCGGAGACATGAAGCGAAGTGCCGCTGAGTGAAGTTGAGTAAGACTTTAAGGGGCTGGGAGCCGGGCCTCCGGTTACCGAACCGCTTGCCGAAAAGGAGGAGCCATGTGCAGGGCAATAAAAATCATTCTGGGCCGATTCGTATTGAACAGTGACCCCTGCATGCGTGCAGGCCTGCGATACGGCGATGTAGGCTCCGGTCATGGTGCGTGCAACAATAACCCCATTGGAATAAAGATAACCGCCATTGTTCTTCAAAGCGGCATTGGCGGGATCGGAAAGATTGAGCGTAAAGTTTACTGAAGGAGCAGTGATATTGCTGCCTTGTTTTTTACAGCCCTCCATACAATGGGCCAACGTGATGGCAGCTGCGCTGATGCCAAACATGGATAAAAATTCTTTCCTGTCCATTTAAACTGAATATGATTAATAAGACAATTGCAAGTACTTACTCTCATAGACGGGACAATGGGGCATAGGGTTGGGCGGTGTAGCCCTGAGGCATGCATTTAAGGGTTTCAAATGAGAAGGAATTGATTAAAAAGCCACGCATGTAGCCTCACTGCTTCGCGCTGCAGCGGTTAAAAATCAGTTTGCTGCTGGCGGCACCGCTTCCCAGTGCTTCGGCTTTCAAATAGATCTCACAGGCTTCTTCTTTTCTTTCAAGGCGAATCAGTAAATCAGCAAAAGGCATGAGGATGTCCAGGTTTTTGGGATCACATTTGACCGCAAGTGCATAATCAATTGCAGCTCCTTTGAAATCCTGTTGTGTTTCTTTAAACCGGCCCAGGGCAAAATGTGCCCAGCCATAGGTCGTGTCTGATTTTACGGCTTGCAGGTAGTCGGCCCGGGCACCCTGGATGTCGGCCAGACTGAGTTTTAAATTAGCCCTGACCACCCTTGCAATAGCATTGTCCGGATCCATCTTTAAACCGATGTCGTAGTCATCCATTGCCTTTTTGAGTTCATTCACATTTTTATATTCAAGAGCTCTTTCGAAATGGGCCCCGGAAAGTTCTGGGTGTTTCGAAATCAGCAGGGTCAATACGGCAATGGATTCCTTGAAATTGCCGATTGCTGCCAAAGCAATGGATTTGTTTGTATAGGCTGTGTCGTTACCTGGATTATAGAGCATGCACCGGTCATAATCAAGAATGGCTCCCGCATTATCGTTCTGAAGGCTTTTAAAGTAGCCCCGGTTGTTGTATGCCAGCGCCATTTTGGGATTAATTTCAATAGCCTTGTCGCAGTCTTCTATGGCTTTTTTATATAGTCCGTACTGAGAATAAATATTGCTTCTCATTACATAGGCCGCGGCCAGTTTGTGGTCAAGCTGAATGGCAATGGAGAGATCGGTGAAGGCTGAGTCCAGGCTGTTTAACCCGATGTAGGCAATTGCCCTGTTGTAATGAGCCAGGGCTGATCCGGGTTTGATCAGGATGGCTTTGTCGAGGGTGTAAATAGCTTGCCGGTACTGTTTCTTGTTTTGAAACAGCGCGCTCTCTTTAATCAGTTTGTCAGGATCGTTCTGAGCCTTTGAAAAAAAAGCGAAAATGACTAAGACAATGAACAAAAACAGCCTTTTCATAAATCAAAGATAGCCATTCCGAATGGCCCGCCGGTTTCGTTCATTGTCTTTCATTTGATATCCAGAAAATAAACCAGACAGAAAATAACAACAAGGAGAATAGCCATGCCAAGTAAACCGATGAGCAGCGCCCTCCACCATTTGTAGGCTTCTCCCCCGGATAACAAGTGAGCCTTGATCTTTTCTCCCTGATAGGTCTGCACAAGATAATAAGCGATGGCTGTATATACAATAGGGAAGATCACACTCGGGATCTTGTCGATACCCGGGACGAAAAAAGAAATGCAAAAAAGAAGCAGGGTTGTCAGGATTGAATAAAACCAGGCTTTTTTTGCCTTCCCGGGTTCATTGAAGGCTTTGAAGTTTTCAGCCAGCAAGTATCCTGCCACCAAAGGCCCGCCTAAAAATGTGGCTATGCGAAAAGATCGCTCTTCGTAGATTTTCTTTTGGGGAGGTGTGAAGTCCAGTGTTTGTTCAAGTTCAGTCATGGTGTGCTCCTGTTTTCGTGACAAACATAGTGTTTAATTGCATCCCTGGACACTGAAAATTGCAAGCCGATTATTTAGGCAAGCGATGAACGCTTTTGCTTGGGATGACAAAATTCCCATCAAACGGGCGATCAAAAACACCTCTTCATCTAATTTGTGACGGCTCCGGTTTCTCTTGCCTTAAATTTGTGTCAAACTAAAAAACACCTTGCAGATGAAAGAAAATGAAAGCAGCGAAGCCGCTAAGACGGCAGAAAAGAAAACCGGACTTGTTTCAGGCATGTTCAGCGATCGAGAGAGCGCCGAGAAAGCGTATGATGTTCTTGAAAAGAAAGGTTATGGGAAAGAATATGTGCATGTGCTCATGTCGGACGAGACGCACAAGAAACATTTTAGTGATGATAAGCATTCGGCAAATTTTGATACCCACAATTCAAAACGCCCCGAAGGATTGGACAGCAAAACCAAAGAAGGAGCAGAAACCGGAGCGGCCATTGGAATTGGCCTGGGTGCTATGATCGGGGCCCTTGCCGCCATTGGAACAAGCATTCTTCTTCCGGGCTTGGGAATCCTTATTGCAGGTCCTTTTGTCGCAGGCATTCTGACTGCCGGCGCCGGTGGAATTGCCGGCGGAGTGGCAGGAGCACTGATCGGAGCAGGCATTCCAGAAGAACATGTGAAAAAATATGAACACGGAATTAAAAATGGACACATTGTATTGGGTGTAAAACCAATGAATGAACAGGATGCAGTTTACATTGAAAACGAATGGAAAAAACACAAAGGTTCAGAAATTAACAGGTCATAAAGGAAACAATGAATACATCCATCGGGGATGCGCCCGAAGAATATCTGGTGAAGGGAAGTGACACCTGACTTTGATGACTGTTTCCTTCGAAGTAAAGTGGATGGGCGATTTCTCGATCTATTTGCCCGGATATTCCTTTAGTAGTTCCTGAAGCTTCGTGCTTTTCATGAATTCGGCGAAATAAGTCAGGTGGTCTATACACTGCTGGCGCATTGGATTGTTTTCAAGTAAAGGCAGTGTTTGTCTGGTGATGGAAAGTGCGATCGTTTCTTCTTTGAGTTGAAGTGCAGACTCAATATAATATACCATCACTTCATCATATGGGATCACCCGATTTGGGAAAAGGGAAATGCATTTGTTGACTAAAGCCTTAGCCGAATCGGTATGGCCCGCATCAATCAGTTCCTGCGTCAGCTGAGAAAAGATCACCCTGCAGTTTCGCCCCAAAATGTTTTTGGTGGAGCTGGCCAATGTGTCAAGTCCTTTCCATTCATACTTGGTCATCAGGTTTTCATAGTACTTTTTCCGGTCCGTTGAAATGGATTTGCTGTTTGGCTTTTCTTCCTCAATAATCCGGATTGCCAGGCCTTCGTTGCTCAGGAAAGGAACATAGGCCATGTNNAGGCCATGTAAGATTCAGGACTTACTGTATTGCCGAAATACATGGGTCTGCTTTGATTGTGAGCCAACAAGTCAAGAATGACAAGATCGGCTTTCAGTATATAGCTTCGAGTAATCTCAAAATCAATTTCCTTTCCATTACCCGATTTTATTTTCAGCTTGTTCGATGGGAAATAATAGACGGTTTTGTCTTTTTGAACACAGGAGGTGTCGTTGAGCATTTCGAAGGCCTTGTTCAGGTCTATGGCCTGATCTTGATTTTTTAACAGGAGATAATCCCTTATTGCAGGACCATAATCGGAATGCTTTAAAGAAAGCGGAAGAGGCGAAGATCTGAAAACAGGCTCCTTCAACAGATCAATATTCCTTGGCAGATTCATCAGGCTTATGTTTGCCACTCGAACATCTGTCCGGTAACCTAATTTTGCCTGTACATACAGAAGAGGGAAGGTGTCATTATCTCCGTTTGTAAAAAGAATGGCATCTGGGGCGCAGGTATTGAGGAGGTTTTTTGCAAACGAAATAATGAAATCGGAATAAAGTAATTTTTCAGGAAGCTCTTTTCGTGCTTCTTTTTCATTTTGAATTGTAAGAAGGGCAAGAAAAGCAGCAACATATTCATTTGAACATTTGGTGGAAATATCGCCTACCGGTGTTTCAAACAAAGGGTTCAGCGCCTTTACTTTTTCAAAACAGCCGATGGCTTTGTGTTGGCACTCCCTGTATTTATTCAGTTGTTCTTCGCTCAATGCATCTCTGTGATCGGGCAGGATAAACCGTTCTGATTTATCGGCAAAATAACTTTGATCTTCAAGAAAATTAGTTGCCCTGCTGGAATAGGCTCTCGCCAGTGCATTGTACAGCGAATCGTTCAAGTCTGCCCGGTCTTTGAATTCATTGATCAGGTCTTTTTCCCATCCTACATACCCCTGGTAGGGCGAGTTTTTGAATGAGGCGACTATCCATTCATCTTTCAGATCGGCAGGTATCTCCGCAAGCGCATCAAAGAACTTTTTTTTAGTAAACCCCGGATCGATATAATGGTGCTCTTTGGCCGACCAGAATAAGGAAGTTTTGATAGGTTTTTCGCTGTGCGTGTTTTCATAAACGGTGACGAACCACCCCTCTTTTCTCTTTTCAAACTTTGGAGATCCCTCCGGATAATCTGCATTGAAGTCATAATCGCCGTAAAAAATGCGCAATACGTTTAGGTAGGCAGGGAAATGTTTAGTGGCATATTCCTGTGAAAAATCCCTGGTCTCAATCAATAGGAAAACAGCCACCCATGTGGAGATCTTGCAGAGTGTTTTCATTGTTCAGAATTTGTTGAATTTGAATTGGCAACCGGGAATGTTCCTTGAACAAACTTAATAATTTATTCAGGCTTTCAAATTAACGAAGAAGCATAATAAATCCTTTCAGATTATACACTTTGTTATCCAAGCCGGTAGCGGAGATGACGTAATAATAAGTCCCGGTGCTGACGGGCATTCCGGTTTTGGTCCGTCCGTCCCAGGACTGCGCGGCAACTGGCAGTTCATAAAGCAACACTCCCCAGCGGTCGTAAATCTTCATATCGAACCGTTCAATATTCACAGAAATAACTTTGTATTCATCATTTGATCCATCCCCGTTGGGAGTGAATACATTGGGTGCAATAAGTGAAGAAGGCTCCAATACATCAATTACTCTCTTTGTAGAGTCAATACATCCGTTGACATCGGTCACCAATTCGGTAACAGTATATGTGCCCGGAACAAGAAATGTGCTGGATGGATCCTGAGCAGCACTTCCGGCGGAGCCATTGTCAAAACTCCATAGCCAAGTGTTTGGAGTTCCACTGGTATTATCCGTGAAGGAAACGGGAAGAGGTGCAAATCCTGTGATGACGTTCGGGCTGAACGCTGCATTGAGATTTCCATTGGAATGCACCACAGGTACAATCACTGTTCCCGTGCATCCCAGTTTATCTGTGATGGTGCAGGTATAAGAGCCGGCTGCCAGAGATGTTAGCGAAGCACCGGTTCCTGGCACGGGAGACCAGGAATAGGCATATGGCCCGGCGCCACCGGTTGGAACCAGGCTTGCCGTACCATTGATGGCTGTGCAAATTGCAGGTGTTGTTCCCGGAGGGCTTGTAATGGCAGAGTTTTGGGTGATGAGTATGGTTTGTGTTTTTACGCAACCGTTGGCATCCTGAATGGTGCAGGTGTATGTTATTGCGGAAAGACCAGTGGCTGTGCTGCCCGTTCCGCCCGAAGGAGACCAGGAATACGTAAATGCCCCCGTTCCTCCGCTCGCAATCACACTGTCTTTTCCGTTGGTTCCGCCAAAACAGGAAATGTTTGCCGGTGGAATGATCGCGGTAATGATTGCCGGTTGTGAAATAACTGCCAGAGAAGAAGTCTTACATCCGTGTGCATCTGTAATGTTACAGGTATATGTACCTGCAGCCAGAGCTGTGGCTTTTGCACTGCTGCCGCCACTAGGTGACCAGGAGTACGAATACGATACTGTCCCCCCAGATACAGAAACAGAATCGATTCCGGTACTGTTGCCATTGCATGTTGCCGGTGTTGCCAAATTTATCGCCGTCAGGATTGCTGGCTGGGGTACGGTGACAACAGAGGAAAACGTACATCCTTTTGAATCGGTAATCAGACAGGTATATGTTCCGGCGGAATATCCGTTTGCTGTGGCGGCTGTTCCTCCAGAAGATGACCAGGAGAAAAGATAACCTCCGTTGCCTCCTGAAGGCAATACAGTAGAAGATCCGTTTGCTCCTCCGTTGCAGGAGACCGCTGTTGGAGTATTGATGGCAGAGACGGCCGATGGCTGAGGAACCATTGAAACGGTAATTTGCTGACACCCTTTTGAATCGGTTATTGTACATGAATATGTTCCTCCCAGGAGTCCTGTTGCTTTGGCTCCGCTACCTCCTGACGGAGCCCAGGAATATAAATAAGGTGAGGTGCCTCCGCTTGCTGTCACTGAATCGGAGCCATCGTTTCCGCCGTTGCATGAAGTTGTCGTTTGCAAACTTGTGCCTGCAAGAGCTGATGCCGGTTGAGTGACAGTTGCCGTTGCCTTACCCGCGCACCCTTTTGAATCGGTAATGGAGCAGGTGAAAATAACTTGTGTGAGCCCCGTACCTGTTGCTGCCGTACCACCCTGGGGAAGCCAGGCGTAAAAGTAGCCGGGTGTTCCACCTGATGTTGTCAAGGAAGCGGTACCGTTACTTCCATTGAAGCATGAAACATTGCTGATCACAACCGTTGCCGTAATTTTTGCAGGTTCCAGAATGGTGTCGGCGACAATTTTCTGACAGCCTGCGGCATCCATCACACTCACAAAATATGTTCCGGGAGGAAGATAGTTTGCAGTAGTTGCAAGGGGGCCCGAACCTCCTGTTGGCGACCAGGAGTAGGTAAGTGCTCCTGTTCCTCCTGAGCCTGTTGCAGTGGCGGTTCCGTCGGTACTTCCGAAACAACTCACATTGCTTGAACTGACAATCGAGGCGTTGGGTCCGCCCGTGTTGGAGACGGCAACGGCGGTATTTTTTGTGCATCCATTTGCATCGGTCACCGTGCAGGTGAAGATGCCCGAGCTTACCACATTCAGAGTAGATGCAGCGCCGCCAACGGGTGACCAGGAATAAACGAAGCCGCCGCTTCCCCCGCTGGGAGTGACAGTTGCACTTCCTGTATGCCCTCCACAGGGTGTCGGTATGCTTGAAGATGCAACGACAATCGCCGGCGGTTGTGTAATGTTTGCAACAAGATTTGTTTTGCAATTGTGTGCATCGGTGATTGAACACGTGTATGTTCCTATGCCAAGCCCTGTAGCCTTTGCTGCATTGCCGCCAGATGGAAACCATGAATAGGTGTAACCGATAATTCCCCCGGAAACAATCGCAGAATCCGAACCTGTTGTTCCGCCAAAACAGGAAACAGTGATTAGTTTATTTGTCGCCGTCAGCAATGCGGGTTGAATGATGGTGGCGACCGAGTTTGTTTTACATCCATGTGCATCGGTCACAGTACAGGTATACGTACCTGCAATAAGCCCGCCTGCCCTGGATGCTGTTCCGCCCGACGGTGACCAGGAATACTGATAAGTAGCCGTTCCTCCACTGGCAAAAACGGTATCGGAACCGTTTGCTCCTGAAAAACAAGATACATTGGACTGCGTATTTGTCGTTGCCAGAATCGATGGTTGGGTGATGATTGCCTGAGAAGTGGTTGTACAGCCCTTAGCGTCGGTAATTGTACAAGTATAAATTCCGGCCGTAAGACCAGATGCTTTTGCCAAAGATCCGCCGGATGGAGACCAGGAATAGGAATAATTTACCGTTCCTCCGTTCACAACGACCGAATCCGAACCATTGTTTCCTGCAAAACAGGATACGCCGGTCAATTTGTTTGTTGCCGACAGCACTGTGGGTTGGGTAATCGCGATGACATCCGTTGTTTTGCAGCCATGGGAGTCAGTAACCGTGCAGGTATAGGATCCCGCCGAAAGACCGCTGATTTTGGCTGTGTTGCCAGCAACCGGCGACCAGGAATAAGTGTATAAAGCTGTCCCTCCGGCAGCAATTGCAGAATCGGTTCCATTGCTTTTCCCAAAACAGGAAACGTTTGTACTTACGTTTGAGGTACTGAGCAAAACCGGCTGGGTGATAATGACAGCCGAATTTGTTATGCACCCTTTCGAATCGGTAACTGTACAGGTATACGTTCCAGCTGCCAGACCGGAAGCTTTGGGAGCGGTTCCACCCGATGGCGACCAGGAATAGATGTATCCTGCAGTTCCTCCATTGGCAGCAACTGAATCTGAACCATTCTTTAAACCAAAACAGGAAACCATCGTTGTCTTTGCGTTTGTTGCCGAAGGCAGCGATGGGGGTTGTGAGAGTATTGCTGTAGTGGTGGTTACGCAGCCGTGTGCATCTTTGATGGTACAGGTATATGTGCCTGCCGGGAGCCCGGTTGCGCTTTGTGCGGTTCCTCCCGAGGGTGACCAGGAGTATGTGTAGGCTGAAGTGCCCCCGGCCGGAAACGAAGAGACCGAACCCGTGCTGCCACCAAAACAGGAAATATTGACAGGGTTGTTCGTTGCACTGAGCGCTGTTGGCTCTGTGACGGTAATGACTTTTGTGGATGTACAACCCGTGCTGCCATTGACATGCACGGTATAGGTTCCTGCCGAAAGTCCGGTTGCAGTGGCGGTTCCTTGTCCGCCACCCGGAGCCGGCGACCAGGAATAAGTGTAAGGAGCTGTGCTGCCCGAAGGCGTCACGGTAATGGATCCGTTTTTAAATCCCTTGCAGCTGATATTGGTAGGGACATCGGCTATCACCGGAAGAGGTCGAAAGGTGATCGTCGTGTCAATCCTGTAACTACAACCACCCGGATAGGAGATGAGCAATTCATAGGTTCCCGGAGCATTGATCACCACGCTTTGATTTGAAGTGCTTCCCATAATTCCTGCGCTTCCTGAAGGTTTTGTGCTCCACTGATAAGTTCCGATACCGCCTGTTCCGGGTCCGGTGAGGGTATCTGTAAAGCCCAGACAAACCTGAGGGGAGCCTTTGATGCCGCTTGATGCCGCTCCGCAAGTGGCGTCGATATAGGCATAGCAAAAGTGAGCACTGTAAATGCAGCCGGCTGCTGTAAACCGAACAGTAACTGTATGACCGATGTTGGAATATAAATTGATGGAGTTGGAGGTCCAGGGAAGATAATAAACCGGGGATAAACCACTTCCTCCTGTCAGATTAGCCTGTACAGGTGAAGTTAGAAATCCTTTCGGAATGCCAATGGAGTCTCCCTCTATGTAATATTGCTCGCAGGTGGTGGTGGTGTTTCCAAGGGAGTCGAGCACTTCAATTCTGAAATAAGGTTCCTGACCGGAATTGTGGTTGGCGGCACACATGACCACCGAATAGTTATAGGTAAACAAAGCATTTGAAGGAGTGACCAGAAAAGTCTGCTGGAGTAATTGCCCTCCGCTTCCTGCACCGCCGAAAGTGTTTCCGGTTGAGCAGGGAGTAGCCGCTTCTATATANNCTATATTCAGATTCTCGCCTCCAAGCCTTACGGCAAACTTCCCTCCGCCCGGATCAAGCATGGGCAAGCCGCTGAAGGGATCATTGCCTGATGCAGCGGTTACAAGTGTATGATTCGAACAGCTGGTTTCAATCGAATTGAGGCCCAGTGTGCTGATGCCGTTGCTGAGAACTGTCAATGGTCCGAAAGAATTCGTATTGTAGCCGACCGCCCCCACCCAACCGGAGAAGTTTCCGGATTCAAAATCGGTATTGTTGCAGGCTGAAGTCAGAACGCTTTTGATCTGCGAAGCGGGAGCCGGCCTGACCGGATTGGCTAAGTGAAACCTGGCGTTGACAAATTCTTTTTCTTTTGCAAAGACAAATGCCGCGGTTTCACTTTTTGAACATCCTGATTGTTGTGCTGTCTGGCAGCAGTGCTGAAGATCAAAACCATTCAGTGAGTCTCCTTTGAAAAATGTGAGATTCTGACCGATCACCCAGCCGGCGCTGAACAGGAAAAAAAAGAGGGCCAGCGTTTTCTTAACCATGAAAGAATAATGTGTAACTCAAAAATGAAAGGCCAGCCGTTCAAAATTGGGGAGAATTCCTGAATGAAATTGGATGAAGCGAATATCGCAATAAATTCGTCCCATTCAAAGAATTATTAAAAATCTTTACAGGATATTGTTGAATTGCAGTATAAAAGATATTGCTTGTTTATTCCCGGATTATTTTCCTCACGAGCGATCCTTCATCCGATTTAAGAGAAAGAAAATAAATGCCGGGGGATATAGCGGAAGTATTCAGTTCGGCTGATTCGGAAGAAATTCTTTGATGAATGATTTCCTGTCCCTGAATCGTGTATAGAACAAGTTCCGCCTTTATATATGAATCCGGAACTTGAATATTCAGGGAAAGATTGAACGGATTTGGCGAGATGCTGAAACCGCGACTATTTCGCTGAGTTTGAATTCCTGTCGCAAAACTGATCGTGACCGAATCACAAACACGGCAACCGGCTCCGTCTGAGACACAGCATGTATATTTTCCCGTAGAGAGCCCGGTTACATGGTTTGTCCCTTGTCCTGTGGGGACAGCAGGCGTCCACGAATAAGCATAAGGTAATGTTCCTCCGGTAATCGCAATGGTTGCTGATCCGTCTGTACAATTGCTGCAAGATGCAGGTACTATATTGTTCATGTTAAGGCTTAGCCCCCCCGGAGGATTTGAGATTGTGGCAGTTCCCGTAGTTGGACACCCGTTTGCTGCAGTCAGAGTAACTGTATAAACATCGGGGTTGAGGCCGGTGGCATTTGCAGTTCCCTGCCCGCCTGAAGGTGCCGGATACCAGGAATAGGTGTAGGGTAAATTGCCCCCGGTTCCACTTGCATTGGCTGTTCCGTCACCACCGGGAGAACAGGATGCATTGGTTTGTGTCAAGGTTACTGATGGACTGCTTCCTGCTAAAAGAGTGGTATCAATTTTATAGGAACATCCTCCCGCATTTGTCACAATTACTTCATAGCTCCCAGCCGCATTCACAGATATAGATTGCGTATTGCTAGCCCCCACTATTCCAGGTCCTGTCCATGAATAACTCACAGCTCCCGGCGAAGCCGTCAGTGTATTGGAATTGCTTCCGCATATCACTGGAGTAGCAGTGTTCAGCATGGGTTTTGCAAAGGCACAGTCGACATAGGCATAGCCATAATGTCCGCCCTGATCGCAATCGCGGCAGATGAAAGTAAGTGTTACGCATTGTCCAACATAAGAAGTCAGATCGATCGATACGGTAGTCCATTGTCTGTAATATAAATCTGTTCCCGGAATCTGGGTAAAGTTTGGTAACCCAGGGCCGGCTGTGACGGAATAATTTCCGCAACTGATCAAATTGCCCCCTTGATCGGTAAAGGCCTGAAAGAAATAGGGTTGATCGCTTACAGGATGTCCTGGATCTTCCAGAACAACCGCGTAGGCATAAGTGAAATTGGTCATCGATGCACTTACCGTAAATGAGGTAGACAATTCTCCCGCCTGTGCACCGGTTACAGGACCATTGCCCACCATTGCAGAATGAGCACCACCTCCGGCAGGATTGACAGTAGGCAGCGGAGTGCCAACAATAGCATCAAATCCGGCACTAGTGATTGAAGATTGGGTTGTTCCCGGAGTCATACTGACTCCGGATATTCCAGAGCCACTGACAGAGCTTCCTTCCAGCTGGTTCCATCCGGTAAAATCGTTGGTTTCAAAACCCTCATTGGTAAAAGTTTGTCCGCATGCTGTAGGGGCGGGGTTCATACCTGTTCCAAGAAAGGCATGCTCTTTCATTGCGATGTTTAAGCTATCGGTATAGACCAGGAATGAAGGATAATAATCAAAATATTTATTTTTCAATTGTTCAAAAAAGGCATCTTTGTTGGATTCGTTGATAATCCCCTTTTGAGCTTTTGTGAAAAAAACTTCTTCGTCTTTCCATGTTTTTTTGATCAGGATCAGGTATTTCTGAAAAGCATCTAAATTCTTGTCATTGATGCCAAGCCTGTTTTTTAAATCGATCTGGAAGGCATTGTGATCATAACTCATCCAAAGGGTCTCGGAATTGTATTTTTGAGTAAGAATGGATTCCTGAGCATGTGCACACAAGATGGAAGAAAAGAAGAATACGAAATGCATTAATCGGGTTAGAAAAAGCCTGAGATGTTTCATAGAAGAACTTTAGTGAAGATTGAAGAATGGGATAGCTGTCTGTGTTTGATACGCAATGCAAAAAAACAGATGGATCTCTGCAAGTTAGTAATTAATTATAATATTTTTCGATATTTATTAAGGAGGGCGTTTTAACGGGTAGAAGGGTTTGTTTTGTCTTTAGCCGCCTTGGAATCAGACTGCGGCCCAGGCAGAGCACCTTCTGTTTTAAACGCATATTGCTTGGTGAATTCAGCGCCAAAGAACAAGATCATACAGGAATAGGACACCCAGAGCAATATCAGGATCACGGAACCGGCAGCTCCATAAGCGGAGGCAGGCTGGAATTTTCCAAAATACAAGCCAAGAGCGTATTTCCCGAGAATAAAAAGAAAGGACGTAAGCATGGATCCCAGCCAGACCGACCTCCATTTTGTTTTTGCATCGGGAAGCACCTTAAACATCAGGGCGAAGAGAAATGATATCAAAGCAAAAGAAAGAGATTCATTTAAAATGTGAAGCAGGTCAATGCCGGGCAAGTGAAAATGTTGGGTCATCCAGTCGCCGAAAAAAGCAAGCAAGGAGGTGAGAACCAGAGAGACCAGTAAGAGAAATCCAATTGTCAATATCAGGCCGAAAGAAAACAACTGGTTACGCAGCCAGATCAAGAAAGGTTGGTCAGGTTTGGTTTTAACTTCCCAGATGTCATTCAGAGATTTTTGCAGTTCGGTGAAAACTCCTGTTGCACCAATCAGAATCATGCTGATGCCAACAACAGAAGCAAGAAAAGAATGTTTGTTCACACTGGCTTTGGCGATCATATCCTGAACCTCAAGAGCGGTTTCTTTTCCCATCGCTCCCGAAAAAGCGTCTGCAATTTTGCCGTTTACTGCAGCCTGGCCAAAAACAATTCCTGACAAGTAGATGATGATAAGCAGCAGGGCAGGTAAAGAAAATATGGCATAATAGGCAATGACCGCA
Source organism: Bacteroidota bacterium (assembly GCA_003151415.1). Lineage (GTDB taxonomy): Bacteria > Bacteroidota > Bacteroidia > Palsa-965 > Palsa-965 > Palsa-965. Next base: position 31,052 of record PLXK01000042.1, read on the forward strand.
CTTTGCCGGAAAGGATCATCTGCCCACCATTTCTGAAAGGTGCTTTTAAAAAGTCCCAGCCATTGTTTCCAATTCAATTTCGGCATTCTTTCATTAGGGTTTGTGTGGCAAAACAAGCTTTGTTTTCTCTCCTTGCCTGCCTTTTGATTTTTTCAGGGGGAAGGTCTTCTTGCCAGCTAAGATGAAGAAGAACCCTAAAGCTATTCAAAGATGCTTTTCATAGCTTGATTTTTCGGTGAAAGCAGGATTTTTGTAGCTTGTTTGACGCTGATTTTATTTATTAAATCAGTTGAGAATGTTTCGGATAATGGCTCTTAGTGATCAAAAAACAATGAAAAGCCTGCAATTCTTCAGGCTCCTGACAAATTCCTGAACTTATCCTGAAAAACGGGAACTCTTATCAAAAACATACCGGAGCGTAAATATTAGGTTAAGAATAGAGCGGAATGCTAATTTAAGGCTAAATAACTAGGATATGATACAGTCTTTTCGTAATATTCGGACTAAATCCAAGCTGAGTGACATTCCTACAAGGGCCTTCGGGTTTCTGAAACCACTTTTCAGCTCATGCAAGACCTGTTTTTCATGCTTGCTAAACAAGATAAATAATACGAATGATTTTCATTAATCGGTTTTCTGGATGGATGAAAGAAATAACAGGAAGCAGATGCCTGCTTTCTTTTAAATGGAACTCATTTGTCCCTCCTTTCAAAACGGCATTTCTGCCGTTGGCTCTTTCTGTTCTCAGTGCCGGGATCACCCTGGTTGCCAATGCCAAAGATTCAAAACCTGGAAAGGTTTCCGGACATAAGGAGATTGGAGCCCAAGGGCCATCCTGGATATCGGGCAAGGAAAATTTTCCGGGAAATATCAAAGCATTTGAAGAAAACAAAGGTCAATACCTGAATCCGGTCAACTCCTGGAAAGTAGCGTATGCCTGTATGAATGCAGGATCCTACATCCGGTTTACTGAAAAAGGAATCATCTATTCCATTCCGGAAAAGGCGAAAGAGGATTTTAAAAATGCCGGGAAAGATGAGAATGAAGAAGAGGAGGAGGAAGCAAGAGGCGCAGTTCCCATCAGCTACCAGCACGTTATTATGGAATGGCCGGGCTCCAATCCGCATCCGCAGATCATTCAGCAAGAGGAAACGTCATTTTATTTCGGCTCAGCTATGGCCGGAAATCTGAATCAAAGTGCGGGTCACATCAAAGGGTATCGAAAACTTCTTTACAAAGATGTGTATCCCGGAATCGATGTTGAATATAGCTTTCATCCGCAACAGGGGATCAAATACACCGTTATTGCCAAGGCAGGAACCGATGTGCGGCAGTTCTCCATGCATTACAGCGGGCAGAAAAATCTTCTCATTGACGCTTCCGGAAATTTGATCATACAGACAGAGGCCGGTGATATCACCGATCATGCTCCCCAATCGGTGACTTCCAATGGGAAGGAAGCTCCTTCCTTTTTTCAAAAAAAAGGTACAAGTGAAATAAATTTTCAAATCGAAGCGAGTCTGGCCAAGGCCGGAGTAATCATTGACCCCTGGGTACTGACGCCTCCTGCCGGAACAGCCAAGTTTGTTCCATCGAACGTTGCCATGGATGGTGCAAACAATACTTACATTTTGGGATACGATTCAGGCACCAAGCTTATGTATCTTCAGAAATACACTTCTGGCGGTGCATTCGTCTGGACTTATCCCTTTAATGAATATCCGGGCAAGAGCTGGGAGTCTGACCTGGCCGTTGACCTGGCCGGTAATTCGTATGTGGCAGGCCCAAAAGGATTTGTCAACGGTGGCGGACAGAATTATGCCATGGTATGTATTGCCACAGGCGGGACACGTACCTATTTAAATACGGCCTACACAGGTACCGATGTTTATGAAGTTCTCAATGAAGCATACAATTGCAATACGTCCACTCTTGTTCAGGCGGGTGCAGGACCTACACCTGGCTTGGCGATTGGAAACATATCACAGGTAGCCGGTGTTGCTCCTGCCACGGGTATTTTAGGAACTGTTATCAACCAGGTTCCGACAGGCGAAGTATATACGGGCTGTGTTGCACCGAATGGAAATTATTATTGCATAGCTTCTGACAGCAATACCCTTGCTTCGGGTACACCTGTGAATACGAACGGTCCATATGATAATCTGATGTGTTTTACCATTGCCGGAACAACTTTGACTAAATCCTGGCAAATGCATATTGATTATCAATTGATAGACTACCACGGAAAGGCCGGACCCAATAACATTGGTACCAATGGTATCGGTTCAAGTTGTGCTTTCCTGTATACCTCCGACGGGATCAATCTGGATCAGCGAAACCTTGCGACTGGCGCATTGATTAAAAGGGTAACAATACCCGGTGGAACCAGTTGCGGAAGTTGTACCGGAGGAGGGGGGACCTGGGGAAATATAAACTCGGGAATTACCGTTGACCTGAAGTGTGGGTATGTTTACGTTGGTTCTGTGAACAACATGTATTGTTTCGACGCCAACCTGAATCCGATATTCACCTATACAGGAATACCGGGAATTGTATACGATGCTTTTTACAACAACGGATTTATTTCGGTAACCGGGGCCACGCCAGGTAACGTTGGATTTATTGCCCAATTTCCGGCGCAGGTCTGCACATCCAATATCACCCACATTAACCCTACCTGCGGCAAAAACAATGGTTCGGCAACAATTGCTCCGACATTCTGCGCCGCACCATACACCTACCTCTGGACGCCTTCCGGACAAACAACTGCCACTGCCACCAATCTTGCTGCCGGCCTGTATACCGTCCAGGTGGGCACCAACAGTTCCTGTGTTACCGTAACGGATACCGTCACCCTCAAACCGACAACCGGAGGAACGGAAGCCATTACAGGGGTCAACGTAAAATGTTTCGGGGGAACCGATGGATCGGCAACTGTAACGATGACAGGTGGAACTGCTCCATTTACATATACCTGGTCTCCGGCACCTACCGGAGGACAGGGAACAGTAACAGCTACCGGACTCACCGCAGGAACTTATACCTGTACCGTTCCGGATAACGGAGGTTGTACCACTACCCAAACCATTGTCATCACTCAACCCACTGTTCTGACAGCACCCAATACCCAGACCAACGTCATTTGCAATGGAGGAGCCAACGGCTCTGCCACTGTTACTCCTTCAGGAGGGACCGTTAATTATACTTATTCCTGGTCGCCTGCTCCGGCAAGCGGAACAGCCTCTACCGTTTCCGGATTGACAATCGGAACCTATACTTGTGCAGTAACAGATGCCAATGCCTGTACGGTTAATTCAGTAGTGACAATTACACAACCGGTTCCTGTAACGGCTACGGCTACCAGCAATCCTGCACTTTGCGGTACAACAAATGGATCAGCCACGGCCAATCCGGCTAACGGCGTGGGCGCTTATACTTATTCCTGGAACCCGGGAGGTCAAATTACTCAAACGGCCACGTCTCTTGGTGGAGGGGCCTATACATGTACCATTACCGATGCCAATGGATGTACCGTAACTGCAAATACAACGGTCAACACTACAGGCGGCGCTACAGTCGTACTTGGGACACCAACCAATGTAACCTGTTTTGGATTGTGCAATGGCTCGCTTCCCGTAACAGCCACAGGCGGCACGGCTCCGTTGACCTATTCCTGGACTCCGGCTCCGGGTGGGGGACAGGCAAGTCCAACGGCCACGGCTCTTTGTGCCGGAACCTATACCTGCACGGTAACCGATTCGAAAGGATGTACAAGTTCGGTTAACGGACCAGTCACGCAACCAACAGCCCTTGTTGTGAACACAATTCCAACCAATGTAAGTTGTTTTGGCAAAAGCGACGGTGGAATTACGAGTACGGTAAGCGGAGCAACAGGTCCATATACGTATACCTGGAATCCCAATCCTGCAGCCTGGGTGAATACGGCAACAGCAGCTCCGTCAGGAACATATACATTGACTGTCAATGATGCGAATTCCTGTACTCAAACTTCAGTTGCGGTGATCACTCAGCCAGCTCTTCTTACAGTCAATGCTGCCGGAATAGCAGTAACATGCAATGCGAAATGCGATGGTCAGCTCATCTGTATTCCTGCCGGAGGAACTTCAACATACACGTATGCATGGAACACCGGTTGTACCGGGGCAAGCTGCAACAATGTTTGTACCGGAACCTACACGGCCACGATAACGGATGCTCATGGATGTGTTGCTACCGATACTGCTCTGGTGACACAGCCCCCGCCAATTGTTCTGACGATGTTCTCCAAGCCTTCGATTTGCAATAAAGCTGACGGTTCCGATTCTGTTTCAGTAAACGGAGGCACTCCGGGATATACTTTTGTTTGGAAACCCGCCGGCTCAACAGGCACCGCAAATAATAATATTTTGGCAGGCACCTATACCGTGTTTGTCAAGGATAACAAAGGCTGCCCGGATTCAAGCACGAATGTTGTTGCGAATCTCCCTGGTGTTAACATCCTTCAGGTAAGCTCTGCCGAAGTGAGTTGCAATGGCGGCGCCAACGGGTCAGCTAAAGATTCAGTCAGCGGAGGTTACAAACCCTATACCTACGCCTGGACTCCGGTTCCCGGAGGAGGTCAGAACACCCTTATTGCGACCGGTCTTTCTGCGGGTCAATACACCTGCACGGTGACCGATTCGGCCGGTTGCACGAATTCGGTGCCGGTGACCATTACACAGCCTCCTCCAGTTACCCTGGTAACAAGCCCGGCCACAACAATTTGTTTTGGAGCTTGTACAGATCTTGCAGCTACGGCGGCAGGTGGTACTCCCGCCTTTACGTATTCATGGACGCTGAATGGAACAACAAGCCCGACACATGTTTGCCCGACCACGCAAACGACCTATACGGTCAACTGTACAGATGCCAACAATTGCCCGATCAGCAGTACAATCACCATTTCAGTGAACCCACTTTTGGAAGTGCTTGCAAGCGGTGGCGGCAAAATCTGCCCCGGAGCCTCAGATCAACTCAATGCTGTTGGATCAGGCGGTAACGGCGGACCCTATTCCTACGTTTGGAGTCCCACAACGGGTTTGTCAAACCCCAATATCTTTAATCCGGTAGCAACTCCCGCAGTGACCACAACTTATACTGTTATTGTATCTGATAATTGTGGTACCCCGACAGACTCGGCAACTACTACCATTACCTTATTTCCCTTGCCTGTTGTAAACTTTACATCTAAAGACACCGTTAAATGTGCTCCGGTCTGTGTAACGTTCAATGGCACATCTGTTCCGGCTTGCGCAACAGGCAGCTGGACCTTTGGCGATGGCGGAACAGGATCTGGCTGCACTACGGTTCAGCATTGTTACTTCACGGCCGGCAATTATTCTGTGACTTACAATGTAATGGATGTGGATGGTTGTCCCGGAAGCCAGACGATTTCGAACTTTATCAATGCTCTGCCTGTGCCCGTAGCAGCATTTACATCTTCCCCGCAACCCACGACAATTCTTTACCCCGACATTTCGTTTACCGATCAAAGCACACCTGCGCCCAATATTGTATCCTGGAGCTGGAATTTTGGTGACCTTAGCGGGGCCAGTTCGATTCTTCAAAATCCGAAATACACCTATGCAGATACAGGCTGTTACATCGTTCAGCTTGCCGTTGTGGCAAACAATGGTTGTGTGGATACCGTAAAACACCCTGTCTGTATTGATCCTGATTTCACTTTCTATGCACCCAATACATTCACTCCCAATGGCGACGGAAAAAATGATATCTGGATGCCGCAAGGCATTGGCATTGATCCGAAAAATTATCACCTGATGATGTTCGACCGATGGGGGAATCTGATGTTCGAAACCTATACCTGGGGACAAGGTTGGGATGGCAGGGCCAACGGAGGCGCAGATGTGGCACAGATTGATACCTATGTTTGGAAAGTGGATTTAAAAGATGTACTGCACAATAAGCACAACTATGCGGGCCATTGCAATATCGTGAAATAAAACGGACTACTTTTTAAAGAAGCCTTTGGTTCCGAATCTGGGAATCAAAGGCTTCTTTGTTTTATACTCATCCATGTGATTTTTCGGATCTGGTTCGTCAGGATCATGACCAGGAGAGGGGCTTCTGCCCTTTAGTCCTTTTCGAATCTATAGTTTTTAATAAATTCCTGGTACTCCTCTTCAAATGTCTTTTTTCTGTGATGTTCTTCCTGATTGCTGATATATCCATTCACCCGTTCCAAATGAGATTGACTTATCGATACAGAAAAATAACCATCCTGCCATCCGAATTGTTCGGTCCACTTTAGATTTTTATTGGCTCAAAAAGAGGATTCTCCTTTTATGAGATTGAGAACCGTTGAAGCGGTTTGTTCTGGAGTTAAGGATAAAAGTGCGTGTAAGTGATCCTTCCAGCCATTAACATCAATGAGTGAGATGTTTTTTGAAACGGAATATTCTCTGATGTGTTTGCAAAGGGTGTCTCTATTGCTTTGATTCATCAGGGGCTTTCTATCTTTTGTGGCCCAAACGGCAAGAACCAACAGTCTTGCAGCTGAAATGCAAAGGTCAAACCCGTGCCCTGGCCTTTAGACCAGGGATGAAAGTCCATCATATTATGGAGTAGGCTTCAGCCCTTAGCTCTTTGACAGCTTCTTAAAACGTAGCTTCGACCTTAAAGAACACACCCTTTCCGGTTGGTACATAACTCGGCAGCACACTCAGCGTGTTTTTCTTGTCATCATATTTGACATCGAATGGACTTGCTGTTGTTGTGTTTGGAGCGCTAAAACCCAGACCGGAGAATTTAAATGGAATACCGGCAATTTTTGTATCAACACCGACGGTTGTGGAGAATGTGGAAACTCCGGTTGTGCTGTCAGTTGCGCCGGACACTCCCGCAGAATATTTGGTTGTGTCTTTGGTGGATTCTAATTTAACAGAGCCTTCCTCGTATCCTCCGCCTGCTTTTCCAGCCAGTGTTAGTGCTGTCGGTGCAGGCCCAAATTTCAGTTCTCCGCCGTAGACATCTCTTCCGGTTTTGTTTTCATAGGTTAGTTTCAGGCTCAATTTGAACCTGTCCGGGAAAAGCTTATCGGTGAGCGCGCCAAGACCTGCCGATGCCGCAGCGAATCCCGCAGTCCGTGGATAAAAATCACCTGCAATCGGAACATCAAGTTTGGGGTTTTTGACTGAAAGATATGTCAGAACACCAATTGTCGGAAGGAAGATCAGTGCGCCTCCGACTATCAGATTCGCTTTGCTGGCTTTGTCCTTGTTCCAGTCTGTTTCCAGCTCCTTGCCCAATTTCGCCAGCTCCGGGTCGAGGTAAAGTTTTTTTAACTCCTTTGCAAAGTCACTGCTTGTTGCAATGTCCAATGCCGCTTTTCCGACTTTGCCAGAATCGGTTGTCAACTGATCACCGGTTGATTGGTACAAGGGGCCTCTGCCCGGGGTTGCCGGGTCCAGCGTCCAGGGCTTCGTTTCATCCGTTCCCTTTTTGTCATTCTTTGTCAATGGGTTGTTGCTGACATACCTGTACAAATTCAACCCTGCGTCTGTCCCGATGGGATCTGCCGAGCTCCACCTGGCAAGCCAGCATACGTAATACCTGGCGCCGTGATAATACAACCCGGTTTCTTCATCCCGCTCTTTCCCCGTATACCGGTAACGTTTTGAATTGGCATTGATTGTTTTATTTACTGCCTGGTAAGCCGTGGTACCAAAGGGATGGTACTCCTCGTACGAAATAATATTTCCCACAGTATCGAGTTCAATGCAGGATGTTTCAAGATGATTGTTGATCTGGTAACGTTGCAATTGAAGAGGAAACGCATCCTTTCCCTGTGTTCTTGTTTCGACCAGGGCAATGCGGTCTTTGTCATCCATCACATGCAAGGTTTGACGTTCAAGATTGACTGTTCCGTTGCTGCTCTCCCGATATACTTCGCAATTGCCAAGATAAATCCTTTCCCTGATCAGGCCACCTTGCAGTTCATTCACTTTTCGAACCCTCTGTCCGTTCGAATCGTATGTGTAATAAACCTGACCTCCTCCAATCAAATCGACATGCTGCAATCCATCTTTGAAATTCCAATCCATCAGAGGAAGATGAGGCATGGCTATTGTATTGCCATGAGCATCGTAAACAAAATTTTCCGTAATTCCTCCGATATCACTGCTTATCAATTGATTGTTGGAAGGCTGGCAGTTGAAGTTTCGTGTCCAGCTCCCTGCACCCGCAGAATGAATCATTTGCATGAGGTTTCCGGCGGGGTCGTACAGATATTGCTGGCTGTAATTGCGCATGGCACTTCCGTCACCCGGCTGTGGCAGATTCGTCCTGTATTCATCAAGCGGGGTGGGCGGTTGGTTTTGCCCGATATGTTCGCGTCCGCTTGCCGCAATCAGGTTGTATAGGGCATCATACACATAGTCACCCGATGGATTAACGACTGCATTGCTGAAATACAGGCTTTGCTGGGCTGCATCCGTTACCGAACTGATATTGCCCATGGCATCGAAGCTGTAGTTTAAATCAGCGATCAGATCGGTTCCGTTTTTGCCTGTTGTATACATGCGGGTGAGCCGGAATGATTTTTTATCATACAAATAAGCCGTTTTGACTCCGTTGCCATACAGTATGCCAAATCGCTGGCCTTTCTCGTTGTAATCGATTTTTTGAATAAAATTGGTTTTTGCTGCATTGCTCTGGATGTTCACATCTATAGCTTCAATGAAATTGCCCTTGTTGTACGAAGGTGTCAGAATGCTTGCGTCGGTTGTAGTTACTGTAACGGGGCGATTCAATGCATCGAAAGTGCCGGATGAGTCAAACACCCCGGGATCAAGGGCAGGACCTGAGCCCCAATCAATGTCGGTTTTGTAATTGGAGGCCAGTTGCCTGGAAGATGAAAGGAGATTGCCCTTGAAATCATAAGCGTTGAAGGCAACCAGACCGGCCGTGTCAAAACGTTTGAAAGGTTGTCTGCGCAGGTTCAAGGTTTTGTCGCCCGGCTGCGCTTCGCCATAAAGGATTTGTTCGAAATTGATTTCTGTGCTGCCGTTGCTGCTCACAAATGATTTAAAGGGACGCCTCAGACTGTCGTATGTATACCGGAAAGCATGCTGACGGCTGTCCCAGTTTCTGATTGGGCTGTTCATGGAATCGTTCAGCATCCAGCGTTCGCCCGAGTCCATGCTTTTCTGGTAAACTTTGTTCCCCAGCATATCATATGCGAAATTCATCACCATGTTGTTGCGCGGGTCCGTAAGCTGAATGGGTTTGTCTTCTATATCCAGGATTGTCCGGCTTTTGTATAGCGTATCGGTGATATGGGTTGCTTTCTGGGTAACCGTATCAATTTTGAATGTTCGGTTAAACTGAACAGTAAGAAAGGTTCTGCCCATAGAATCGAGGTAAGCGGATAAGGGGGTGCCTGCTGCGATTGCCGATAACCAAGCGGCGCGTGTACTTTTATCTGGTGGCTCCGAAGCGGTCGCATCCGGTGATCCCCTGTCGGTATACCATTGACTCAGCAGTACGGTATCGGTGCGATCGTAAGTGATTTGCTTCCAGGCATCAAATTCGATATGGCTGATTGTGCCATCTGCAAAGTCGGTACGGATCATTCTTCCCAAGGGGTCATAATAGAACAGGGGAGTAACTCCACCTTCAACAAGATCTTTGTCGTCTTCAAAATCAGAGGTGATACTGAAAAAAGGTTCAAATTGTTTGACCGGCTTACCTTTGTTGTTTAATACCGTTCGGCCGTTTCCCACCCAGCGCGGATCCACATTGTGTTGCACGACTCCGCCCGGAAGTGTGACATCGCCGGGCTCTGCCTGGATTTTCTTCATGACCTCATGCCCGCTGCCGTCACTGTATGCATAACTGATCTGAATTTTCGGATTTGAATTGGCATAAAAATGCTCTTCAACCGCGCTCAGTTTTATGCTGTTGGCTTTGGGTGTGTAATTGGTCAGGTCAAATCCCGGTGTTTGAACTTGTTTATACCAGCTGTCGATTGTATAGGCAAGCCTTGTTCCCGGGTTGTCGCCAGCCGAAATCTCGGTTGAGGTTTCATCAAACTTATCGCCTTTATTTTCTCCTTCCTTGCCCATGCGGAATGTTGCGACCACTTTCCCGAATTCATCAAAGCGAACAGCGCTGAGATTGTCATTGATATCCCTGCTCAGGTATGGAAGCAGCGTTCTGAAGCTGAACTGTAGCACTTCAGAAACATTGTTTGTACCCTGAACAAGAGGCGAGGTTGTTTTTGAAATGTAGAAAGAATAGGTGCTGTCATAACTGGCCGTATTTGTATTTCCAAAAGGATCCGTTACTCCAATAACCTGGTAAAAATGGTCCGGATCGTAGGTTTGAACGGATGAAGGGATCCAGTAATTCAAATCGCCTTCGCTGTGTGCATAGGCGCCTTCGGTGGCACTCATCAACATCGCATCGGTTACCTTTCCGGCGTACCGGGCAGTCAGCAAAGCCGGACTGAATGCCAGTTTGAACGATTTGTAAAGCAAGGCCCTTGGCTCCATCACGCCCAGTGCCAGTGCACTGCTCATATCATCTTTCAAAAAATAAGTGCGGATGTGCTCCACCTTTCTTTTTTGCAAAACAGAACCTGTTGGAGCGATCTCATATCCGATTTCTGCTGCTGTCAGAAAATTGTTTTTGATCTTGGATAAAAGGTAAAAGCCGTCTGCTTCAGCAAGGGCACCTGTCAACTCATAGGTTTGTACTTCGCTTAATGCAGGCAAACGATAATCGGAAGCACTGTCGATTGAATTGGTATAGGTGTTCCGTGTATAAAGGATTTTGATGTCGGCCTGTTTTTGCTGATCTTCAGGAAGCAAGTCCGGATCCGGGGCCAGTCTGCCGTAAGCAATGGCTGCTGACTGAAGAATATTGCCAAAGGGATCAATCTCCGTATTGATGACATGTTTGATTCGCGGATCCGCTTCTATGCGTTCATAATTGTAGCTCAGCACTTCGCTTTCATGAACATAAAAGGAAGCGTATTTGTTTTGAAGTTGCGGCTGGACAAGTTGAACCAGGCAATTGTGAAGAACCGCTGCATAAGGTGTGCTTTGAAAAACAGAACCATCCGGTGCATAAACCTCCACACGAAGCGGAACCCCCTTGCAGGCCCGCAAAGCCTCGCGTCTTTCCTCAGGATTCAGATTTGAAGGCAGATCAGGTTCTTCGATGGCATGTTCGTTTGGGTTTTGATAATATTCTGAAGCGAACTGATGCAGTACCTTTTTCTCATTCAGAAACGCCCCTGTATGAAACCATGTTTTTGTCAGGGCGGGCTGCTGGTAACTGAGTTCGTCCAGCGATTGGGTTCCATCCGGGTCGACGTGAGTAACATACACTTCAAAATTCTCAGAATCCGTTTGTTCAACCATTCCAAAACCTCTGAATTCACGTTCCTTGTAATCGTAAAAACCATGGTGGTATTTGTATTGGTTGGTAAAGCGGGTTCGGATAATGCGGTCGATGATTTCAACCTGGCTGACACATTGCACCGGAAAGGGGAGCTTTGTCACCCAGGGTTTGCCTGCTTTTTTATCTGCCAGATAAAACTGCGTTGAGGGAGTGTATGTCAGCGCGGTTTCTTTGCCCAGATTGTTTTTATATCCGATCAGGACATGCGGTTTTTTGCCATTCATCAGATCGATGTATTTCAGCGGAGCAGTGGAATTTGCGGGGAGCGGAGAGGACCATGTCAGACAGCTGGTGCCGTTACCAAGTAAGTCAATGAAATTAAAATTACCGGTGTTCTCTACCGAAGGAAATGGAGTTATTGTTTTTGAACCGGCGAATGTATTTCCACTCTGGTTGAAATACACATTGAAATTGTTTTTGCCCAGGTAAACAATGTCGCTGGTTCCTGATCCGTCAATATCGGCCAGTTTGAGATAAAGAGGGTTAAATGCATCCGAATAATCATAAACAGGAGCATTGCCCATAGTCACTTTAACTCCGAATTTTCCATAACCCAGATTCGGCCAGTAAGCCACGTCGCCATTTCTTACCCTGACAATGTCCATAAGGCCATCGCCACTCATATCGGCAAGCAGGATGGATTGAACAAGGTCTGCAAACACCAGAGCCGGTCCTTTTTCTTCATCCGTTTCCTTAAGCATTCTTTGGGCAGGGCTGTACCCCTCTTTGCCTTTTGAACCGTACCAGGTCAAAACATCATCTTCGGTAATCAATACATCGGCCATTCCGTCTCCATCCAGGTCAAGCATTCTCAGGTTTGGATCCTTCCAGTTGATGTTTGGGTTTGAAACAAAATTGCGGAAAGGCTGCCATTTGTCGTCCGCATCCAATTCGAAATATCCTTTAGCATCCTGGCTCACGAAAAATGTTTTCCCGTTTGCTTCCAGATCCAGCAGTTGGCCTGTCCCCGCAGAGTTACCAGCAAAAGAGGGTTTTGGGGAGATTTTATTTGCCTGGGAAAAAGAGCCGTTGCCCAGATTGTTTTTGTAATACAGCGTGTCGGCCTGTTCTGTGAGAATGCCAGAAACGCCTTCTCCGAACAAGTCTATCCATTGATAGTTTTTGTTGTCCAGCCCCGCCGGTGCATTTTCGATATTCCCTGTGGTGATGGATTGGATTGTGGTGTCCCATCCCAAAGGCTGATAATTGAATTCAACGGGCGGCATGGCCAGGGAAGAATAGCTGCCATCGGGTTTGCAGATATACCCCTGCTGAGTTATGGATTTCAGAAAAGTGAATGTTTCAGACTTTTCATATCCCAATTCCACAGACCGGACCAGGCAGGGTTTATCACCGAGTTCCGGAAAAAGATGAAACATCAGCAAGCGATTGCACAACCGGTATTGCCTGATTTCAAAGCCGGCCCGGTAGGAGGAAAAAGGGTCTATTCGGCAATCCCAAGTGCCGGTATCGTCTGGTTGCGGATTCAGCAAATCATGTTCGCCGTAATCCAGAACCAATTCAAGCAGATATTCCGGATTTGGGGTTTTCAGGAAAGAATCCTTGTTGGCGTATTTTATTTTTTTCAGATATACATTCGAGAATGCTGTGAGACCATTGAGCCTGTTTTGCTCCGGCAATGCGGGGGCTACTTTGTCCAGGTTTTCGTTTTTGTATTCGAGTGAGTAACAATTCCCTTTGTCGTCGGAACTGAATTCAAGCAGCCATTTGTAAATACGGGATGGGTCTTTGGGGTCGGCGATTCTGGCTGAAGCGCTTTTTCCAAAAATGAAGGTCACATTCTCTTTGCTGATTGTTTTCCAATAGATGTTTCCTCCGGGCTCTTTGATTTTTTCGATCCTGCTGAAGCGGCTTTCCACGCGGGGACGGTAACGCGAAACAAGGTTTCCTCCGAGAGTACTTTCTTCTTTTGTCCAATTGCCCAAACCATCCTTGGAATAAGCAGGAACAAGATCTTCTTCTCCCGAATAAATAAAGGTATCGGATTCATAAGCATCTTGATAAAGAGGCAATTGTTTTTCGGTGCGCCGGAAGATGGATGGCGGCTCGGCGCTCCAGCCCAGGCCGAATACTCCGTTTCCTCCTCCGGAGTTGTAGTTTAAAGAAAGCGACGGAGCAAAATCATTTCGCGAGGGTGAAAGCGGGAACGGAATACTGAAGCTTGATGAGCCGTTGACGGGGTTAACAGAAAATTTTTCGTCAATTCCTTTTATGGCGCCGCCACCTTTCGGTAAAGATATCGCCGGAATCTGAACTCCTGATTTTGCGCTCGTTGAATCGGGTTGTAATGAATTGTCAGTGGCTGTGGTGAAGGTATTGCCGGTGTTGTTCGGGCTCATGTTGTTTTTCATTCTGTAAAAGAGAAAGGACCCAATTTAATTCAGGACCGGTTAGTGCCAAATTTGGAAGATGCATGGATAGTCTAAAAGAACCAGCAGCAAACTAAAGCGATCTCTTGCAATCTTCCAAACATGAGAGAACCAAAAGTTGAATGCATCGGATTGTTTTCTTGTTCCATCCTCCCCCTGCATGTGCTGTGGATCAAGGATATGACAACCTTTCAGTGCATTCTTCCTTTTTTTTTGAGAGGCTACGTATTTATACTGTTATTTTTATGGAATATCAAAAAGATAATAACGACGAAACCTAAAAATAGGAATGAAGATGATTTGGAAATGGATAACCCGGATTCTAATTTTCGAGGCCATTTAAAAACAGAAGAACCTAAACAATACAGCGGTTGTCGAAAAGCTAACAGAGTAGACAAAGTAAAAAATAAATTAACAATGGAAAAGAAACAAAACGAAAACGGCAAAACAGCTGTTAAAAAGGCGAAGAGCACCAGCCTTGCCGGAAAGCAGGCAGATGCCATCCTCATCAAGAGGACATCTGACAATTCAGACTTTCTGATCAAGACGGTAGATTTTTCTCAAAGGAAAAGAAAACCTTCAAAGAAAAAAGAGACAAATGGGAAAATGGGCATGGGTATCGTTAGCCCCTTTGCTGAGCCTAAAAAAGCGACCACCATTAAAACTCCGCAGCCGAGTCCCGGAGGGGCCGATTTGTCCTTTCCTCCCGATGATGGCAACAATGCCAAGACTGTCAGTGACGGGGGCGGACCCAAGATAGCCAATGTGAATGTGCACTTGCTTCTCTGGGGTTCACAATGGCTGCAGCCGGGTAATAATCCGAATGCCGGCAGTGTGGTGAACGCCATCGATTCTATTTTGACGGGGCCTTATATGAATAAACTCAGTCAGTATGGTGTCGGAAGTGGCACTTTGGCTGATGCATTTATCATTACATCTCCCAATCCCAACAGTCCGTTTTCTGACGGCGATGTGAGCGATATGGTCTGGAACCTGATTGATGCCGGTTTCTTTCCTGAACCCGACGACGGGGCAGGTAGGAGCGAACTCTTTGCTTTCATCATGCCTCCGGGGGTAAACTCCAACAGGAATGACGGAACCGTGGGAGAACATTCTACTGCCGGAGATTATGATTTCCCATTTGATTTCGATAATGCCTGGTACTGCTGGGTGACAAATAACGGAACCCTCGATTCAATTACCAGGATCTTTTCTCATGAACTGGTTGAAGCCGTTTCCGATCCTCAGGGCGATGGGATCCAGGTTAATCCCCGAAACAATTCCAGCTGGAGAGAAATCGGAGATGTTTGTCAAAACAGCTCCGGAAGACTAAATGGTGTTTTGGTTCAGTCCTATTGGTCACAGCAGGATCTGGCCTGTATCATTCCCACAATTCCAACAACACCAGTCAGCCCCGAGTCGAAAAGAAAAATCACGGTGAATGCAACCTTTCATATCACTGACCCGGGTGTATTTCATGATGATACCGGTACTTTCTCTTTTACAAGATCGATGGTGGTTACCCAAAACAACCCAACCAGCCAGATTGTCATTAATTCTCCCGAAGTTGGTGGAGAGTCTTCTGCGAACCTGATTTTGAACCTCACCTGGAACAGTGATTTTTCTGTTTCTGTCAGCTTTACATCAGCCTTGTTTGATGGTTCGGATGTGGACACCAGCACCGGTAATAGTTTCAACCTGGCCCGCGATACCTGGCAAAGCTGGTGGATCAACCACCATTCCGGCGACTGGATAGAAGCCGATTCCTGCCACATCGATTTTGATATTCATAACGACCAACAATAAGCATGTGTTTTGAATACTTGAAACCCTGAAGCGGATACCCATCTCTTCAGGGTTTTTCTTTTGCCTCTTCCAGGAGCGGCAATGTTGAACGAAAAAATGATGGAAGCATTATTTGATGAAGAGTTTGGTGTTCAGATTCTGCTTCTTGGCGTTTATGTTCAAGAAATAAATGCCTTTGGGTTCACTTTTAAGATCGATTGTAAACTCCATGCCAGGAATAAGGTTGCGGTATATGATTTGGCCAACGGCATTGTAAATCGTATAAGGGGCCGATTGAAGCGCGTTTTCTGCATGAATTGTAAAAAGACCTTCAGAAGGATTCGGTGCTACCGAATAAGAATAGATTGGATTGAAATTTTCGGTTATTCCAGTTGGGCTAAAATAGGCGGTACATTCTCCCGGAGGATAACCTCCAAAAACATTTCCTCCATCATTTTTGTTGAAACAGACAAGTCCAGGCCCTTGTTCGAAGAAAATATAAAGCTGTTCAAGAAATCCATCGGTGCTGCCTATGCCCTCGATCAGACTTGGCATAAATGGGCTTGCTGTATTGGTCATTGGATTGCCAAGTTTAAATCTCTTGTAGAAAACCGAGCCGACAAGAATAGAATCAATGCTGGTGACATAAAATTTTCCGTTTTGAACACTATTATTGATATAGGAGGGAGGAAGTGTATCCCCTGTTTGCAGATTGAAGTCGTATAACAATGTATCCTTGAGCATAGCCGGACTGCGAAGGAAAACCTTTTTTGTTGAAAGATCCTGTCTCACTGCGGCCATGTAGTGATTGGCAGAATCTCCGACAAATACCAATGTGCTTTGATTGTAAGTATAGCCAAAACCAGATGTTTCATACACTTTTTGGTACAGTATTCCTCCGAGAATTGTATCTCCCATCATCCGAAACCTTTGGCTTCCGCAATAACCGTTCGAATTGCAGGGCCCATAAGGGTAAGGCTGGCCTTGAATGTTAATCAGCCATGTACTCGAATCGGGAGGCAAGGGATTGGGATAAACATTTTGACCCCTCGTTAGGGAACAGACACCCAATAGGAATAACATGCTTAAAATTAGTTGCTTCATTTTCTGAGAATGAATGAATGACTGATTATCAAAGATATTAAAATGCAACGTGTTTATAAGCTGAAATGAGTGATATCCGGGTTTCATTGAGCAAATGGTGTCTTTTGGAGGGTGGATTGCCTTAAAGATTTCAGTATGGCAACAGAATAACAGGTAATTGATTTTTCTGAAGCCACCATGCACCAACGCTGCCTTTAATAGGCTACCTTTGCCGCTGATAAACAAATCGCCGCCGCCCCGGCAGAAAAAATGAATCCCGAATTGCTACTGGAACTTGTGAAAATGAAAATGCCCTTTGGCAAATACCAGGGCACAACGCTTTGCTATATTCCGGTATCTTATCTGGAATGGTTCAATAGAAAAGGATTTCCGCCAGGTAAACTGGGTATTTTGTTAACTACCCTTTATGAAATCAAAATGAACGGGCTGGAGCACCTTCTCGAACCCTTGAAAAAATTATAATTACCGAACGCCTGTATAGAAGAACAAATGAAAGATTTTAAAAAATATTATTCCATTGCTGCTCCCCCCGAAGATGTTTACCGGGCATTGACCAACCCGGCTACCATTAAACTCTGGACCGGCGAAGAGGCCGAAATGAGCGACGTGCCCGGGTCTGAATTTTCTTTGTGGGAAGGCAGTATTGTAGGAAAAAATATTGAGTTTGTGCCAGACAAGAAAATTGTCCAGCACTGGTACTTCGGAGAAGATAGCAGCGAATCGATTGTCACTTTTCTTCTTCATCCCAACGGCCCTGGCACTTCTGTTGAGTTGAGACATACCCACATACCTGATCAGGAGTATGCCGATATTGTAGAAGGCTGGAATAATTCTTACTTCGGCTCTCTGATTGAATTTTATGAAGAATAGAGGCAAGATGCCCGGGCCTTGTTTTTCCTGAGCGCTCCTGATCTCTCAAACAATCCACCCAATTCATTACAAAAAGCCATGATTACATTTGACGAATTGAATCTCAATAAACCTTTGCTCAATGCATTGGATGATTTGGGCTATGTGTATCCAACGCCAATTCAGGCTCAGGCTTTTCCCATCATTATGTCGGGCAAGAATGTGGTCGGGCTTGCGCAGACCGGAACAGGTAAAACATTTGCCTATCTGTTGCCAATACTCAGACAATTGAAATATTCCGAACAGCAATTGCCCCGGATACTTATTGTTGTTCCCACCCGCGAACTGGTTCTTCAGGTGCTTGCCGAAATCGAAAAGCTAAGCAAATACATGACCGTTCGGTATGGCGGTGTTTATGGCGGCTCCAACATGAGCAGCCAGAAAGAGCTGGTATCGAAGGGACTTGACATTCTGGTGGCTACTCCCGGCAGACTGATTGATTTGATTTCAAACGGAATACTTCGGTTGAAGGCCATACAGCAACTGGTGATTGATGAAGTGGATGAAATGCTGAATCTGGGTTTCCGTACTCAGCTCATGAATCTCTTCGGTCACCTGCCGCCGAAAAGGCAAAATTTACTGTTTTCCGCAACACTGAGTTCGGATGTGGAAAAACTGATTTACGACTATATCCTGGCCCCTTGCAAGATTGAAATTACGCCTCAGGGGGCTCCGCTTGAAAAAATCGTTCAGACCGGTTATCTGGTTCCAAACTTCAACAGCAAAGCCGGGCTCCTGGAACATTTGCTTGCGTCCGACCCGGCCTTAAGTAAGGTGCTTGTTTTTGTTAAAAGTAAAAAAATGGCAGACGATTTGTTTGCCGTTGTCACGACTAAATTTCCGGCTCAGATCGGTGTGATTCATTCCAATAAAAGTCAGCCCCAGCGTTTTAAAGCGATCAGGAAATTCGAAGACGGTACACATCGCGTGTTGATAGCCACCGACATCATTGCCCGCGGTCTGAATATTGCTGATGTGACGCATGTGGTCAATTTTGACACTCCGGATGTTGCCGGAGATTATATCCACCGCATCGGGCGCACAGGCAGGGCTGACGCCGAAGGTGTGGCCATTACGTTTGTCTCCGAATCAGAAGAGCCTTATCAGCAGGAGATCGAAACGTTTATGGGCAGACGGATTTCGATGTTCCCTTTCCCTTCTGGTTATACGGTTTCCACCATTCTGACCGAAGATGAAAAACCATCCCTGCGCGGAAAGAATCCTTTGAAATCCAGACCTGCCCTGAAAGTGGAAGGCGCTTTTCATGAAAAGAAAGGCAAGAACAAAAAAGTGAACCTGGGCGGCCCTGGGAAACGCTATGTCAAGACCGGAAGTGTACGAAGCGCCAGAAAAAAGAAAAGCTACTGAACCTGGTTCCGCAAAGAGAATTCGTCGGGAGGAATTGACCGGTATGCATATGGCATTCCTTATTTTATTCTTTTAATTTGATAGTTATAATTGTATCGCGTTTCTTTTTAATTATCTTTGAATCACTCATCAGTTTTACAATTATTCCTACCGGGAAAAATCCATTTGATCATGACAAAAAGAGCAGAGAAGCGGGCGCTTTTCATGAATGTTGAATTTACTGAAACAAGAAAATATTGTTACAGGCTCAATAATATCCTTATTCTTACACTCGGTCAGGTGGAGGGCGAATTGTACGAACTCATTAGTCCCGCAGGTTCAAGGATGGAAATCCATTCGTTTGAAAAGGCAAAATCCGTTGCCGATGATTTTACAACCCGCGTAAAAGCTTTTTGCGAACGGCTTAAAATTGCAAAGGTGACACATGACATTCTGCATGAGCGGTTTGCCTATCTGCACAACGAAATGAGAACAGATAGATCTGTTTATTTAATGAACGCTGTCCAGAAAGCGGAAGTTTCTTTGTAAGTACTTTTTTCTCCGATACCAGTCCGGTCATCTTTCCCTGTTTTTTTTGCTTCTGGAAAAGCGCGGTACAGGAACATCTTTGGGTTTATTCCGTCTTCAGCCGGAACCTCTTCGCAATTCCTGCGTATACGGCTTATGTGTCTGCTCAGACACAGATATGGAACCCATAGAATACTCGTGAGATGAGGAGATATACAATCATTTTCGGCATTCTGCTCACACTTTGCTTTCTCTCCTTTATTTTGGTGTCCCAAGCCGAGGAAGATGGTCATGCCACCAATTCTTTGATTTCAACCACGGGGAACGTCTTGTTCGCTGTTTTTAAATTTCCACTTTTCTTCATTGAAAAAGCCATGAATGCGAAATGGTTCACCGGTAATTTATTTTTTCTTGCGCTTTATTTGAATGTAGCAATTCTTGCTAGTTTGATTCATTTGCTGATCCATTTATTCCGAAGGTGCGGCGAGAAAACCAGGATGGAGAGACGCCCTGACGGTCTGGATCGTTTTTTCTGACAATACGGATTCTGTATGGCGGCTCAATGGGAATTAAAGAATTTCAAAACGGGATTTGTTTCTGATTCCCAGAATAAATAATCGTGTCCTGCATTTTCTTTGGAACTCATTTGCACTGTTTTTCCTGATGCCCTGAGTGTTTCGAAAAAGGAAGCGGATTGAACTGGCGCAACCACTTTGTCGTTTTTTCCATAAGCGATGTACAAGGGGACATGTATCTTGTCCGCATGTTTGCCCGGATTGTCCCTGCCTTCCCAGCGCTCTTTGAAGTTTGCAAGAGATCCATAGTAGCCCCTCATGAGATTATCGGTCGAATCAAGTGTCTGGTCATAATCACCCGACAGAAGCGCCCCACATCTGTAAATGCCGTCCGTATTTTCAAGAATCAAAGCAACTCCTCTTGCTCCTGTGGAGATTCCGTAAAGGTAATTGCGGTCTCCCTTTTTCAAAAGCTGGAATGTTTTCTGGAAATAGTTCTGGAGTGTGTCGGTAATGAATCGCAACTGCGGGAAGGACGACCAATCCTTTCGCGTGTTGGAAAAGACCTGCGAAGCGTACAGGCTTTTTCCCATTTCGGGGCAAATAAGCACAAAACCTTGATGAAGCGCCTTTTCACAAAAAGAAGAATTTTGGCAGGTCTTGTCTTTCGAAAAATTCCATCCCGGCAGCATAAGAATGACGCCTTTGGCCTGAACCGCCGGGAAATGAATGGACACCGATCTGCCGCCGATGAAAATGGATGTATCCCTTCCTGTGATGGCTTTCGCTTCGGTTTCTGTAAAAAGAAGAAAACAAAGCAAAAACAAGTGTTGCATTTTCGGATTGATGTTCATGGCTCCCTTCAAAAGGTCTGCTGTAAATTTAGAACATATATCCGTTCTGAATCACTTTGGAGTTTTTTCATCAGGAGAAGTGCGCCGCCGTAAATCTCTTTTATTTGGTGAATTCCAGATCGGCCAGATCGATAACTTCCTTCGAATCTTTCAACCTAAGGGTAACCTCTTTTTTTACTTCATTCGGTTTGCCATAATTGGTATAGAGCTCTGCCTGTATGGTTGTAGGGCCATAGAGCGTTTGCTGATGGGTGCCATAGTAGTTCACGTGCACCTTATATTTCCCGTTCAACGCTTTTCTGACAATGAACTCTTCAGGGCCGTAACCTCCGGTAAAGTCTCTGGAAATGCGTCCTCCTGCAAGTGTACGGGCATGATTATACATACAGAGTTCTCCGATAGGATCGGTGGTCCACAAATCCATGTCGCAGTCGTTGGAGTCCCAGTTGATCACCACCCGAACATCTACCGGCATATCCTTAAGAAGACGGGGATCAAGGGAATCGGGTTGAGCTTTTCCTTTTGATTTGACAATGATGTTGTTTATTTCTGCAGCCACAAAACTTTCGATTTCCGGAAAACGGCTGTCCCAGCTTCTGTTTACCACTTTGCACAGCATGTTTACTGCCTCCTGGTAGCGTTTGTCATCTGCAAGGGCAAGACCCAGATCGCGGTATGACTGCGGTTCTTCACTTCTTATTTTCATGACCCTTCGGAAGGTGCCGATGGCCAGTTCTTTATAACCCATCTGTTGGAGCCGGTGGGCAAGCACACGCAGAGCCTGGTGATCTTCGGCTTTGAGTTCGGCCAGATTGGAAAGTATTCTTACCGACTCGGTGACCTCACCCTGCCTGGCAAAATAATCGGAGGCATCCACAAAGAAGGAGGGGGTGTCCCTGTATTTTTTCCGGAGCTGCATATACATTTTGTGTAAGCCTTTCTTTTCTGTCCCCTTCAGGGCTTCCATATAAGGTGTTTTGGGGTTCCAGGTTTTCAGATCAATTTTCGATTGTCTGGAATCTTTTTTATCGGCCCGTCCGGCGCTTCCCGAATTGTACCCTTCGCCGCTGACCGTTTCACCTGATTTTTCGTCGGCATCTGCTTGCGCCTCCGGATTGGCAAACCTCACGGCCGCTCCGTTTGCGTTACTGACAGAATAACTTTGACTGTTGCTTACATTGCTTTCGTTTTCGGTAATGACCACTTCACGAAGTGCAGAACTGTTATTGCTGCTCTGTACGCCGGGTGTACTGCTCATATATGTTGCCATATCAACACTTGTACTGTCCGAAACGGTTCTGATTCCGCCGGAATTGTATGGATGGTTTTTGGGTTTTTTTACCAGGAGTGAATCCGGTTTGAAATCCGTTTTCCACCAGGCGATACGTTCGTTGAACGCCTTGACAACCTGTTCGGTATGTTCCTTGTCCGTGTTTTGCTTTCGGCGGTTCGTTTCAGCCAGGGAGGCTTCGTACAGCTTTCGCATATCCGCCTCGGGAGGCGGGATTTTATATTGAATATAATCTTCCAGGCGGTCGAGAACAAGCAAGGAGGTGTTTCGGGTAACAACCGAGAATTGTTTACCCAGGGCAGTGATTTCCGCTTTGTTCTTTTCAAAGCGGCCGTCCAGTTCGCTGATCTTTTTCTGTGCCCACATTTTTCTGACCAGGCCTGTTTCTGTAAGCCCTGATTTTTGAATCCGTATTTTTTCGCTGCTCAGTATTTCATTGCCGATGCCGAAGTTTAATGTGATGGCGGCTTCTGTACCCTGAAGAATTCCGGATACCGAAAAGCATTTGCGGAAATCAGTGGGTACCGATGGGTAAACGCTGCTGATCTGGGTGCTGTCAAACGTTGCCGAGATAAATCTGTAAGGTTGCGTGCAAAGCAGGCGAACAGCCTCTGGCGCGGTGCAGGTAAGGGCATTGATAAACTGTCCGTTTGAAGCCTGGGCGATGTATTTGAGGGTTGCATAATCGGCACTTTGGGAAGAGGAAACAACCATTACCGGTACTTTGGAAATCTTTATTGCGTCTTCCCCGAAGTTGGAGAGGCCATCGCTCATGAGGATAAACTCCTGACAGCTGTATTTTGACAGGTCAAGGGCACCGAGTTGTGTTCCGCCATCGTATTCCAGACTGTCAATAGCCGTTTTCAATGAACTCCAGTTTCCCGCGTTCAGCACAAAATCTTTTTCCAGCTGGACCTCATTGCTGAATGTGATCAACCGGATCTCCGCATTCCTGATTTTTTCGAAATAGCCTTCCAGTATTTCTTTTTCTTTTTTGATGTCCCTGTTTTCGCCCGATCCCGACACATCCCAGATCAGATCGATTTTGGAGGGCAGTTTCTTATCCCGTATAAACCGTTCGGGTTCGGCAGCGGCATAAAAATAATTGGTCTCCGCATCGTTTCCGGTTTTTTCCAGATAGACTTGCCGGGTGGATTTTGTTAATGGGATTTCGAATGCCAATGGCTTATCGGCTGCATACGGCCCCATTTTTTTATCTGCCACCCAGGAGTCGTTCATCTGATCAAATTCGAGCGTGGTGATTCCGCTTCCATAAGGCTGCGGCTTTACAGTCTGCCTGACAATTTCGGCATGTACCGAAAACTGATCCACTTTGTCTTTGAAGGACATGGGCAGGAAATAGAGATAGCCTTTCCCTGAAGCAAGCAGCTCCTGTTCAAAAGAAATTCGTATCCGTTTATAGCCTTTGGAAGGAATAGGGAAGACCCTGGTCTTGAAATTGTTTCCGGCTGTCCATTCCAGAAGACCCGGATCAATTCTCCTTCGTACAACAGATTCAAAGACCTGCCGGCCCTCGTTCTTTTCAACAACAACGCCTTCCCTCATTTTTCCGTTTACATCCAGTGCAAAAGCAGAAACGGTTTGTCCTTCGCCAAGTGGAAAACAGAATTCTCCCTCCAGCTGACGGTTGATGTTGTTGTAAAAAGTCATTTCCATACTTGTACTGGCGATGTTTCCAACTACCGTTATGCTCACCTTGACATCGGTTATGCGCAGAGGGATGGAACAGGTGTCGTCCGCCTCTTTTTTCACCAACAGGGCAGGTGCTTTCAAATTCCGGGTTGGAAGCAGCAGCAGGGTATCGCTGTCACGGCGAACGGCTGAGAATTGCCTGGGTAATTCGGTGTCCGGCTTTTGGAATGTCTGCGTTTGCTTTGTTTTTCCGCCTGAAGACAGGGTTATCCATGCCAGGGAAAGAATCGCTATTCCGGCAACAGCGGCAATTTTGAAATACTGCATAACCGGAGTGGTGTTTGTCAGATATCTAGGCATAAGACATGCGTTTTTAATGAAAGGGATATACCATCAGATGCGCACAAACAGCCGATTCCATAAAATCGGAAGAAATAAGGAGGAATTTTCTGATTTCCCCATTTTCGGTGGCTGAAAAACAGGTCGGAAGTTCCTGAAAAGGGGAAAGAAACGCTTTAATTGTTGGAAATGGGAATGAGTCCCCTGATTCCCATATCCACAACAGTGTCGCCTGCTGCGGGTTGAAAATAGTTATCGCCCGTATGTTCGACCCATTCGAAACTGTTATTGGTAGAAAGAGAAACGGTAATGACAATGTCCCTGTTTTCATTTCCTGTAATTGTGAGACTCTGCAGGGCTCCGGCAGTATTGACAAACTGCCCCGTCACCACACAGGAGCCGGCCGGAATCGGAGAACCGGGCATCGGATTGACAACCGTTGTGGCCCCGGCAGGACTTTGCCCGTCGGATGTATAGGCTGTTCCGGCAACGGTTGTTTCAAAGCCCCAATAGCCTTGTTTGTGATTGCCCGGCCCGCCTGTTGCAGCAGAAGGACTGATCGTCTGTGTTTTTATTTTATAGGTGGTCAGGTAAGTATTGTAACCGATAAAGGATGCAATGGTTCCTGTTCCGAGTCCGCTGCCGGGCAATGCGGCTGATTTGTAAACAATATCGTAGTTCTGATAAGCCAGTGAAACGCGCAGCCATTTATATGTCCCGGCCGCCACCTGGCTGAGCGGAACAGAGAAAAAATCCTGTCCCTGGGCCACCACAACAGCCTGATTGAAATCGATGGCAGCCGCTCCTCCCGCAGTTGTCGTGGGAGAGTTAAACAGGATGTTGCCTCCGCCCAACAACTGGCCGTCGTTGGCCATTTCAATGTAATGGGCGCTCATGGCATTGAACTTTGGCGATTGAGTCCTGTGATTGGCAGGTATCGTGGCTACAACACCCAGATTGTTTAGACGGACCTGGGTAGAATCGAATTTAAATCTGAAAACCAGCCTGGGTGCGGCGGTTGTGGTCGTAGTTACGACTTTATCTTTTTTACAGGCGCAGAAACCGCTGAGGGCAAGGACAAGAATTAAAATGGATTTGTTCATTGTGTTTTTATTTCGGAAAAATTAAATAATATCCATTCATACATTTATCCGGAAGGGATAAACGGAAAAGATTTTGATTTTTTTGAGTGTTTGGAATTAACTGAAGGGAAAGGTAGCCATTTTAGATGAATTGGCGCGGTGTTTTTTTAGGCCTCTGATCAAAAACCGGAAGATCAATTCCCGGATGCTGAATTTACTTTAAGGCGTTTTGTTTTTTTTTTGACCGGAACTTTTCTCCAATTGTTTGGTTCCTTTAAACAGAGCGTAAATGGCCATTGCATGACCGTGGCCCAATTCAAAGTCCGCTTTAAGCCAGGCAATAAAATCGCCTGCTTTTACTCCCTCTTTGATTTTTCCTTTTAGCAGCAGACCTTTTTTTTCAGCCAGTTTTTTAAAATCATCGGGCGATTTGCCGGTCTTTTTTCTGATCGTATCGATATAGGCCTGGAAGGACATATGTGCGTTATTGGGTTAAAGGTAAAAAGGCTCTTGCTTTTTCATTTCTCAAATATTCGGCTACCCAAACAAGTATTGCAAAAACAACAGGGAACAAATAAGGGTGACCCTCTTTTTGCGCATGGTAGGTTATGGCTACAGCCCCACCCAAATAGGCTGTGATGAGCAGACCGCCTAAAAAGACCGTTCTGTTGTAAATGTACAAAAGAGGGCCGATTAGCAAATAAATGCCCAAAGGCTGAAGACAGCTTTCAGGCAATCCTAATTGTGCAGTTCCTTCCACCGCCATTGGGTGTTTTATGATTTTCATGGAGGAATCGAAAAATAAAAAGAGACACAACAGTCCTTTTAATATTCTGCCCGACCACAAAGCGGTTTTTGAATGACTTGTTTGGTTTTCCATATTTTCTACGTTTACTTTTTATGGCATCTGAAATTCTTAAGCAGCAGCCCGATTCACCTGTTTTGACAATTCATTGGTGTCAGCTGTCAATTCATTCACCGAATTGTTCAATTCTGTCACTGAATTGTTCAATTCGTCCACGTTATCTAACGATTCAGTTACTGAATTGTTCAATTCACTCACGTTATCTATCTATTCAGTCACTGAATTGTTCAATTCACTCACGTTATCTATCTATTCAGTCACTGAATTGTTCAATTCGTCCACGTTATCTAACGATTCTGTTACCGAATTGTTCAATTCACTCACGTTTTCTATCTATTCAGTCACTGAATTGTTCAATTCATCCACGTTATCTAACAATTCAGTAGCTGAATTGTTCAATTCACTCACGTTATCTAACAATTCAGTAGCTGAATTGTTAGTCTCAATGGTTTTTTGTCCGACAGGAACCGTAACAGGTTCATTTTAAGGATGCTTTTAAGAAGCACATTTTATATAACAGAGCCTGAACTTGTTTCCGGGATGCTTTTTCCTGAATACGTTGACAGAATATGATATCAAATATTTGAGCCTCTAAAGTAAAGTTAAATATAAAACATATTCCTTATATGAAATTACACTGAGACATAAAATGATCTTTTATTTATAAAATATACAAAATATATGATAAAGACGCAAAATCTCTGCTTGTTTTTTTAAGCATAAAAGCTTATAATTAAATAGAAGGTTTTCAGGTATTGATTCTTACCTTGCGCATTGTTAAAAATAAAAACAATTGTTTTACTGAAGAAAACATTTCAGTCGGATTTGTTTCTTCTCATACCCTTGATGCATGAAAAAATCAGTGATTTTCACCGCCTGTATAGCCTTTGTTGCAGCAGGTTTATTTCAGCCGCTTCTCGCTCAAAAAAATGCTTCAGGAGCCAAGAAAAGTGCGGCTTCATCTCCCAAAAGCCAGACCTTGATTCCTTTCCGGAAGGATGGCAAATGGGGCTATTGCGATGCGGATAAAAACGTGGTTGTTGCCCCCAAATACGATGACGCTTTGCCGATGACCGAGGGCATGGCTGCTGTTTCGCTGAATGATGACTGGGGATTTATCGATCAAAGCGGAAACATTGCTGTTCCTATGAAATACCGGAGCGTGGTTGCATTCAATCACGGGTTGGGCGGAGTCATACAGCGAAATGCCCGTGGAACCACCATGGGGTATGTGGATAAAACCGGAAAACAGGTAGGACCCATGGAAGAAGACTACAACTTCGAATATCAGGACTACGGGTTGTTTCTTCAGCATACCGGCGATAAGGTTGGATTGTATGACAATACCGGAAAAAACGTTGTGCCCGCCAAATACGAAGCCTGCCGGCCCACCGGTCTACTTACCTTTGCCATAAAGCTCAATGGTAAATATGGTTTTATAGATAAAACAGGAAAAGAACTTGTTCCGGCAAAATACGATGGGGTAGGTGTTTTTTCAGAGGGACTCGCTCCGGTGATGATTGCCAATAAATACGGCATCATTGATAAGAAAGGAAAGGAAATCATTCACCCTTCGGTATACACAAACATGACTTACTTTTCAAACGGATTCATCGCTGCTTTGCGTGTGAATTGGGTGTTTATTGACAAGACAGGCAAATTGCTTACTGCACAGCAATACGAGGATCTGAAAGATTCGCCGGCTTATTTTTTTTCAGAAGGCTTTGCACGCATCTGTCTCAATGGCAAATTCGGTTACATCAACCGTCATGGAAAGGACATCGTTTCCCCCAAATACACCATGGGTTACCATTTTCATAACGGCATGGCCCGGGTAGAAATGGACAGAAAAGTTGGATTTATGGATACAAGCGGCAAAGAAGCGCTGCCTCTGAATTACTTCTTTGGCACCGACTTTAAAAAAGGAATGGCCATTGTTTCTTCATCAGAAGGTTACGGCTGTATCGACAAAAAAGGGAAAGCCGTTATTCCGCTGGAATATACCACCATCAGTCCAATGGCCTCTCACATCGGGATATCTAACGCCGAACCTGCAGATGGTTATTTTGTTGATGGCGTCATACCGGCATTCAAGGGCGAAAAGGGAGGGCTGGTTGATAAAACAGGAAAGGCCGTGACTGCTTTTAAATACACCAAGATGACCGCCTGCGAAGGCAATATTTTCTGCGTGTCAGACGACGATCACCCGATCTATTATATCAGCACAAAAGGCACGGAGTATGTATTTGATTGATTGCCGGATTTTGCCGGGAGCAAAGAATGCTTCGGAATGCATGCCCTTTTTCTGCAGTCGTGAACGGAATTAAACTCTGAATCCGATCACCAGAATATCGTCAACCTGTTCGAGATCGCCTCTCCATTTCTCGATGTTGTTTTCGAGAACGATCTTCTGCGCCTGCATGGTCATGTTTTTGGAAGAAACCAGCAGGTCTTTCATTTGCTTGTATTTGAATTTTTTCCCGTTCGTTCCGCCGAACTGATCTGCATATCCGTCGCTCGCTATATAAATGCAGTCACCCTTTTTTAAACGTTTCAGGTGACTGGTGAATGGCTTTGTTTCTCCGGCATACACGCCAATGGGTTGTTTGTCGCCTTTGATTTCCAGAAGTTCGTCTTCGCTGATGACATAAAGCGGATTGTTGGCCCCGGCAAATTCGAGCTGCAGATTGTTTCTGTCAAACACACACAGGGCAATATCCATCCCGTCTTTGTTCTCGCCTTCAGCACCTGTTTGTTTCAGACATTTCATGATATTCTGACGCAGATCGAACAGGATTTGCGATGGCTCAAGCACTTCTTTTTCATTGACGATTTCATTCAGCAAGGTATTGCCGATCATGCTCATGAATGCTCCCGGAACCCCGTGTCCGGTACAATCGGCAACGGTAATGACAAACTTGCCGTTCTTTTCTGAAAACCAGTAAAAGTCGCCGCTGACAATGTCCTTGGGCATATACAGAATAAAGCTCTGCGGGAATTCCTGTGCAATCAGATCCAGTTGAGGAAGGATGGCTTCCTGAATATTTTTGGCATACTGGATACTGTCGGTGATGTCGCGGTTCTTGGTTTCGATGATGGATTTCTGTGCGGTGATTTCCCGGTTCACCACTTCCACTTTTTCTTTTTCTTCGCGGAGTTCGTGGGTCCGCAGACGTACCGTCTTTTCGAGTGTAATCTGGGTACGCATCAGCTGTTGTGTCCTGATCTTGATGAAGAGGTAAACACCGGTGACGATGATGATGATACACAAGGTATAGAACCACCATGTTTTATACCAGGGAGGCATGATGACAAAATGGTAGACGAAGGGTTCTTTGTTCCAGAGGCCATCGTTGTTACTGGCCTTAAGTAAAAATGTGTAATCGCCTGCAGGAAGGGAGGAATAGGTCGCTTCATTTTTGGAACTTGGCGGCACCCAGTCTCTGTCGATTCCTTCGAGCATGAATGTGTATTTGACTTTGGAAGGAACGGTTAAGCTGATCCCTCTGAAATCGAATGTGAGGTGATTTTTGGTATAAGGAAGAATCAGGTTTGCCGGTAATTTGGTGAGTGAATCGACACCTTTTGACCAGGGACTGAAATCGGCATCCTGAAAGAAGAGTCTTATTTTTGACACTTCTGTGAGCGGTTCAACGTCATTGGGTTTATCGAGGGTGTGGTCGTAGACGGTAACACCTTTTATGGTACCGAACCAGATCCGGCCTTTGTTATCCTTGCAACAGGCATTGATATTGCATTCTACGCCTTTGAACCCTTCTTCTTTTCCGTAATGCTTGACTTCAATCTTGCCTGACTTTCTGAATTGCATGGCATCCAGCCTGTCGAGTCCTTTGTTTGTTCCCACCCAGAGGAAGCCGCTGTTATCAAAGATCAGGAGATAAATTTTGTTGGACGTCAATCCATTGTTTTCATCAATCTTTAAAAAGGTCTTTCCATCATACATGAAAACACCTTCGCCTGTGCCAAACCAAAGGTTCCCCTGTTGATCGTCGAGAATGCAGGCTACTTTTTTGTCGGTGAAGTTTGATTTTTTAGAGATCACATGCACATCGCTCCGGTCCATCATCATGGCACCTTTCTCGGTGCCGAACCATGTGTTCCCTTTTTTGTCGGTGAAAATGCATTGGATGGCGCGGTTGTCTTTGTCCAGAAGGCTGTTCAGCCGGGGGAAGTCGGTCGCAAATCCTTCTTTCGGGTGATCACCATCTCCGGCTTTATGGTAGCAAACTCCATTTTTTGTTCCGATCCAGATTCTTCCGTCGAAGCCTTTGGATAAGGCATACACTTTATTGTCTTTGAGTCCATCCTTCACGGTATAGTTCAGGTAATCTTTCCCGTTG
Source organism: Bacteroidota bacterium (assembly GCA_003151415.1). Classification (GTDB taxonomy): domain Bacteria; phylum Bacteroidota; class Bacteroidia; order Palsa-965; family Palsa-965; genus Palsa-965. Next base: position 61,541 of record PLXK01000042.1, read on the forward strand.
AAAATACTGATTCCGGTTCCTGTTCCGAACCAGATCCTGTCCTCTGAATCTTCCAGCATGGAGGAAATGGTGTTGCTGCTGATTGACTTTCCAGGTTTTTTTTGATCCTCCTTCAAGGCAAGTGAAACTTTATAGTGCTCGTTCAGCCTTACGGCTCCGGCATCCTGAATACCGAGCCACATGTTCTTTTTAGAATCCATGAACACAGATGTCACATAATCGCGGGGGAGGCTATCGTTTGAACTCAGGTTGAAGAATGTTTCTCTGCTCAGTTTGGAGACACCACTTCCTGAAGTTCCAAACCACATGGTGCCTTCCCTGTCGCAGGTCACACAAACGAGGTTATTGGAGGCTAATCCGTTGCGGTCGATATACCGGCTGAATTTTTTTCCATCATACTTGAAGGCACCGGCAGCGGAGGCGAACCATATATTTCCGTTTAAATCGGGCCAGGCTCCCACGTAAGAAGTTTGATATTTGCGTTGATCACAGCCTGGAATTACCTGAAAATCATTATCCACTTTCCCGTTTGTAATCCGGTTCAATCCCTTGATTGTTGCTACCCAAGTGGTTCCCGATTTATCTTCGATAATACCGCGGACGAAATTATTATCAAGACCCTCTTTGTCTGAATAGTGTTTGAAATTTTTTCCATCATACACAAAGACACCATTCGCCATAGTACCGAACCAGATCTGGCCTTTGCTGTCAGCATAGATGACAAATACCGAACTGTTATTCAGCAGTTCATTCTCTTTAAAAGGAATTATTTTATTGTCTTTTAGCTGGCAAACCCCTTTCGCGGTTCCAACCCAGATCCTGTCCTGCCTGTCTCTGAATACCTTGTATACACGTTTGTGGGGAAGCCCGGTGGAGTCTGTGAAATTGTGAAACTTAAAGCCGTTGTAGATACTAAGCCCATTCAGGGTGCCGAAGAGGATGTTTCCCTGTTTATCGTCAGAGATCGAATAAACAACATTGTTCAGCAGGCCGTTTTTTTCTGAAACGGTATTGAATTTCATCCCGTCGAAGCTGGATGCTCCGCCGCTGTTTGTACCAAACCACATCAGGCCGTCGCGTCCCTGAAAGACAGAAAGCACCTGCGATTGGGCCAGGCCTTCTTCAACCGAATAGTTTTTGAAAT
>PLXK01000161.1 GCA_003151415.1 Bacteroidota bacterium
CCATTTCTGCTTTCGCAGCGTCAGCTTTAGCGATAGAATCTGTTTTTGCTTTCGCAGCCATTGCGATTTTGCTTAAAGAGTCAGCAACATGGATTGAATCCTGTTTAACTTTCTCTGCTTTTTCTGCAGCGCTTGGGCCACATGCAACGATTGCTGTCATACCTGCGATAGCAACGATTGAGAATAGATTTTTCATTTNNTTGGTTAACCGGGCGCAAATGTATACCAAATTATATTAAGAACGAAAAATTTTTTTATCCCGGCTTAAAAGTTACTTTTGCTGACCTGTGTAATAATGTCAAATCTTGTTCGTTTTACACGCTTAAACCTTAGATAATGGGAAAAAATATCGTTTTATTCTGTTTTTCGGCATTACTTCTTGCTGTTTTTACAACATCCTCCTGCAAACCCGAAGATACCATTCCCCCGCTCATTACCCTCAATGGAAACAATCCGGATACCATTTTGCTGCCGGCCATTGCCGGAACAGCTGTTTTTACCGACCCCGGTTTTGTTGCCCAGGACAATAAAGATGGCAATGTGACCAACCAGGTGAAAGTGTTTGGAACGGTCAATCCCAATTTGAAAGGACAATACACCCTGACCTATTCGGTAAAAGATGCAGCAGGCAATGTAGCCACGGCCAANNCGCATTGTTCAGGTCATCAACCAGGCTCAGCCTCTTGCCGGCACTTATGGTACTGTGCTGGACAGCATCATCGGGCAAAACCTGACTGTGTTTTACGTGCAAACCATCAATACCGATAACTACGTAAACAATCTCATTCACTTCAATAAGTTCTGCAATATATGGGCAGACAGTACGGTATATGCCGTGGCTTCCGGTCCCAACGATATGATCCTGACCGTTCCCTCACAAACGGTGACTCGCATAGGCACACATTACAATGAAACGCATACATTCTCCGGATCGGGTACCGATTCTACAGGACTTCTTACGCCTCCTTCGATTTATCTTTTGTATACACATAAGGATACAGCCGGAGTCGTTACAAATCACTACACGGTCTGGAAACAATAAGAAGAGTTTGCAATCTGCCGGTCTTGTTTTCTTTGAGGATCAATGGAAACGGATAAGTGCTTAAAGATTAAATTTTCCAAACCGCTTTTCCTCCTTAATTTTGGCCTGTGCTGAATTATTCCCTTCACATCAAGCTTCTGCTCAAAAGGCTCTCCATCCTCTTGTTGCTTTTTTTTATCTGCAGGCTTCTTTTTTATCTTTTCAACTACGGTTCTTTCAGGGGCACCCATTTCTGGGAACTGATCCGCATCTCTTTTTTTGGAATGCGTTTTGATCTTTCGGCCATCCTCATGCTCAATGTTTTATTTGTTTTTCTTTCACTTTTTCCAGCCGTTTTCATAGGAAGGCCGGCTTACCAGATTTTCCTTCGTTGGATCTTTTATCTGGTCAACGCACTTGCAATCATGGCCAACGGCATTGATTTTATTTATTACAGGTATACCCTGAAACGTCTGAACTGGGATATCTTCCACACCATGAGCAGCAAAAGTGATTTCGCGAATCTTATCCCCTCTTTTGTTCATGACTTCTGGTACATCTTTCTGATCTACGGACTTCTTCTCTGGCTCATGGTTTATCTTTACCAAAGGATAGACAAAAAGCAGGAAAACACAAAGCTGACCTTTGTCGGCGGGGGAGCCTGGATGGTTAATTTCTTTGGCTTTCTTCTTGCCTGTGCCTTGTGGCTTCTGGGTGCCCGCGGCGGTATCCAGCTCATCCCCCTTTCCATTTCAGATGCGGGAGAATATGCTTCTCCCCAAAACATCCCGCTCGTACTCAATTCGCCTTTCAGCATTCTGAAATCAAGCGATCAGGGCCAGCTCAAAGGCTTCAATTATTTCAATACCTCCGAGCTCAGGAACATTTATTCGCCCCTTGCGCCGGCCTCAACCCTTCCCCCAAAAAAGTCGAATGTGGTGATTCTGATTCTGGAGAGCTTTTCGAAAGAATACACCGGTATCGGGCACCGTAAAAGTTATACTCCTTTTCTGGATTCGCTCATGCGTGAAAGTTATGTTTTCAATCAGGCCTTTGCCAATGGAAAACGATCGGCCGAAGGCATTCCGGCTATTCTGGCGGGAGTTCCTACCCTGATGGATGAGCCTTACAACTCTTCGGCCTATGCCACCAACAGCATCAGCAGTNNTATGACGGGCACTGGGGAATCTGGGACGAGCCCTTTCTTCAGTTTTTTGCCGCCAAGCTGCAGGAAATGAAAGAACCTTTTCTGGCATCGGTCTTTACCCTGAGTTCGCATGACCCTTACCTGATTCCGGCCAGGTACGCCAAAAAATTTCCCGAAGGTACACTCGAAATCCACGCCAGTGTTGGTTACAGCGATTACGCCCTGCGTGAATTTTTCAAAAAGGTGCAGTCGGCCCCCTGGTTCAAAAACACCATATTTGTGCTGACTCCCGATCATACCGGCATATCCTCGGACCCTTTTTATTCCAACAATGTGGGGCAGTATTCGATACCGATTATGTTCTATCTGCCCGGCAGTTTGTTAAAAGGTTCTGACAGCACAACTGTTCAGCAAACAGATATTCTTCCTACCTTACTCGGCCTGTTGGGTTACAACAAACCTTTTTTCGCTTTTGGAAAAAACGCTTTTGACAAAACAGAAAAACATTTTGCCGTGAATTATTGCGGCAACATGTATCAACTTTACCAGGGAGACCATTTTCTGGAGTTTGACGGTAAAAAAGTTTCGGGTTTCTACAACATGAAAAATGACAGCCTTCTTCAAAACAATTTGTACAAAACCCCGACCCCTGTGCTCCTGCAAATGGAAAAGTTGCTGAAAGCCTATCTTCAGACCTACGAACAATCGCTCGTTAACAACCAAATGACCTTAACGAACTTGTCAACCGGTTTAAAATGATTAAAACAGCCCGGGGCAGGAAACAACCGTTTCAAAAAACAGCAAATAATAAATTCAGACGAAATAAACAGACTCTAAAATGACAAGAAAGAAAACAAGCAGCGGCGGACTGGTCTATTCCACCGACAAGAATCAGGAACTTCCGGTTACCCCCGCCGAAGGCGAGGATCAGGAAACACTTCCTGCCGCTCAACAAGATCTTCGCATTTTTCTGGACCGTATGCCCGGTGGAAAAATGTTAACCCGTGTCACCGGCTTTGTCGGGCAAGCTGCAGATATGGACAAACTGGGCAAAATGCTCAAGCACAGCTGCGGCGTAGGCGGAAGTGTCAAAGAAGGAAACATCCTGGTTCAGGGAGACAAACGCGAACGCATCCTGGAGGTTTTGCTCAAAACCGGATACAAAGCCAAGAAAGCCGGAGGATAATGTCAATGATTTAAATTGGTGGGGCGTGTCCCGGAAGAATCCCCGCGAAAAGCAGGATTACTTCAGGGTCGGGCTTTCGCCACTTGCTCTTTGCAGTGTGCATTTTTGGGGGCCCGGGCAAGCGAAAAGATGATCACCTAAAAAGCATCCTGCACTGCAAAGGAGCTCAGACAAAAAATCACTTCTCACCCATCAGATCATCTGACTCTGGAGGACTTCCTGGTACAATTCCTCATACATCGGAAGGATCAGCGGAACATCAAATTTTTGGGCCTGCTCAAAGGCATTGATCTTAAAACGGGCCAGGGTGGCCTCATCTTTGAGTATGCTGATGGCATTCTTTGCCATATCTTCAATATCACCCACATCACTCAGATAACCGGTAACACCGTGGATATTCACCTCCGGCTGCCCTCCGGTGTTGGTGGAAATAACCGGCACTTTTGCGGCCATGGCTTCCAGTGCCGCCAAACCGAAACTCTCCGTTTCTGAGGTAAGAATAAACAGATCAGAAATCGAGAGTACCTGTTCCGGATTCGTCAATTTACCCAGAGATCGGATGTCCTGACAGGTATCCAGTTCGCGGCAGAGCTTTTCCACATTGTTGCGTTCCGGCCCGTCGCCGACAAGAATCAGTTTTGTGGGCACCGCTTTTCTGACTTTGTCAAAAACGCGCAACACATCCTCCACCCTTTTCACCTTTCTGAAATTGGATACATGCACCATTATTTTTTCACCGGCAGGAGCATAGGTCAGTTTGCTGCATTCAGGGTGACTCAGGTTGTATTCCTTCATATTGATAAAATTGGGAATCACCTTGATCTCGCGGCTCACGGCAAAATGCTTGTATGTATCCTGCTTGAGGCTTTCTGAAACAGCCGTAACTGCGTCTGATTCGTTGATGGCAAAAGTAATCACCGGCTCGAAAGAAGGATCGCGGCCCACGAGTGTGATATCGGTGCCGTGAAGGGTGGTGATATACGGTATGTGAATGCCTTTTGATGCCAGGATCTGCTTCGCCATAAAGGCAGCGGATGCATGAGGAATGGCATAGTGCACATGCAGCAGGTCAAGCTCATTGAATTCAGCCACTTCNNGAATGGCATAGTGCACATGCAGCAGATCGAGTTTCTCGTGTTCCACAACATCCACCAGTTTGCTGGTGAGCACCAGCTCATAGGGCTGAAAATCAAAAAGCGGATAATCGGAAACCGATACCTCATGGTAGAAAATCCGGTCCGAAAAAAAATCAAGCCGCACAGGCTGGCTGTAAGTAATGAAATGCACTTCATGACCTTTCTGGGCAAGGGCAATTCCCAGTTCGGTGGCCACGACACCGCTTCCTCCAAAGGTCGGATAACAGACGATTCCTATTTTCATTT
>PLXK01000200.1:0-1210 GCA_003151415.1 Bacteroidota bacterium
CGGTATCTTCATCCACGAAATCTTCGACCCAGGTTTTCAGTACACGTGCAGCAAGTTTGCGGCCCAGTACGGATTTGAGTCCCGATTTGCTGACTTTCACTTCATCGGCAAGACCAAAAATCTCAAGAATCTGTTTGTCGCTTTCGAAACCGATAGCGCGAAGAAGGGTGGTAACAGGCAGTTTTTTCTTCCGGTCGATATAGGCATACATGACATTATTGATGTCAGTTGCAAATTCGATCCAGGATCCTTTAAAAGGAATGACCCTTGCGGAGTAGAGTTTGGTTCCGTTTGCGTGGCGGCTCTGACCGAAGAATACTCCAGGGGAGCGGTGCAGCTGGGAAACAACGACACGTTCAGCTCCGTTGATCACGAATGTCCCTTTGGGGGTCATATACGGAATGGTACCGAGGTACACATCCTGGATGATGGTTTCAAAATCCTCGTGTTCGGGGTCGGTGCAATATAATTTTAATTTCGCTTTGAGAGGCACGCTGTAAGTGAGTCCGCGCTCGATGCACTCGTCGATGGTATAACGAGGAGGATCGATGAAATAGTCGAGGAATTCAAGTACGAAGTTGTTGCGGGCATCTGAAATCGGAAAGTTTTCGCTGAACACCTTATAAAGGCCTTCATTCATGCGATTTTCGCTTGTTGTTTCCAACTGAAAGAAATCCTGAAACGATTTCAATTGAATATCCAGGAAGTCAGGATAATCCAGCAGGGATTTGCTGGAAGCGAAGTCTATCCTCTGAGATTTTTTTACGTTTTCCAATGGGTCCAGTATTAATGAAGTTGAATCTTAAAATCTCAATAAGTAATCCCGAGCAGCCAGGAATAGACCTGAAGGTCGGGTAATCAACGGCTAAAGCCTCTTCCCGTGTACACGGGAAGAGGTTATGCCTGTACGTCCAATATTGAAAGTGGATTACTTGATCTCAACTTCGGCTCCTGCTTCTGTTAATTGTTTCTTGATCGCTTCAGCTTCTTCTTTAGTAACGCCTTCCTTGATTGCTTTAGGAGCTCCGTCAACTAAATCTTTAGCTTCTTTCAGACCAAGACCTGTCAAATCTTTTACGATTTTAACAACACCAAGTTTCTGACCACCTGCTGCTTTCAAAATGATATCGAAAGCTGTTTTTTCTACTGCTGCTGCGCCTGCTGCGGCTCCGCCACCTGCTGATACTGCCACAGCTGCTGCTGCTGGCTC
>PLXK01000200.1:1216-5075 GCA_003151415.1 Bacteroidota bacterium
TTACTACTGTTTGTTGTTGTTGTTTGAATGGTTTTAAGAACTTATTCAGGTCTGTCGGAAAGTGTCTTGACAATTCCGGCGAGTTTGTTCTTTCCTGACAAAAGTCCGGAAATAACATTTTTCGCAGGAGACTGAAGAGCAAGAATGATGTCGCCGATGACTTCGTTCTTGGAGCGGATGCTTGCAAGGGCGTCGAGCTGGCCATCGCCAATGTAGACACTCTCTTCAACAAAAGCTGCCTTAAGAACCGGTCTTTTGCCATCCTTGCGGAAGGCTTTGATCATCTTGGCGGGTTCGCTTCCTGATTCACAGAAGAGGATCGAGGTGGAACCTTTGAGCACACCGTACATCGGTTTGAACTGCTCATCGGATGAACGCTCCATGGCCTTTTCAAGCAGGGTGTTCTTCACAACAATCATACTGATCTTTTTTTCGAAACACATCCGACGTAATTTGCTCGTTTGTTCTGATGGAAGCTCAGAAGTATCGGCCAGATAGAAGTTCTTGTTTACAGAGAGTTTCTGTACAAGATCATCTATAATTATTGTTTTTTCTTCTTTGTTCATTGGATTGGTTTTTTGAGCTTCGTTTACCGGTTAAATGATCAAGACATCAATGTCTTGGTTTCGATTAGAACACCAGGGCTCATGGTGCTTGACATGGATATGCTCCGGAGGTATGCGCCTTTTGCAGAAGAGGGTTTGAGTTTAATCACGGTCTGTAAAAGTTCATTGGCATTTTCCAGGAGTTTGGCCGCATCAAAAGATGCTTTTCCAACGGCCGCATGAATGATTCCGGATTTGTCGACTTTGAAGTCGATTTTCCCGCCTTTTGAATCTTTCACTGCCTTTGCGATATCCATGGTAACAGTTCCGGTTTTCGGATTTGGCATCAGACCGCGTGGGCCCAATACTTTACCCAATGCACCCACCTTACCCATCATGCTTGGAGTGGTGATAATCACATCCACATCGGTCCAACCTTCTTTGATTTTGGTAATGTATTCATCAGACCCTACGAAATCGGCACCGGCAGCTTTCGCTTCGGCTTCCTTATCGGGTGTGCAGATAACCAGGATGCGAAGCACTTTACCTGTTCCGTGAGGAAGGTTAACTGTACCGCGTACCATCTGGTTTGCTTTTTTGGGATCGACACCGAGTCTGATGGCCAGATCTACGGAAGAATCGAACTTGGTGGTGGTAATATCCTTGACGATCTTACAGGCTTCTTCTACGGAATAGGCTTTGTTGATGTCGTATTTGGTCAGGATCTTTTTTCTGTTTTTGCTGATAGAAGGCATTCTGCTTGTTTTATGATGTACAAACGTCGCCGGGTTTGGCCCTTAGACTCCATCGGTTGATTTACTTAATTCTTGTTCAGAGGGCTTTCGCCTTTGATCTCGATGCCAAGGCTCCTTGCGGTACCGGCAACCATGCTCATTGCTGATTCAACGGTAAAACAGTTGAGATCGGGCATTTTCGCTTCTGCGATTTGCTTGACCTGGTCCCAGGTCACATTCCCCACTTTTTTACGGTTAGACTCTGCAGAACCATCCTGAATTTTTGCGGCATCCTTCAGCTGAATAGCTACAGGAGGCGTTTTCATGATGAATTCAAAAGTCTTGTCGCTATAGACAGTAATGATCACTGGAATCACTTTCCCGGCCTTGTCCTGGGTGGCAGCATTGAATTTTTTGCAAAAATCCATGATGTTCACACCTTTGGCACCCAGTGCAGGTCCGATCGGGGGTGAAGGGTTAGCCGCTCCGCCCTTAATCTGAAGCTTGATCAGAGCGCTTATTACTTTTGCCATTTTTTTAGTTTAAAAAATTAATTTAATGTTAACTATCTGGAAGCGTGCGTAACATTCATTTTAAAAAGCCAGACTCCGAAATTATTCTTTCTCGACCTGCAGGTAACTCAGTTCAAGAGGAGTTTTACGTCCGAAGATTTTCACCATCACTTTCAACTTCTTCTTCTCTTCGTTAATTTCTTCGATCACACCGGTAAAGGTGTTGAAAGGGCCGTCGATAACCTTAACGGTCTCACCCACATAAAACTGGTTGACGATGGCTTCTTCGGTTTCGGCTAGTTCATCCACTTTGCCCAGAATCCGGTTCACCTCAGAAAGGCGCAACGGAACAGCATCCCCTGTTTTTGATCCGAGAAATCCGATCACACCGGTCACATTTTTGATCATGTGTGGAATCTCACCAACAAGAACAGCTTCGAGCAAAACGTAACCCGGAAAAAAATTTCTCTCCTTGCTTACTTTTTTGCCGTTTTTTATCTGATAAATTTTTTCAGTCGGTATCAAAACCTGTGATACGTAATCGGTTAGTCCCAGACGGCTGATTTCAGATTCAATGTATTGCTTGATCTTCTTTTCCTTGCCGTTGACAACACGAATCACATACCATTTTTTGGTCTGATCCTGTACTTTAACTTTAGACTTCTCAGCCATCTTGAACAGCAATTAATATGATTTACAATACCTGATACAATGTCTTCATCAATGCGCTGAACCCGTAATCCATTCCGAAAATCACGAGGGCGATGATCACTGATGCAATGGCAACAATTCCGGCGCTTTCCTGCAATTCACTCCAGGTTGGCCAGCTGACCTTGTGCAACAGCTCNNGGAGAGATTCGAACTCCCATCAAAGGTTTTGGAGACCTCTATTCTACCCTTGAACTACGCCCGTTTATAAAATAAGCCGTTCATTCTCTCTTTCTCCTGCCCTCCGGTGTTATTTCCGAATCCTTGCACCTGTATGCTCTTACTGAAAAAGAAGAGTAATCGGTAATCCCTTCGATCAGAGAAGAAAGATGTACCGCTTGGAGGCAGTACATCTTTGTCTTTTCTGTTTCTAAATGGGTTTACTTAATGATCTCAACGACCTGTCCTGCACCAACAGTTCTTCCGCCTTCGCGAATTGCGAAACGAAGACCTTTGTCCATTGCAACGGGAACGATCAGTTTTACAGTGATTGTCACGTTGTCACCAGGCATAACCATTTCGCGGCCTGCTGGAAGATCAATTTCACCTGTTACATCTGTTGTTCTGAGGTAAAACTGTGGACGGTATTTGTTGTGAAAGGGAGTGTGACGTCCGCCTTCTTCTTTTTTCAATACATAAATCTCGGCAGTGAACTCCGTGTGAGGAGTGATCGAACCGGGTTTGGCAATAACCATTCCACGACGGATGTCCTTCTTGTCTACTCCGCGCAGCAGAAGACCTACGTTGTCTCCGGCTTCACCTCTGTCAAGAAGTTTACGGAACATTTCAACACCGGTAACGATGGATTTCAATTTCACATCACCCATTCCGATGATTTCGATTTCTTCTCCTACGTTAACAACACCTGTTTCGATACGACCTGTAGCCACAGTACCACGACCGGTGATTGTGAACACGTCTTCAACGGGCATCAAAAACGGCTTGTCAATCTGACGGGGAGGAATAGGAATAAAGCTATCCACGGCATCCATCAGTTCCATGATTTTTTCAACCCATTCAGCCTTTTTCTCAAGACCGCCAAGAGCAGAACCGCGAATGATGGGCGTGTTTGCACCGTCAAATTTATAGAACGTGAGCAGGTCACGGATTTCCATTTCAACAAGGTCAAGAAGTTCTGGGTCGTCCACCAAATCCACTTTATTCATGAACACAACAATCTTTGGCACACCTACCTGGCGGGCAAGAAGAATGTGTTCGCGTGTCTGTGGCATTGGGCCGTCAGTGGCAGCAACAACAAGAATTGCACCGTCCATCTGGGCAGCACCGGTAACCATGTTCTTTACATAGTCAGCGTGACCAGGACAGTCAACGTGAGCATAGTGACGTTTTTCAGTTGAAT
>PLXK01000025.1:0-26412 GCA_003151415.1 Bacteroidota bacterium
GACTAATTGCTATTAATTTATTTAATTTTATTGACAAACCATTTACACCAAAAGCTAAATTCAATTACAAAAAATTTCATGAAGTTACCTATGAATCTCAACGATTGATGGATGATTTGGTTGATCTTGAACTTGAGGCCATCGAAAGGATTTTAGCCAAAATCCATAGTGATCCTGAACCAGCGTATATTAAAGAAGTTGAAGTAAATACCTGGAAATTACTTTACAATGCAGGTAAAAAAGGAAGAAGAACAGGACTAGGCTTTACAGCTCTTGGAGATACTTTAGCAGGATTGGGGTTAAAATTTGACTCAAAGGAAGCTATTGCCGAAGTAGATAAAATAATGAAAACAAAATGCGAAGCTGAATTTGACAGCTCCATAGATATGTCCCTTGAGCGTGGAAAATTCGCTGGTTTTGATCCTAAAATTGAAAACACATCCGAATTTGTTCAGATGTTGAAAAAGGATTTACCTCAGGTTTATTCACGAATGATGAAAGTTGGGAGAAGAAATATTTCCATCAGTACAGTTGCCCCAACAGGCACACTTAGTATGTTGGCACAATCATCTTCCGGACTTGAGCCTGTATTCATGCTTTCGTACAAACGCAGAAGAAAAGTAAATTTGCAAGATAAAAATCAGCGAGTTGATTTTGTTGATCCTAATGGAGATTCATGGCAGGAATTCACAGTATATCACCATAAATTAAAATTATGGATGGAAACAACCGGTGAAACCGACATCACCAAAAGTCCTTACCACAAATCAACGGCAGGGGAAATTGACTGGAAGAAACGGATTGAAATGCAACACATCATTCAGAAGTACGTAACGCATTCGATCAGCTCGACAATCAATCTTCCGGCCGATGTTTCTGCCGAAATGGTCAGCGAAATCTATGTCCTGGCCTGGAAAAACGGGCTGAAAGGCATCACCATATACCGCGAAGGTTCCCGAAGCGGGGTGCTGGTTGACAATAAGGAAAACGAGAGCAACCGCTCTTCGGTCTTTACACAATCATCAGATGGAAAACCGGATTCGGCCTCCAAACGTCCTGCCTCGCTGGAAGCAGAGGTGATACGTTTCATGAACAAAAACGAGAAATGGATCGCCTTCATCGGTTTGCTGAACGGCAATCCATATGAAATTTTTACCGGTGAAGAAAGCGAGCTGTTCAACATTCCAAAAAACATCCAGAAAGGCTGGATCATCAAAAAGACATTTTCGGCAGAAACCAGCCGGTATGACTTTCAGTTTTCCGACGATCAGGGCAAGCAAATTACGCTCGAAGGTTTATCCAATTCGTTCAATCCCGAGTACTGGAATTATGCCAAGCTCATATCCGGCATTCTTCGTCAGGGGATGCCCCTGCCCCAGGTTTTGCATCTTGTGGAAACACTTCATCTTGGCAGCGGACACATTAACACCTGGAGAAGTGGAGTAGCCAGAGCCTTGCGGAAATTCATACCCAATGGAACACCCATGACCGATCACCAATGCGAAGTATGCGGGGATAAGGACGGAATCATCTATGAGGAAGGCTGTCTGAAATGCAAAAGTTGCGGCTATTCTTTGTGCGGGTAGCCGGGTTCTGGAGTGTTGAAGTAAAAAAACAAATAAAACGTTATAGGATCCCTTACATACAGATTATGAAAAAAGCACTTCTTTACGGTTGCCTCATTCTGTTGTCTTCTCCCCTTTTTGCCAGACAAAATGATCTTTCCCCGTATATTCCCAAAGGCTACATTCTTCTTTTTCAATACACGGCCGATCTGAATGCGGATTCTCTTCCGGATAAAATCATCGTTATCGGGATAGACAAATCTCTTGGAGATGCGGCTCTGAAATCCATTTTTTCTTCGGATGTCAATATGCAAAAACGCCCGGTGATCATCCTCCTGGGTCAGCCCGATCATTCTTACAAACGGGTGACCCGCAATGATAACGCCATTGCCCAATCGCTGGGAACAAAAGACCCTTTCAGCAGCATCAAATGCGAAACAGGCAGTTTTATCATCGAACACACCATTGACTCCCCGGACCAGCAATGCACCATCGATTCTCGTTTCGAATGGTCGGCCAAGCAAAGCGACTGGTATCTGAAAAGCTATTCCCAATCCTGCATTTCTGCCAAACCCAGTCTCGATCCCGAGGACACAGGATTTAAGGAAAAGACACCTAAGAATTTTGGAAAAATTCCTTTTGGCAAATACAAATACCCCATGGCTATCGATGTCGATGAGTGGGGGCAGTAAAGAAACATCCATGCTTACCTTACCCGCGACCCGTAATTTTTGGATCAACCCGCAAAAGTTTAATTTTGCCATATCCCCCTCACTTAATACATCCGAAATGCCACTACGGAACAGAGCTCCCAAACAGAAAGCTTTTTTTTTCTCAGTTACCTTGTTCTTCTCTTTAACGCTAACGGCGCAAAACTGGAACTGGTCCGGTACGGCTTCGATTTCCGGCAACACAAACAGCGTTGCCACCTCTGTAGCCTGCGATGCTTTGGGCAATGTATATGCCTGCGGGTATTTCGATTCAAAATCATTGTCCTTCGGAACCACAACTCTGAAAAATGACACTTTGGGTCTTGACACTGCCGGCGGAACGGATATCTATGTGGTGAAGTACAAAGCAAATGGCACTGTGGTGTGGGCAAAAGGGTTCGGAGGAAGCCTGAGTGACAACGCGTACGGGCTCTGTGTAGACAGATGGGGTTATGTGTACATCACCGGCACTTTCACTTCCTCCAAATTGTTTTTTGGGGGCTATGGTTTAAGAAACTCAGGAGGCCAGGATTTGTTTCTTGCCAAACTCGATCCCAACGGCTCTACCATCTGGGCACGTGGAGCTGGGGNNTGGGGGAAACGGCATTGATGTTGCCAATGGAGTTTGTACCGACAGCCGCGGTAATGTATGTATCACCGGCAGCTTTGGCTCATCACAGTTTTATATCGGCAACCAAATCCTGGCAGACACTTGTCCTTACAGCGTCCCCTTTGTTGCCAAATTCGACAGCAGCGGAAATGTACTTTGGGCAAAAACGGCCACGGGTACCAACAGCTATAATGGAAATTATGGCAAGAGTCTTTGTGCGGACACATCATCCAATATTTATGTTACGGGCGGGTTCAGTTTTGCTTCGATCCGGTTCGGGACCCATACGCTTATAAACGCCGGGCTCACCAATGTCTTTACAGTTAAATACGACACTGCCGGAAATGAAGTGTGGGCAAAAAGTGCAGGCGGCATGAATCAGGATGCTGGGTCAGGAATTGGAACGGACAGGCAAGGGAACGCTTATGTCTGTGGAAGTTTTTTCTCTCCCGCTCTTGTTTTCGGAACGGATACACTTCACAACGCCGGAGCCGGAGATCTTTTTTTGGTCAAATATGACACCAATGGAAATCCAATCTGGTCGACCGGTGCCGGGGGCACAGGTACCGATGAGGCGAGCGGGATCAGCATCGACCCCAACGGTTTTGCTTATCTGGCCGGAAGTTTCAGTTCGGGCATACTGGCCATTGGCACGACCAACCTAAACAACCAGGGGAATATGAATATTTTTATGGCCGAATACAACTTTAACGGAACCCCGCTCTGGGCACGGAGCGCAGGTGGCACGTCTTATGACTACGGAACCAGCTCTTTTGCAGATGCTTCCGGCAATGCGTACATAGCAGGTTTTTTTGCATCTTCTTCCATTGACTTCGGATCCATACCCCTTGTCTCTTCAGGGGCAACAAATATGTATGTCGCCAAAATATCGGGCGTAACGGGTATCGAATCCTATTCCGAAAACAAATATGAAGTCCATGTTTTCCCAACCCCCGCCGGCACATCTGCTTCTTTTATTCTGAACAATCAAAACGCTGAATCGTTCGACTTCACTTTGTTCAACCCGCAAGGAAAAGAAGTCAAACACCTGGCCGGGATACCCGGGTCCCAATTCGAAATTCAAAGAAACGGACTTTCTTCAGGAATATATTTTTATCTGCTTCGGGATGCGAATCAACAAGTTATTGGAAGGGGTAAGATTGTGTTTGAATAGATTTTCTGGTTTCGAATTTCTGTAAAACCAAACTGCTTAAAACAACGAATTTACGACGGAAGCAGAAAGCTCCCTCACCGGTTTTCAATCCGTTCCGCAGGAGTTCTGTTTAAATCCGAATCCCCAGCATCAGAATATCATCCACCTGTTCCAGGTTTCCTCTCCAAGTTTCAATATTTGCTTCCAGAGATTCACACTGCTCCTGCATGGCCAGGTGCTGTATGGTAACAAGGAATTGTTTCAATTGATTTGATTTGTATTTCTTGCCGGACGGGCCTCCGAACTGATCCACATATCCGTCGGAAAAAAGATAGATGCTGTCGTTTTTCTTTAATTCAATGCGGCTGTTTGTGTATTTTCTGTCCGGAAATTCATAGTATGTTCCGATAGAGAGCTTGTCCCCTTTGTATTCGGAGATGACCTTGTTCCGCACCAGGTAAAGCGGGTTGTAGGCGCCTGAAAATTCGAGGGTGAGGGCAGTTAGGTTGAGGGTACAAAAGGCAATATCCATTCCGTCCTTGATGCGGTACTCCACAACGCTTTTGTGCATGCGTTCACTCATGCCTTTGTTGAGCCGGTCCAGGATTTCGGCAGGGGAGCTCTGGTTATCAGCTTCTACGGCAGATTGAAGCATGTTGTGCGCGACAATACTCATAAAGGCTCCGGGCACACCATGTCCCGTGCAATCGATTGCGGCTACCTGAACGATTTTCTCGCCTTTCCAGGTAAACTCTCTGAGAAAAATAAAATCTCCGCTGACGATGTCTTTCGGCCTGTACATGATGAACGAATCGGGCAGCTCTTTTCGAACCTCTTTGATGGAAGGCATCAGGGTTTCCTGGATTCGTTTTGCGTAGCGGATACTGTCGGTGATATCCTTGTTCTTTTCGGCAAGCTCGTTGTTCTTTACGGCGAGTTCCAATGTGCGTTCTTCCACTTTCGCCTGAAGTACTTTTTTGGCTGCAATCAGGTTTCGTGTGCGCACCTTATCAAACAAATAAATACCAAAGATTGAAAAGAGGGCAACTCCGACATAAAAACTGATCGTCTGCCAGAAAGGAGGCTTTACCGTAAAACTATATGTTGCCGGTGTCAGGCTCCATAAACCATCATTGTTCGAGGCCTTCACCTGAAAGGTGTAAGTCCCTGGAGGTACATTGGAATACACAGCCTCGTTCACATTTTGTGCAACAGGCGACCAGTCTTTATCAAAACCATCGAGCTTGTATTGGTACAGCACCTTTTCGGGATTCGTTAAACTGATGCCTGTAAATACGAAGGTGATGTGATTTTGGTCGTATGTGAATCGGGAGTTTGGCGGGAAGTCCGTTTCCTTCATAAATATCTTGAGTCCGGAAATGAAAATCTGCGGCGCAACGGTATTCAGTTTGTCTTCGATCGGGCTGAATCTGACAACGCCCATGATGGTGCCAAACCAGATATTTCCCTTTTTGTCTTTGCAAGTGGCATTGGGATTTGTTTCCACGCCCAGAAAGCCCTCACTTTTCCCGTAATGCAGAAACCGGTTTGTCTTTCTGTCATATTTGTCAATGCCCCGGCTATGGCCTATCCAGATGTTGTTGTCGTTGTCGGCAATGATGGAGTAAGGAGAGTCCGTCATCATGCCATCTTTGGTCGTGTAATTCGCAAATGATTTACCGTCAAAACGAAAAAGCCCGCCTCCATAAGAACCAAACCAGATGTTGTGGTCCTTGTCTTCGTTCATGGCGAGGATGAAACGGTGATCGATTCCGTTTGTCTCATCGTATTTCATAAAACTCGAACCGTCATATACGCTAAGGTTTCCGCCAAGTGCGCCGAACCAAAGGTTTCCTTTGCTGTCTTTAAAAATACGGTAAACATAATTCCCCCCCAATCCATCGGCAGTGGTAAAATTCCTGAATGATCTGGATTCCGGCTCGTATTTTGAAACGCCTTCTTTCGTGCCAAACCAGAGGTTTCCCTTGTTGTCTTCATTGATTGCATAAACGATATCGCTGGCAAGGCCATTGGTGGTATTGAGGATTTTGAACCGGCTCTGCCCTTTTTCCAGTTCGCAGACACCGCCAAATCCGGTACCGAACCACAGGTTGCCGCGCGAGTCCTGGAAAGTGGAAAGAATGACATTGCTGCTCAGTCCGTCACGGGCCGAGTAATTGGTGATTTTGAATTTCTCCTCGTTGTTTACCGGGTCGGAAGAGAATGTGACTTTCGAAAGTCCGTCATTTGTTCCCAGCCAGAGGTTTCCTTCCTGATCGCAGAGTGTTGACCAGATGATGTTGTTGGAAATGCCATCTGCCTGATCCAGCAGGACAAAGCGGTCTCCACGGTATTGGTTCAGGCCAATGTCCGTTCCGATCCAGACATTGCTTTCGCGGTCCTGAAAGATGGCATTGACATTGAAATAGTTCAGGCCTTGCTTTGTGCTGTATGTTTTTACAATTGCCTTGCGCAGTGATTCCCTGCGGTCTGCTGTTTTGAAAGGAACGATTTTGGTTGCGCCCCCTGCGATGGTACCCAGCCAGACGTTCTGAAAGTTGTCTTCATAAATCACCTGAACAAAATTGGATTTCAATCCATTGGCCATGGTGTAGGCGAATGTCTTTCCGCGGATGCCCTGAGCGGGATTTTTTTGAGAAAAATCATCGGGAACCGGAATCATCATCACTCCGCCATCGGCCGTACCGATCCACATCTCATTCTTATTGACACAGGCAAGGGCCGTAACCTTGTCGCTGCTCAGGCCATTTGCCATATTGAGAACACTGAATGAGGTCTTGGAGCTGATATCGAGCTTGGGATCGTATAGGGTGATGCCCATATCGGTGGCAATCCAGATATTTCCAAGATGATCTGTGGCGAGACGATATATATTATTGCTTACCAGTCCGTCTTTTTTAGAGAGCGCAAACATTTTGTTTTTGGCCGGATCGTAGATAAAGACACCCGATCCTTCTGTACCTATCCAGAAATATCCTTTTGCATCTTCCATAATGGTTGTAACCGTCTTGAAACGGGTGTACTGCTCCAGGTTCATATCTTCGAACCCTTTGGTTTTGGAGTTGTAACGCGTTACCCCGCCGGCCCAGTGTCCAAACCAAAGGTTTCCGGATTTGTCTTTGTAAGACGAAGTAACCCAGTCTTCCGCCATCCCGTTTTTCTTGGAATAAGTAGCAAATGACCGCCCGTTGTATTTGGTCAAACCAGCCAGGGTACCTATCCACAGATTGCCATCATTATCCTGGCCAATGGTTTGAACCTGTGATTGTGAAAGTCCCTGTTCAACACCGTAGTTGATGAAGCTCGTTGTTTGTCCCGAAACCGGATGATTCTGAACAAGAAACAGAAGCAGCAGAAAGGCCATCTGCCACCCGATTATTCGAATTCTTTTCTTTGTATTTGAGTAGGTCATTTTGCAGAATATTTCACCATTTCGGCCGTATATGTTTTTTCGTCGGTCGCTTTGTTGTCTTTGTAATAGTAGCAGCTTCCCCAGAAATAGGTCTCCTTTTTAAAAACAGTTTTCGAATCGTCCCGGGTGATGATTGTTAACTGGATGTCGGACATCACGCCTTCGGTTACCGAAACCACAACATTGGGTGCGGAAATGTGGGTATACGATTGCGGATCTTTGGGTGGACACTGGGAAACCCGAATTGTTTTCTCGGTAAGCGCGGCGGCCTCAACCAGTCTTTTCACCAGCACCACTTTTGTTTGTTTATTCACCAGGGTGCGCTCTTCCCTTTCGCGTTCCTGCTGACGGATCATTTCCGATGCGGCTTTCAGTTCAGCATCTCTGCGCATGGTCTGTATAACCGAATTGGCCTGCGATTCTTTTTCCATGCTGTTGTACTTCTGGAGATTTGCCTGCTTTTCGCTTTCGGCCACCATTTTCAACAAATCATTCTCATACTGGGATTTAATGCCTCTGTTCTTTTTTTCCAGAACCACTTTATCCTGCTTTTCGCGTTCAAGACGCATGGCTTCAGATTCCATTGTTTCCTGTTGCTTGGCCTTTAAGGCTTCTTCTGCTTTTCTTCTACTGTCTTCATCTTTGGCTTTGGAAACGGCTTCCTCGAGTATCTTTTGTTCGGCCATTGCTTTTGCTTTCCGTTCATCTTCGGCAGCAGCAAGTTCCCGTGCCTGCCTGTCGGCTTCTTCCCTGGCTTTCTTCTCGGCCGCTGCAGCGGCAGCCGCTAATTTTCTGGACTCCTCTGCATGATCGATGAGAATCTCCTCTGTAAACTTATAGTTGGGGTCATCCCAGAATCCGGCTTTGCCATCGTAAATAACTTTGGCAAAAGGCTGATCCTTGTATTTGTCAACCTTTACCGTTGTGTTGGAGGGTTCGAAAAAGGGAACTTCAATGGCATAGTCGGGAAAGAGGTTCATCTTCTCGGGTGGAACCCTCAGATCGAGCAGCATGAACATATCGACACAGCCCGGGGCCGAAAAGCTGAGCCTGTATTGATGCCCCATATCAAAATCGAATTTGAATTTCCCGTTTTTTCCGGTGGTTACTTTTTTATACTCACGCCCGTCGAGGGTAACACTGATCAGCGCGCCGGGGAAAGCATGGTTGTCTTTTGTGGCCGTCCCAAAGAATCTCATATCGCCCTGGGCATGAAGCAACGAGCTGGACAGCAGGACAAACAGGAGCACAAGTACCCCGGAAAGAGGGTGGAGTACTTTGGAAACCGATGCTGTTCTTGGGTCTGCGGACGTATTCAATTTTCGGACGGTCTGTTGATTCAAATTTCAGGAAAGATATAGATTATCCCTGAATGGGCAAGGCACCCCGATCATTTTAGCTGTTGGAAATCTTTGTACTTTTATACCTTACAAATTCGCTGCCGGAGGATGCGGGTTTGAGGTTCTGGCTGCACAAAAAAACCGCGAGACCGGAGGCGCCCATTACACATAACTCGTCCGGTGAAAAAATTCAACCCTATGCACTTCGACCTGAAAGAAATTGCAACCGTTACCATGATCCTTTTTGCCGTCATAGACGTCATTGGGTCCCTTCCCGTTTTGCTCGACCTGAAACAAAAAACAGGGCACATTCAATCGGGCAGAGTCACTCTGGTTTCGGGAGGGATCATGATTGTTTTCATGTTTGTGGGCGAATCGATTTTGAGCCTGATTGGCATCGATGTTCATTCGTTTGCCATTGCGGGCTCGCTGATCATTTTCTTTCTGGCCCTGGAAATGATTCTGGGAATCCGTTTTTACAAAGACGATACCGCCGCCACGGCATCCATTGTTCCCATCGCTTTTCCGTTAATCGCCGGAACGGGCACCCTCACCACCCTGCTCTCTGTACGGGCCGAATACCAAATGGAAAGTATCATTATCGCCATTCTGATTAATCTTGTTTTTGTGTATGCCGTTCTTAAAAACATTTACCGCATTGAGCATTTGCTTGGCCCGGGAGGCATCAATATTCTGAGAAAAGTTTTTGGCATCATCCTGCTTGCCATCGCCGTAAAGTTGTTTACAACCAATGCCGGAATAACCCTTGCCAAATAAATCCCGCCGATTGTTTTATCTGCCGCACCTTAATTTTTCATACACATGATTTCAATTTATACAGACGGAGCTGCCAAAGGGAACCCGGGGCCTGGAGGATATGGTGTTGTCTTGATTTCGGGACTCCACAGAAAAGAACTTTCCGAAGGCTTCAGACTGACCACCAATAACCGGATGGAGCTTCTCAGTGTAATCGTTGCCCTGGAATCACTCAAAAACCCGGGAAGCCAGGTAACCGTTTATTCAGACAGCAAATACGTTGTTGACTCCGTGGAAAAGGGCTGGGTGTTTAACTGGGAGAAGAAATATTTCAACGGCAAGAAAAACATTGATCTCTGGCAACGCTTCCTCCGGATATATCCCAAACACAAAGTCAAGTTTGTCTGGGTAAAGGGTCATGCCAGTAACCGGGAAAATAACCGTTGTGACGAACTGGCTGTTGAAGCTTCCGCGGGTGTCAAAATGCGGATCGACAGCGGATACGAGAATGAAGTTGCCCGCCTGAAGGGTCAGCAGGAGATGTAATTTTTACCGCTATGATTTTCCGGCTGAATAAAGAACTTATCTTTCCAGATCCTGCACTTGCAGAAGACGATGGTCTGCTTGCCATTGGCGGAGACCTGAAACAGGAACGGCTGCTGCTGGCGTACCGAAACGGCATTTTCCCCTGGCCGACAGAAGGGCAGCCTTTGCTTTGGTTTTCACCTCACGAACGTTTTGTTTTATTTCCTGAAAAACTGAACGTTTCCGGTTCGATGCGTAAAGTTATCCGTCAGGGCCAATTTGAAATCACACAGAATAAAGCTTTCGAGGAAGTGATAGCCGCCTGTGCATGGGTGAAAAGGGCCGGACAGCGTGGCACCTGGATTACCCGGGCCATGCAAAAAGCGTATATCGACTTGCACAAAAGCGGTCATGCCATATCCGTTGAAGCCTGGAAAAACGGGATTCTGGTCGGGGGAATCTATGGTGTTGTTTGCGGAAAAATATTTTGTGGCGAAAGCATGTTCAGCAAAACCAGCAATGCCTCCAAGGCGGCAATCATATACCTGATTCAGCACAACACATTCGAGCTGATCGATTGCCAGGTACACACCAAACATCTGGAGAGCTTGGGTGCGGAAATGATTTCACAGGAAAGATACCTGAACTTGCTTGCGGCTTCCGGAAGAGGATAAAACGCACGGCCCAAATCTTTCAAATACTTCCATTCTCCCCATCCGGAATTTGAATCGTCACCACGAATCGCTTATTCTGTTTCGTCGCTTTTCTTGACATTCGCGATTCCGTCATTGATTCGTTTTGTCAGGTCCTTGTAGACGATGAGCTGATCCTCCAAAGGCCTTACGCCTGTGGCCTGTGGGTTTGTCGCTTTCATGTCGTTGATTTTCTTTTGTGTTTTGTCCTGTAAATCCTGATAATGATTCAGCAGGTCGTTCATCGCGCTGAGTCCGTAGAATTTAACATATTTATTTCCCGAACCTTTGATCGATTCTTCCAGTAAAGGCAATCCGTTCATAACCGTTTCGTCCTTGCATCGGTTTTTCAGAAAGGTGCCGTAATTGAGCAGGAAACCGATTTGTTCCCAGCTTTTGAATTTGGGCGCCACCTGTTTGAAATAGCCGAGGTCTTCGTCAGAACCGTAATTCGAATAGATGCTGCAGATTGTGCCTAGAATATGCGAACTTGACTCGCCTCTGAATGCCTTGACTTCGGTAAGGCCCTGTGCCGGGTTCTGTTTTGCAATTGCGTTCAGGCCTTCGCCGATCACCGTATACGACTGGTCGCTCAGTGCGGCCTTATACACCGGCATAAGACTTTCGTCCTTGGCAAAATTCTTTGACAATGTTTCAATGGCAACCGACCGGACTGCGGCTTTGTCATCCTTACCGGCAATATCAACCAGGTATTGTTTGTCGGCAGCTGCGTTTTCAAGTTTTCCGTCAAGCGCGCGGATGGCCAGCTCCCGGATTTTCCAGAACTTATCCTGCAGGGCTTTTTCAATTGTTTCTTTGGCTCCGGGTTCTGTCATCATTTTACTCAGAGCCTGAATGGC
The DNA here is from genome assembly GCA_003151415.1 of Bacteroidota bacterium. Classification (GTDB taxonomy): domain Bacteria; phylum Bacteroidota; class Bacteroidia; order Palsa-965; family Palsa-965; genus Palsa-965. Next base: position 11,645 of record PLXK01000025.1, read on the forward strand.
TTCCAACCTGTCAAGGTACAGTGGCGCGTTATTGAACATGTATATCCATTCTTCCCGGCTGTGGTTGTCCTTCTTGGTGCACAAAAGCATTTTTTCCGCATCCACATTCACCAGTTCGGGTTTCTGATCGGCATCAAACGAGAATGTTTCCATGGCTTTTGTCAGGTCTATCTGGTGCCTGCTTGCTTTTCCGCCCGAATAGAGATCAACGGCCATCGGAACGCGGAAAAGGGAAAACTTGGTAAAATCCTGTTTTTGTGTGATGGTCACCGTTTCTTTTTTCGCAGTTGCATCGTAATTGTAGGCGATGTCCAGATCGGGATGACCCGGGCTGAGGAACCACTGATTGAAAAACCAGTTGAGATCCTCTCCGGTAACCTGTTCAAAAGCCAGACGGAGATTATGAATTTCAACAGGAGTGAATTTATTGGTTTCCAGATAGAGTTTCAGGGATGCAAAAAAAGCATCGTCGCCCACATATTTTCTGAGCATATGCAGCACCGCGCCCCCTTTGTTATAGGAATGCGCGTCAAACATATCCTCCCTGTCTTCGTATTGAAAACGGATCAGGTTGACGTTTTTTCCTGCTCTGGACTCGCGCAGATAACCCAGAATGGATTCGTGCTCTGCATAATCTGCCGCATCGCGACCGTATTTGAATTCATCCCAGAGATATTCGCCATATGTTGCAAAAGACTCATTCAGGGGTATGTTCGACCAGGATTCGGTGGTGACCAAATCGCCGAACCATTGGTGGAAAAGTTCGTGGGAGATCACCGCTTCATTGCTGTGATCAAGCATCTCGCGGTCTGTCTGCTGGAGAAATTCGCCATGCAGTGTGGCGCTTGTATTTTCCATAGCTCCCGAAACGTAGTCACGAACAACAATCTGCGAATATTTGGACCAGGCGTAATCAACACCCAGCTTTTTGGAAAAGAAATCAATCATTTCGGGGGTGTGGCCGAAAATGCTTTTTGCATACGGACCGTATTCCGGTTCCACATAATAATTCACTTCCTTGTCTCTCCACTTGTCCTTGACAATGGTAAACTCTCCGGCGGCCATCATCACCAGATAGGGAGCATGGGGTAGCTTCATGTTCCAGTAATCCGTGCGTGTTCCATCGGCATTTTCGGTGGAAGAGATCAAATCTCCGTTGGACAGGGTAACGAACTTCTTGGGTACGGTGATGAAGATTTCGTCTGTCATTCGCTGGTTCGTTCGATCGATTGTCGGAAACCATGCCGAATTGCTTTGTGTTTCGCCCTGGGTCCATACCTGGGTGGGTTTGTTCTTGTCTTTTCCAAGGGGATTTATAAAATACAATCCCTTGTCCGAGTTGATCGCTGCGCTGCCGCCGACCTTCAGTTCGTTCGGTTTGGAGGTATAGTCGATAAAGACTGTAAAGTTCTGGTCTTTTTTATACTCCTTGTCGAGCTGAATCGTGAGCAAGTCATTGACGTAGGTGTAGGTCAGTTTTTTGTGGTTGTTCCCCTCAACCAGAGCCACCTCGTGAATCTCCATGCCACGCGCATCGAGCTCCAGGGTAGACTGCGGATAAAAATGGGGATGAGCGGTAATGTTGGCCTTACCGTAGAGATAACATTTTTCAAAATCAAAACGCACATCCAGTTTGGTGTGTGCCAGATCGTTTTTACGGGTAGCCGAAGCACGGTATACAATGGGGTCGGGTAATTTGGTTCTGATTTTGACCGTATCCAGGTTCACCGAAACGGCATTTTTTTCATGAGAGCTCTTCGCCTGGCTCTTGAAGAGTTTGCATGAATTCAGCACAAGGGCTGAAGAAACAACCAATAAAATGATTTTTGTTTTCAAGGCAGAAGGATTAAGAAAGCTGATTTAACGGTTTATGCATAACGTTCCAAATAAACCCGTGTTTACTTATAAAAACAGGGCAAAGATGCGGAAAAAAACCCTTCCGTTCTGAAAAGGACTGGATGAGCGGTCATGAACACTTATTTGCGGCACATAACACTTATACAACAGGCCTTTTTCATCCTTTTGAGTCCGCTCCGACAAGAGCAGCCTTCCGGCCGAAACTGTCAAGAGGATTCAATAAACACGGTGGATTTTGTATCTTTGCCTGGCTGCCGGAAAAAAGCGGAAGATTGAAACGGGTTCAGGGTTTCCACATTAATTAATTTCCAGATCAATGGTGTCTACCGCATTCAAAGTCCTTGTCAACGGGAAGAAAGAGCATGAAATCGTTTTCGAAACGGCATCATCTGGTACTTTTAATAAAACCCCTTTTGAGCTGGATACCATTCTGGTGAAGGATGGAAGTTTTCATATTCTCAGAAACAACCGCTCTTACAACATCGAGCTGGTCAAAACAGACCCGGTTGCAAAAACATTTGTGGTCAGCGTGAACGGCAATCCGTATACGCTTCAGGTGAAAGACAAATACGATCTGCTTTTAAAAAGTCTTGGCCTGGATAATCTGAGCAGCAAGAAAGTGAACGAGCTGAAGGCTCCTATGCCTGGTCTTGTTCTGACCATTGCTGTCGAAGAAGGCGCTCATGTGAAAAAAGGAGAACCCTTGCTGGTTCTGGAGGCCATGAAAATGGAAAACATTCTGAAATCTCCGGAAGACGTGACCATAAAAAAAATTGCAGTAAAAAAAGGCCTCGCCGTTGAAAAAAACCAGGTTCTGATATACTTTGCCTGAGAACGGGCCAGAACGGGTCAAATCACAGGGCTTCGGTAAAAAAACAGTTAAACTTCACAAAAAACAGAATCATTATGAGTGAAAACAACATGGAACGGCGCGACTTCATCAAAAAGACAGCCGTACTTACCGTAGGCGGACTTGTCCTTTCAAGTTTGCCCGGTTCGATTGTGAACGCGGCCAAACCTCCTGCTTTGGACATGGATACCTTTACACTTCCCCCCCTACCCTATGCATACGATGCGCTGGAGCCTTTCATCGACAAGCAAACCATGGAGATCCACCACAGCAAGCACCACCAGGCCTATGTGACAAATCTGAACAAGGCCCTGGCTGCGGACAAGAATTCATACAAAGACATTGCCGAACTGTGCCGAACCATACACGACGGAAACTATCCCTTGCGGAATAACGGAGGCGGGCATTTCAACCACCGCTTTTTCTGGAAACTGATGAAACCAAAAACCGAAGGGGCGCCTGCCCCTTCCGGTCATTTGATTGATGCCATCAATTCCTCCTTCGGAAGCATGGAGGTTTTCAAAACCAAATTCAACGACAAGGCCAAATCCGTTTTCGGTTCGGGATGGTGCTGGCTCGTGGTAAACGATGTTTACAAACTCGAAATCGGAACCACGGCCAATCAGGACAACCCGCTGATGCAGTTCGCCACCTGCAAAGGGGTGCCGGTGCTGGCACTCGATGTCTGGGAACACGCCTATTACCTCAAACACCAGAATATGCGTGTTGATTACGCAAACGATTGGTGGAACGTGGTCAACTGGGAAGAAGCGGAAAGACTTTTTCTGAGCGCTCAGAAATAAATATCCCTTTTTTTGCTGCAAGAGCCACCCGGTCAACCGGGTGTTTTTTGTGTTTGTTCTCTTCGTCAGGCATAAGCCTTCAGATCCAGCTCCGGCATTTTGCAGACGGCACACAAATCACATTTGTTGTAATTGAGCCAATGGTCCCTTTCGTTGTAAGGGTATTTGTTGACAAAGGGCTTGAGAACAACCTTTTGTTTCAACCACAAGTTGGTCAGTCTGGGGTTGTAGGTGTAAAATTTGAATGCACGCAAAGGGAATTTCATAAGGTCCTGACGGGCCATCGGATATCGGGTGATCAACCGGACACAAACAATGTCAAGATTTTTTTCGAGCGTGAGCTGGTCATACACATCAATCGTAAGACCATAGCCAATGGTAAGAACATCGCCCCCCCAAACTTTTCCAAGAGCATAGAGTAGTTTTTTTGCCGAGGAGTGTATCAATAACCGCCGCTCTGCCAAAGGCTCATTTCCCAGGCAGACTCTCAGAACGTTATCCTTCGAGGTAATGTTGATGTACGTTTTCATTTCACAATCCTCCAACCGTACCGAAAACACAACATCGGCTATCACTTTTGGATGATATATTCTTTTGTTGAAGTTCATCCAGTGCTCCATTTTTTTCAGTAATACGGTCACTTCCGCATCGCTTGCCAAGGCAACCCGGTTCACCTCCTCCGTTTGTACGGCGTAATGCCGGTAAGCCATGTCGCATTGCTCCTCCTCTTCAATGCCGTGCAGAACAGAAACTTTTTCAAGCTCTCCCTTCTGCATCGTATCGCCGGGATAGGGAACGGCGAATTGTATGTCCGTATTGCCGTCAAAATACTCACGGTAATAAGACTCCACCCTGCTTCTTGAAAATTTAATCCGGTTGATCCATTGATTTTCTTTTTTCAAAAGAACAAACCCCGAGGCAAAAGGAACCGACACTTGCGGTTTCAGGATATTCGTGAATCGGCAGAAGTTGTTTGCGAAAAACTGTTCTCTCAAGCGGCCGATTTCAACATCATCCTTCCCGGGATACCGGATTTGATTGGGAAAATAACTGGCGCCGCTCCATCCCGACAAGAGATAATCTATTTTGGGCCATCTTTCCCGTATTTCCCTCAGAATGAAATCCACGGCATTTTCGTGATTCGAATTCAGGGCATCATTGATGTTCACCACCACTTCATCGCCGTATTCAATGACAATGACGCTTTCAAGCGAAAAACCGATATAGGTTATTTTAACATCGTTGACAGCGTATGTTTTAAAGCTTACCGCCTCGGTCACACTTTCAAATCCCATGTGTTCGAGGTATTGCTTCACTCCTGCCCTCCATTGAAACGGGAAAAAGAATTTTGCTTTTTTGGACAATCCTTTTAGGGTCTTTATGTGCAGGTGATCCTCATGTCCATGAGAAATCAAAATGATATCCGGTTTCAGCTCCTCGTAATCCTGCACAGGCAAGGGCCACAGGTGCCACTGATTGTAATATGCAGGGCCATCCAGCCAGGGGTCGGTTACCAGAATTGTATTGCCGCAGATAATCTCAAATGAAGAATGAGCGAGGTAACGGAGTTGAATCATTGTCCTTAGAACGGCGTTTTCAATACTTTATTGTGAATCCACAGCCCTCCGTTTCAGAAAAATCAAACCAGGGAAAAACAATTTTACGGCCCCGGGTATGATGCCCGTCATAGGGTCCTTCAATGAAATGAATTATTTTTAACAGTCAGTAAGCGCAGTTGCCGCCATTTCAATTGTTATCTTTGCTATCATGCATGCGAGCATAAACTCAAGGCCCGGCTTACTCTCTGGGCTTCGGTCTTTTCTTCTCTCCATAAAATACAAAGTGACTCGTCGCTTGGTTGTCTTTGGATTTTTGTGTTTGTCTCAGCAATCTGTTGCCTGTGATTTCAGTCTCAATCCGGTTTTTGGAGCCGACTGGTACAACCAATTTATATTCAACTCTTTTTATTCAAGCAACGCTTTAAACAGCCTTGGGATCTTGACACATCAACGAAAATTTCAGCGGACATTCAGCGTAAACACCAGCGCCAATGTATACCAGCTTCAAACACTGGGCGAAACAATTTCTGATCAGACCTTTTTTTACCAGTTTTATATTCGTCCCCGGATTCAAATTCAGATTTCAACTGCCCAGACAACCATCAGGACCAATGCCGTCGGAGAACAGGAGGGTCCGATCGGTTTATCAAGTTCCTCAGACAATCAACTCGGGCTAAGTTGTGATTATCTGATTCGGTCGATCCTGATAAAATCCTGGGATGCCTCATTTCATATTTCAGCAGGAGGCAACACAACACTGAATGCCCGAAACACGTTCAACACGCAAATTGACTGGATAAAATTATATCCGGAAGAAATATCGCCCCGTATGATTGCCGGCAGTTACAAAACAAACATTGTACTGGGTGCAGCAGCAATTGTGCAAAAGGGAAACATCAACATGCTCAGCTCCATCGGCACAAGAATGTTTACACCCAATGCGGACGGTTTTGTTTTCGGCAACGATTTGAATGTCTCGGTCAATATGGGTTATGGGCTACACGTTCCGCACATGGAAATCCGGCTGGAGCCGCAACTGGGAATTAATTTCGAGCATGGGAACTCCGATTGGCTAAAAGCCTCTTCGACGAAAGACCCGACCACCCTGGCCCGGGGGCAGGATCTTTTACTTTCTGCAGGGGGCCAATTGAAGATCCGAAATCTGAATGTTTCTTTTTCTTACCTCAGTCCTCTTTGGGAGAATGGCTTTCCGTCTTATCAGCTGTGCAATACCTCGCAGTTTGTGCTTGCCACCAGGTATTGTTTTTGAAGACGACTTAATTCACTCCATCTTGTTTCTTAATAAACGAATCTTTCTTCCGTTTATTGCAGGGGAGCTGTTTAGAGGAACGAAAGCGGGATGCCAGCGAGATTTCCGTTCCTTCACTCACCCGGCAATCAACAATTTTATCGTTTCTTCGGGGTTTTCAACTTCAACAATCAATTGTTGGTAGTCTTCATCCTTCAAATCAATAAGAATGCATTTGTCCATATCCGAAACATCCCAGAATATCTTGTTGCCGTCTTTGTAAAAGGTTCCGGCTGTAATGATCGTTGGAATGTATGTTCCCGGAGCTTTCCACCCCTTCCACAACTTGACATCCTCCATATTCCGATGTGCATGAAGCACATGTTCCGTGGGTATGATCAGTTCACTTTTGAACGCCTAGAGTTTGTGCATGCCTTTCACTTCCACAATGAAATTGTCGCCTTCTCTTTTTACAGTTACCATATGCCAGGGATTGGGTGGGGATTTTTTTACAATCGGACTCAACGCTCAGATAATCTCAAAAGAAGAACGAGGCAACCAGCCTGTGTTTCCATTGGCCAATTTCACTTCGCTCCAGCCCGTATTGTTTTGAATCAAAAATATTTTTGTTCCTTCATGAAGAATGAATAAATCCGTTCCTTTTTCATCGGGCGAACCTTTTGCAGAAACGTTGGGAGAGATGACAATGCCTGCCTCATGGGTTTGTGAAATCGAATATCTGGCGGATGCGGTGTAGTATGCAAAAACAGAGAAAACCAACAGCAGTCCGGACAAAACAAAAGAAATCTGCCGGGCCCAAACCTGCCTTCCCACAAAATAAATAAGCAGGAAAAACAGACAGGTCACAAACGCCGCTATGCATATAATGGACCATGTTTTTTCAGAAAAAACATGTAAAAAACGGCTCTTCCATCCGGAAATAAAATGGACTGGACCCTCCTCCACCTTATCAACAATCTGTGCGTTGGCAATTTTCAGATTGGATTCTGTGGCTTCGTCTTCAGGCTTCAGTCTTTTTGCCCTTTCATAGTTCAGAATAGCCATCGGCACATTTTTGCTTTTGAACCAGGCGTTACCCAGGTTGAAATAGATTTCAGGAGCTTCCGTTCCTCTGGCCAGCACTTTCGAATAAAGAGCGACCGCAAGGGGGTATTCTTTTTTCGAATAGGCATTGTTGGCAGAGTCAATCGTCTGAAGGACGCTTCCGGCATTCGCTCTGAGTGTTGCGATAAACGACAGAAGAAGCAGCAATTTCAATTGTTTCATTTACAGTTTTGTTCTAAAAAAGGATACCTGTTTCTGTTTCCCCCAGGCATCCTGTTTGTTTTATCTGTCGGCCTGAACAGGTGAGGATTTTTTCTCTTTTGAAATCTCCTCTTCCAGTTTTGTAATCAGTAAAATACTCTGTTCATATATTCCTTTCAGGTCGCCAGAAGAGGCGGAAGAAGCGTAACGTGCAAACTCGCAGGCGCTGATTGTTGCAAGAAGCTGCTGAACCGTGTTTTCTGAAACCGAGCGTTGTCCAAGGGCACTGGCAATCGACTCCTTCGACAGATCGGATACAGGCATGGAGAGCTTGTCGCCCAGGTATCCGTATAGCGCCCGGAATATTTCCTCGTAAAAGGATTCCTTGTTGTTTCCCTGTAAATGTGTCTTTGCATTTGCCAGTCTTTTTTGCGCCATTTTTGTGGCTTTGCGGCTCTTCACCAGTTGAATGTTGCTGTTCTCCTTCAAATGCTTTTTCCGAAGAAGTAAAAACAAGATGAAAAAAACAACCGGCATAACCAGCCAGAGATAAAACCAGGGCGTTCCAAAAAAATGTTCTCCTGTTTTCATCAACGGGAAAGTTCCGGTTTTGATATACCGGATATCGCTTCCGATCACAGACACTTCGTTGCGGTTAGTGACTGTCATCCGGCCCGAGGTGCTGGTGTCCCCGTCTGCCTTGTCCACCTGGATATTGAATTCGGGGGTACGCAAGGTGAAATAGCTTTTTTTCTCCGGGTCGAAATAACTGAATTCTGCCGGTTCTATTTTATAGTTTCCGCGATAACGGGGTATCAGAACGTATTCGTTTGATTTCATTCCTTCAACTCCCGCCGCGTTGACACTGAAGTTTTCCGAAGGTTTGGGATCGTAGCTCTCCATGTCATGGGGGGGAGCGATTTTGGGCGGGTCAATCAGATTGATATTGCCCTTGCCCGAAACAGTTACATTCAGATTGATTGCTTCGTTTGTCCTTACTTTCTCCTTGTTTATTTTCGCCTTTAAAGTAAACAAACCCACGGCTCCCGAAAAGCTGCCGGGCTTGCCGGCTTCCGGTAAAGGCATCACCTCCACTTTTATGCTTTGGCCTTTGAGTTTATAGGCTACGTCTTCGATGGTCGGCCCAAAGAGGCTCCAGGGATCCTGTTTGCGGCTGCTTTGCTGCCTCACGACACAGTCCACTTCTATCGGATCAATCGTAAGCGTTCCGCTGCGCTGCGCGAACAAAAATGTTTTTTTAAATTCCACAACAGAATATTGGGAGCCGTTGACAACCTCTTTGGTTATCGTATAGTTTGACGTACCCGGCACATCCTGTGACCAGAATCCGGTATACGACGGAATTTTGGCTCCCTGAAATCCGATCAGATTGATGCGGGTGTATATTTTGTGGATCAGGACCACCTGTTCGCCTTCGAAAACTTTGGATTTGCTGACGCTTGTTTTTACGTATAGATTCTCCCCTCCTGCCGGGCCCTGAGATCCCTGTTGTTGTCCCTTTGCAGCCGGCGCTCCTTTTGTCACAACAATCGTCAGGCTGTTTGATTCAATCCGTTTCCCGCCCGAAATGATGGAGGCCGAGCCAATGGTAAATTTTCCCTCTTTTTTTGCGCTGACCGAATATGAATAGTAGACGGATTGTGACATCGCCCCATTGATTATCTGCATGCTTTGTGTGGCATTGGGGCCCGACAACACATTGAAATCGCTCAGGTCGGGAACCTGAAAGCCGGACTCCGCTCCGTCTATTGAAAAGGTGATTTGAAAAGCTTCTCCGGAAGCAACAGGGTTCTTGCTTGCTGTAGCGGTGAATTTTTGGGCACAGACAGAGCCTGCAACCAAAAAGAACAGAATACCGGAAATGAAATCTTTCATTGCTTACAAATTAGGCGCTTGGTGGTTTAACGTCTCTGTTGTGGATAACGACAGAGGGAATCCTGTTACCAGTCTTTTTCAATTTTTACGCTCTGAACGCTTTCCTTTTCTTTTTTCAATTTGTTCTGCACTTTGCGTTCGTTGTTATTCACCTCATTCAGCATTTTCTGGGCAGCCTCCTTCGAAACCCGGTTTTGCTGGTTCTCATCCTGCTTTCCGGGCTTGGGTTTGTCCTTGTCGTTTTGCTTGTCCTTTTTATCCTGATCCTTTTTATCCTTGTCTTTTTTATCCTGATCCTTTTTCTTGTCCTGCTTATCTTTTTTGTCGTCTTTCTTGTCGTTCTTTTTGTCGTTGTTTTTTTTCTGCTCCTGTTGTTTCAGCATCTGCTGGGTATAGCCCAGGTTATACCGGGTATCCTCATCTTTGGGATTGAGCGTCAGTGCCTTTTTGTAGGCCTCCAGGGCCTCTTCGTATTTTTTATCATGAAGCAATGCATTCCCCCAATTGTGATAGGCTTTTGCGCTAAGCTTGTCGTCACCCGCGGGGATCTTCGTCAATTCTTCAAATCTGGAGGCCGCCTCCTTGCTTTTGCCTTCTTTGTAATACGCATCACCCAAATTGAAAGCGCCCGTGTAATTGCCCGGGTTTACACCCAGCGCCTTTTGATATTGATCTTCCGCTTCATTGTATTTCCCTTTCTCGTAAGCCTTGTTGCCATCGCGAACATACTTCTTTTCTTCCTGCGCGGAGGTCTCTGTGCTGAAAAAGAAAAAGCAATTCGGGAAGATCAAAAAGATCAACCGAAAGAGGCGCATGTGGGCTTTAACTATCATTCTTTCCTTTATCCTTTGCATGAGAGATCCTTGTTTCATTTGCTTTCTCCAAACAAATTCAGGCGTTTGTACAATTTGCTTTTTCTTTCCGAAATAACGGTTTCGGCAATCAAAAGAATCAATGCCAGTGCCGCAAAAACCGGAAAATAATCATCGTAATTGGCGTAAATCCGGCCCTGAAAATCCGATTTATTGAGCTTGTTGATTTCCTCCAGAAGGCTGTTCAGGCCTATATCCACGTTGGACGCATGTATATACAATCCATGCCCTGATGCGGCGATTTCTTTCAGGGTCTGTTCATCGAGTTTGGTGATGATTGTCGCCCCTGTCCGGTCTTTTCTGTATCCGGTAAATACCTTCCCCTGGAACACAGGGATGGGCACACCGTTTGGAGAACCCAGTCCGATGGTATGAACAACCACCTCTTTTTTAGCGGCTCTGGCAACGGACTCCATAACATCACCCTCATGGTCCTCGCCGTCGGTGATGATGATCAGGGCCTTGTTTTTCCCTTCCTGGCCCCCGAACGATTCCACGGCCAGGTCAATGGCAGAAGCGATGGAGGTTCCCTGGGTAGGCACCAGATCGGTATCAATATTGTCCAGAAATAATTTTGCGGCCGCATAATCCGTTGTTACGGGCAGCTGCACGTAGGCTTTTCCGGCAAACACGACAAGACCCAGCTCGTCGCCCTGGAGGTTGTCTATCAGCTTGCTGATCGCCCGTTTGGCCCGTTCCAGCCGGTTCGGTTCAAGGTCCTGGGCCTTCATGCTGTTTGACACATCCAGGGCGATTATGATGCGTGCACCCTTGCGTTTGATCTCCTGCAGTTTTGAACCTGCCTGGGGATTCAGCATCACCGCAATGACACAAACCGAAGCCAGAAGAAACAGAATAAATTTGACCCGTGTCTTGGCCCGGGAAACCTCTGGCATGAGCTGCAGAACCAGGTTCGTTTCCCCAAACCGGCGCAGCATGCGTCTTTTCCATCCTGCCGTAAGCAGAAAAAGAAGGATACAGACGGGGATCAGTCCCAGCGCATATAAATAATGTATGTTTTCGAATCGCAACATGATCTTTATAAAAATCTCGGTTCAATTAAGTAACGCTCCTGAGCCAGGTGTTTTTCAAGAGGAACTCGAGCATGAGTAAAATCAACGCAGCCAAAGCCAAAGGGAAAAAAAGTTCTTTTTTGTTTGTAAAGTTCTTTTCTATGATGATGTTTTTTTCCATCCGGTCAATTTCCTGATAGATCTTTTTCAGTTTTTCTGTATCTGTGGCTCTGAAATATTTTCCGCCGGTAATGTCTGCAACTTTTCTCAAAACGTCCTCGTCAATTTCCACATCGACATAGTCATATTGGTATCTTCCTGATGCATCGCGGGCCACGGGGGCAAGCGCCTTTCCTTTTGTTCCCAGCCCAACCGTGTATACTTTTATTTTGTACGCTCTCGCCATTTCAGCTGCCGTGAGCGGGTCGATGGATCCCTGGTTGTTTACCCCGTCGGTCAGCAGGATGATCACATTGCTTTTCTCTATGGTGTCAATTCTTGAAATGGCCGTTGCCAGTCCCATTCCAATGGCGGTTCCATCCTGCACCATGCCGGGATGAATTCCGGAAAACAGATTCTTCAGCACGGCATGATCGTTGGTCAGCGGGCATTGGGTAAAACTCTCTCCGCTGAAAACAACCAGCCCAATGCGATCGTTTGGCCGGCTGTCGATAAAACTCATGGCCACTGTTTTGGACGCTTCCACCCTGTCGGGCTTCAGGTCTTCGGCCAGCATGCTTGAGGAAATGTCGAGCGCGATCACAATGTTGATGCCTTCGGTACTGACGTTCTTCCAGCTGCCGAGCGATTGGGGCCTAGCCAGAATAACAATCAGCAGAGCCATGGCAAGAGCGCGAAGCACAAAAATCAAATGCCTGAAGTACTGTCTGAATGAGTTTCGTATCTCTTTCATACCACTCAGCGAAGAGATCCGCAGTTCAGCCTGGCTGTTCATTCCCTTCCAGATATACCAGGCCAGGTAAACCGGAATGAGCAGGAGCAACCACAACAGCGGCTTGTTTGCAAAAGTTATGTCGTTCAAAAAGCGCATTCAGGACAAGGTGGTGGCCTCATGATTGGCCCCGTTTTGATTGGGTTTCGTTTCCTGCACAAAGGCAAAGGCATTGTCAAGGCTCATTTCATTTTCATTGGGCAAGGCGTGTTGCTTGGCAAACTTGACCAAATCGGCCAGCCTGAATATCTGACTGAGGCGGGCCTTGCTTTCCATGCCTACGGCCACACTTTTGAAACTGGTCATGATTTCATCGGAAGTTTGTTCCAATGCATTGATTCCAAACCGCTGCTCGATGTATAATCGAAGAATATCGGTGAGTTCGCTGTGGTATGGCTTGAGTTTGTTGTTCTGCCAAAGTTTCTTTTCTCTTAGTTTTTCAAGGTTCTCCAGGGCAACAATATGCGCAGGGATGGCCTTTACTTCCCTTTTTAGGAGTGCCGGTTTTTTCCTGAAATACCTCACCAGCAGAACCGCTGCAATGAGCAGAGCGAGGCCGGCCGCCACCCATTTTATCCAGGGTATAACTTCGTGCCAGTCGAACGGTTCTTCAAGCGGCTGTTTGATGTCCTTGATGGCCAGAGTGGTGTCCACCCTCATGCCCTGCACATTCAGGAGCAATGGGTCCGTCAGTAACGCTTTGGAAGAGTCTCCGTCCACAATAAGCCGGAAGGGGGGAATTGCATAATATCCGGAATCGAATGAGGTGATGGTGATGCGCTGAACCTGTGTGAGTCCTTGATTCTTCAGGCCGCTGTCGGCCCTAAGGGTGTCTATTTTCGAAACACGCACGATCTGAACGCCCTTCATTATCGAATCTCTCAATACAGGCCAGGTTATGTTTTTAAGCTTTTGTTTTCCGTCGGACTGCAGTTTCAGGCGAATGACGGTTTGCTCTCCGATACGGATGGTGCTGCTGTCCTGGGATGCGCTCCATTTGATGGTCTGTGCAAATGCGGCATACGGGGCAATTCCTGAGAAAAGGATCAGCAGAAATTTGCAAAGGAGATGTCGTTTTTTGTTACGCACGGTTTCCGAATAAAGTCATCAATGGCTGGATGTAAGATTCGTTTGTGGCAATTTTTGCGAAATTGATACCGCTTTTAATGAAAACATATTTCAGCTCATCCTCCCTGCGTAAGGCTTCTGCCGCGTACCGGGTGCGCACTTTTTTCACAGACGTATCCACCCAGCGGTGCTTTCCTGTTTCCGTATCCATCAGCTTAACCAACCCGATATCCGGCAAAACATTTTCGCGCGGATCATAAATGCGAAGAGCGATCAGGTCATGTCGGCGGCGGGCCACTTTAAGCGCATCGCTGAAACTGTTTCGTGAATCCCCCCCAATACGGGGGTCGATAAAATCAGACAACAGGAATGCGATGCTTCGTTTTTTGATCACATTGGTAAAATAGCGAAGAGCAAGCTCGATGTTCGTTTCTCTGTGTTCGGGCTTGAATTCGATCAAATCGCGGATGATGTGCAAAATATGACTGCGGCCCTTTTTGGGCGGAATGTATTTTTCTATTTTATCGCTGAAAAAGATGATCCCTATTTTGTCGTTGTTCTGAATGGCCGAAAACGCGAGTACGGCACAGAGTTCGGTAATGAGATCGTGTCGGACCTGCTTTTGCGTTCCAAATTCCCCCGAAGCGCTTACATCGGCAAGCAACATGACGGTCATTTCCCGTTCTTCTTCAAAGACCTTTACATAGGGACTGTTGAACCGGGCTGTCACGTTCCAGTCGATGGTCCGGATATCGTCTCCGGGCTGATATTCTCTGACTTCACTGAAANNCCCCCGAAAAAATCTGGTTGGACAGGCCCATCGTTTTGATTTCTATCTTCCTTACTTTTTTTAATAATTCAACCGTTTCCATACATGCTCGTCGTCAGGGACTGGGACATTGTAACTATTCTTTCCCGCAATCAGGGAACTTCAACCACGTTTAAAATTTCCTGTATCATTTGTTCGGCTGTCACATTTTCGGCTTCGGCTTCATAAGTCAGCCCCAGCCTGTGGCGCATCACATCCATACAAATGGCCCTTACATCTTCGGGAATAACATAGCCTCTTCTTTTGATAAAGGCATATGCTTTAGCAGCCAGAGCCAGGTTGATGCTTGCCCGGGGAGAACATCCGTAACTGATCAGGGGGCTGAATTTGTCAAGTTTGTAATCCTGCGGTGCGCGTGTGGCACAAACAATGTCGACAATATATTGTTCGATTTTTTCATCTAAATACACCTGCCGCACTTCCTGACGGGCCCGGGTAATGTCTTCCTTGCTTAAAACACCCGATGTGCGTGGAAAATCATTGGCAATATTCTGCCGGATAATTGTTCGCTCTTCCTCCTTGTTTGGGTAGCTGATGACGATTTTGAGCATGAA